>MWCX01000037.1 GCA_002070265.1 Bacteroidetes bacterium ADurb.Bin174 | reverse complement strand
TTTTGAGCCTCTTGTCGGATTCGAACCAACGACCCCGAGATTACAAATCACGTGCTCTGGCCAACTGAGCTAAAGAGGCAATGTATTGATAATTAATACTCTTAGCCAAATAAAAGCCGCTTAAACACCCTTATTTAAACGGCTTGCAAATTTACGCAAAAATTTCGAACTACAAAACTTTATATGCAATATTTTATTTTTTAATGAGTTTTTCCTTGAATTTTACAATTTGACGCTCTATTGCCTCTAATGACAAATCAACGGCTTCTTCGAAAGTATCACATACCTTGGAAGCAAAAAATTCAGCAGAGGAAACAGATGTTTTTATACTTGCCTCTTTATTGGCGGCCGCTTCCGGTTTTACTACTTTTAAATATACCTCCACATTAATGATGTCATCAAACAATCTATTCAGTTTCTTGGTCTTCTTTGTTACATACGACTCCAACGCTTGAGACGCATCAAAATTAATAGACTGGATCCTTAAATTCATAATTACCTCCTTCTTTACATTGTTATTTGGCTCAATTTATTATTTAGCTCGCGGATGAGCTTGTTTATATATATTATGCAATGTTTCAAAACCCGTATGGGTATATACCTGTGTAGCTGCTAAAGAACTATGTCCCAACAATTCTTTTACTGCATTGATATCCGCACCGCCATCCAACAGAGCAGTGGCAAAACTATGTCGTAAAACGTGAGGACTGATTTGTGGCAGAGTACTAACCTGCGACATCAACTTGCGGATAATATTGGAAACTAATTTAGGATACATCTTCATTCCGTTTGCTCTTACAAACAAATAGGAAGTACCCGGCCCGACAAGGTCTTCTTTCTTGTCTATGTATATTGATATCTTCTCACACAACAGTTTGTCAAGCGGAATAATGCGTTCTTTGTTGCGTTTTCCTATCACCCGTAATTCGCCTGCAACAACATCAACGTCATTTTCCTGAATATTAATAAGCTCCGACAACCTGATACCTGTCATATAAAATACCGCTACAATCAACACATCTCTTATGCGCTCAAAATTATCCTGGGGAATATGCGGATCTGTAATAACCTGACTGACCTCTCTGTGTTTGAAAAACGCAGGAAGAGGCTTTTTTGTTTTGGGTAAAACAATTTTTAAAGTGGGATTAACCTGTGTAAAGTTTTGTTTCAGCAAATAGTTCCAAAAAGATTTTAAGGCTGATACTTTTCTCGAAATACTCCGGGCACTCATGCCTTGTTGCATCATTTCAAGTATCCATTGCTGAATCATAACAGGCTCAACATCGTTCAGGGAGAAATGTTCCGAATCAGTTTTCAGAAAATGAAAAAACTGATTAATGTCTGTATCATAAGATAAAACAGTATGAGAAGAATAGTTCTTCTCATACTGTAAATATTGCAGAAACCCATTTAACATGATTGTATCCAATTCTGCAACGAAAATAAAAGAAATAAATCAAAAAAACAAACTATTTTCGATTTATTTATTGAAGTCTTTTATTCTTCTTCGTCTTGCAATTTCTGTACGTAAACAGCGCGCATTTTCTGGTCACGCTTAAGAATGGAAGGTTTATCAAAATATTGACGACGACGGAGTTCTTTAACAACACCTGTTTTTTCAAATTTACGTTTAAACTTTTTTAAAGCTCTTTCAATGTTTTCACCTTCTTTTACCGGAACTACAATCATAGTTGTTTTTAAATTTTTTATTTGTTGTCTAATGCTTGTTTTTAAAAATTTCGGACTGCAAAGATAGAGAAGTTTTTTCAATCATCAAAAAATGATGTTATTTTTTATTTTTAGAAGACTCATCTTGCTTTAATGAAAAAAGGTGCGGAGACACAATTTCAATGTTTCTTTCTTTACATACATCAAGTATATGTCGATTCAGTTCTGAGTAAATCGGATTAAAATTATTGGTTTCATGCGTATACACACACAAGGTGTAACTTACATAAAAATCATTCAAAGCCGTTTGCAATACACCAGGCTTTTTGTCTTTTAACACCTTGGAAGTTCGTGAGGCTGCCTCTAACAGCGCTTCATGTACATCTTGCCAATGATATTTATAGTCGATGCTGACGGTAACACTTAATACTAAGCCCTGCGTTTTTGCCATAGCCGAAAAATTGGTAGTATTTCCGGATAATATTGAAGAATTGGGAATGGTGATTTCTTCATTATAAATTGTGCGCAAACGAGTTACCAATAAGTTTTTTTCCATCACATCACCGGTAACATCTCCAAATTTAATCCTGTCTCCAATTTTAAACGGACGCATATAGGTAATGACAAATCCGGCTACCATATTGCCAATCGCCGTTGATGACCCCAATGAAACCAACAATCCCAAGAACACGGAAACACCACGGAAAATGGGAGAATCCGAACCGGGAAGATTAGGGAAAATCATCACAAACATAAAGACATAAAGCAATAACCTGACTATGTTAAAAGTGGGAATTGCCCAGTCAGGATGAAAATTACCTATCTTTAATCTTTCTGATTCAATTTCTTTAAAAAAGTATTTAACAAATCTAATCAGATATCTAAAAACGAAATAAATAACTATGATGGTAAACAGCTTCGGAAGATACCTCCACACAGAGATTGCCATTTTTTTAAAGGGGCTCCAAATCAGATTAAACAAAGTGGATGCCCACCCTCTGGTAAAAGGGAAAATACTAAACAAAAGTGGTAGTAACAGATAAATCAACAGAATAATAATTACCCATTTTACCAATTTTAACGCCCAACTAATCAAGGTCATTGCCTGTTTAGCAGTGATAAGCGTATATCCTTTATAGGAAAAATCTCTGAGCCATTTATGGCTGTTTTCTTCTATTTTCCGTTCGACATATTTATGTCCTCTTTGAATAAGCATAATCATCAGCCAAATACCGGTCAGAACTAACAACACCAACCCGATTCTGATGAGCATAGTCAGTAAACTTTTTTCTTCATACGCCTTTTTAAATGCTTTGTCAATCACTGCAATGTATTGCTCCGCCAACTCCTGATTGGAAATGCCTTTACTCAGTGCGTCTTCCTCCGATAAACTCATGATGATAAGGTCACCGCAAGCTACCTCAACATAAGCTCCATTCATTGAAGTAACAATTCCATTTTTTTGATAGAGATCTTCATCAAAAATTTTTTCTAAGCGTTCTGAAATATTCTCTGCTCTTTCTTCGGGAGTCAAAGAAATCTGACGCACATTAATGTAAAAAAGGGTATCATCAGAAAACACAACCGGTGCGGGAGCACTTTGTAGAACAGGTATTGCTTTGTTTTGAGCTACTTCTTGCTGCGCAAAAATGCTGAAGATACATACAAAACTTAAAATGAAAAGCAAAATATATTTCTTCATAATTACAAAAATTTGTTTTGGCAAAAGTAATCAATTTTTCAATCTTTCGGTACTTTAGTTACTTCAAAAAACATGGAAGCTTTGGGATTGCCAACAAATTGAAGACAGAATTGAAAATTGAAAATGTAAACCTATAACAAATAATATCAAATTTTTCTTAATGAGAAATCAAATCGCAGACCTCCATCAGGACGATTGCTGGCTGTTATAGTACCGCCGTGAAACTGAACAGCATGTTTCACAATAGCAAGACCAAGACCTGTACCACCCATTTGGCGGGAACGTCCTTTATCAATCCGATAAAATCGTTCAAACAGACGTGTAAGTTGTTCTTCATCAACACCGCGACCATCATCCTCAAAACAGATATTACATCGTGTGTCAGTATTCTCAAGTAATGTGATAAAAATATTTTTTCCACCCGAATAATTAATTGCGTTCTCTATAAGATTTCGAAATATAGAGCCAATCAGCGAAAGATTACCTTCTATAATTACTTGTTCCTTGAAATCCAAATGTAAGGTCATTCGTTCATCTTCCGGCATAACCTCCAATTCATCTGCTATTTCTTTGAGAATATTGTTAATGACAACCGATTCCTTATCGATAAGCTGACTACCATCTTCCATGCGGGTAATAAGCGACACATCATCCAACAATCGGCGAAGACGTTCATTATGAGTATAGGATCTTTCAATGAGTTCCTGCCGCTTTTCCTCGCTCAGATTTATTCCTGAAAGCAATGTTTCAAGACAAACCTGTATGGATGCAACCGGTGTTTTAAGCTCGTGGTTGATATTGTTCGTGAGCTGGCGTTTTATGCGTATTTTTTCTTGTTCCTCACGCATTGTCGCTTCATGTGCCCGATCTCTGTCTTCAATAGTTTGTTGCAATTGGGCATATAGTTGCACGATGTGGCTTGATATTGAACCAAGCTCATCGCTAGGAAACGGCTTATCTTCATCAAAGGACTCTCCTTTTTCCACTTTTGCAGCGAAATAGTTAAGGCGTTCTATATTCTTTCCTAATCTTCGAGTTGCAAAATACGCCAATATGCTCATAACAAAACTTATGGAAATCATCACACCAAAGAAAGTCCAATCGGCTTCTAAGGTTTCACGAAGAGATGCAGAGTAAGGAATAGCTGTACGTACAATCACACGTTCACCTTTTGTTGCAGAATAAAAGTATTCTCGTCCGTCACTGGCTGATTGTCTTCCGACATGATAAGCTGAGCCATTCTTCAATGCCTTTGCTATTTCGGGACGATAAAGATGATTATCAAGCGAGTCAAGTGGCAATTCGTTGTCATAGACTACAGCCCCTGAAAGGGTTATAATAGATATTCGAAGGTCGTCGAATGGTTTCTCGTGAGACGCTATATACTCTTCATACGAAAGGCCCTCTTCAATCGTTTCGAGCAGATGACGGTTGTATAATTGAAGTTGGGCGCTTAAAAACTCAGACTTGTATTGTTTTTCACGTATATATTGAAATCCGATGAAACAGATAATAATAGTCCACGAGAAAGCAAGCAACATCAGAAAAAGTCGCTTGTGATAGGATAATTTAATCACGGAAGCCATAACCGAAACCTGAACGAGTGACTATGTAAGAACCGTAAGGACCTATTTTAGAGCGTACACGGGTAATGTTCACATCAATGGTGCGGTCTAATACAACCACTTCATCACTCCATACGCGACTTAGAATCTGTTCACGTGAACAAATCTTACCACGATGAGAAATAAGATATACCAATAACTCAAATTCTTTTCTGGTAAGGTTGACCTCAACACCATCGATTGTACAACGCTTAAACTCCAGATCAAGTTGCAAGCCATCAACTTTCAAGATATTTGATTTTTTTACGGGAGGATTATTCTTAGGACCCGAAGTCCGTCTTAACACACTTTTTACCCGTGCTATAACATTACGGACCGTGTACGGTTTCATGATATAGTCATCGGCACCGATATTCAATCCCATTACCATATCGTCCTCCGTATCACGTGCCGTGCAGAATATAATCGGGATTTCAGCAGTCGTTACATCGGCTTTCAGCATTTTAGCCATCTTGACTCCGCTGATTTCGCCCATCATGATATCAAGAAGAATCAACGAATACTTTTTCAAATCGAGGGTCAATGCCTGTTCTGCACTGAAAGCTATATCTACGTCATATCCCTCGTTTTCAAGATTAAGTTTCAAGACTTCGCACAAAGTCTCCTCATCATCTACTATCAAAATTCGTTCAGCAGCCATATAACTTTTGTACATTTTGTACAAAATTACAGAGAAAAATCGAGCTTGACAGCATAACCGGACAAGATTTAATAAAAATGTAATATTTTCTCTCAAAATCAGCATTTAATCAAAGCTTAATTATTTTGAAACATTCTTGAAATGTTTTACCGGTATTTTTGTGACTTTAAACGTTTCATTGAAATGACATTGAAATAATCTTGAAACATTTTATCTTTATCTGTACTTTTGCGGTGTCAAACTTTTAAATGAAAGAATGAAAAAAAAATCAATCTTGTTGGCAGGTATTTTAGTCTGCATCTGCATTACAACACAGGCACAAGACACCAAAACAAAAGAGCCGAAAGGCAAAGCAATTGTACAAGTATTTGGAAACTTTCATACCGGATTTTTGGAAAAAAATGAAATTCGTGGTTTCGAGTTGGAACGTAGTTATTTGGGCTATGAGTATAAACTTGGGAATGATCTTTCGATAAAGGGTGTGATGGACATCGGCAAATCTTCAGATGTGGATGATCACCACCGTATAGCCTATATTAAATATGCAATGATTTCATGGAAAACCGGAAATCTGACGCTAAACGGAGGTCTTATTCCGAATACGCAAATCTACTTCCAAGAAAAGTTTTGGGGCTACCGCTACATTAAGAAATCATTCCAGAACCAGTACAAATTTGGCAGCAGTGCCGATTTGGGCTTTTCAGTTGCCTACAAGTTTACCGACCGGGTTTCTGCTGATGCAATGATTGTGAATGGCGAGGGCTACAAAAAGATTCAAAAGAATGATGGTCTCAACTATGGCTTAGGTGCAACCCTCACACCCATCAAAGGTTTCCAAGTCCGCTTATACGGATCCTTAAATGAAAGTGGTGAACAAGACAAAGATAATACTGTGAACATATCTGCATTTGCAGGTTACAAATCTGATAAGTTTAGAATCGGTGCAGAATATAATCATATGATGAATGCGTCATTTAACAAAGATGCCGATCAAAACGGTTATTCCGTGTTCACATCTGTTCAACTGCAAAAGGACACCGAACTTTATGGTCGATTCGATGATCTCTATTCAAAGGATAATTGGAACATAGCAAAAGACGAGTCGGCTGCAATTCTTGGTGCACAATTTAAACTTGGCAAGTATGTAAAAATTGCTCCCAATATCAGGATGATTATGCCTAAGGCTGATGGTCCAAAAAATGGCTATTGGGCATACGTAAATTGTTATTTTGGTCTCTAAAATAATATATGAACATTTAATAGTAAAAAAGTATGAAAAAGATTTTTTCGTCAATTATGACATTGGTGCTTGTCCTTGCAGTTGCATCTTGTGGTGGCAGCGGCACAAGCAATGGTGAGCGTAAAGCCCAAGAACTTTCCGGTGCAGGCGCTACATTCCCCCTTCCTTTCTACAACGTAGTATTTGATCAATTTTCCGGAGTAAACGGTGATGCTGTAGCATACGGTGGTATCGGCTCTGGCGGTGGTATTCGTAACTTACGTGATAAGATTGTTGATTTCGCAGGTACTGACGCTTTCCTGTCCGACAAAGAAATGGAAGAAATGGCTCCTGTGATTCACATTCCTACTTGTATGGGAGCCGTGGTTTTGGCTTATAACCTCGATGGTGTAGAAAGCTTGAATCTTTCAGGTGAAGTGATTGCTGATATTTTTGCAGGTGCAATAAAAACCTGGAATGATCCTCGTCTGACGGCATTAAATCCCGATGTAAATCTTCCGGCAGGAGCAATTATCCCTGTATTTCGTTCGGATGGTTCGGGTACAACCTTCGTCTTTACTGATTATTTGACTAAAGTCAGTCCCATGTGGGCATCGAATTACGGAACAGGAAAATCTGTAAACTTCCCTACAGGGCAAGCTGCAAAGGGTAATCCGGGCGTAGCAGGTATAATCTCACAGACTAAGAACTCCATCGGCTATATAGGTTCGGAATATGCTTTTGCACAGAAGATACCATACGCAAAAATTATGAATCAGCGTGGTGAACTTGTTGAGCCTACATCTACAACCATCTCAGCATCAGCTTCGGGTGAAATTCCTGCCGATACTCGTACCTCCATTACCAATGCTGATGCCGAAGGTGCTTATCCCATCAGTTGCTTCACCTGGATGGTTATTTATAAAGAACAGAACTATTCTGACCGTAGCAGGGAACAAGCTATCGCAACACTTGATTTAATGAAATATATCCTTTCTGATGAAGCACAAGATGTTACCTCGAAGGTTCATTATGCGCCACTCCCTGCAAAAGCAAAAGAATTAAGTATGAAAAATTTGAAGACCGTTACTTATAACGGAATGGCAATTCTAAAGGATTGATAAATATCCATGAACGATAAACTGTATAGAACAATACTGTTTATAGCTGCATTGACTATACCGATAGTGTGTGGGGGCGTGGTGTACGCCCTCATCACTGATGCGTATGATGCATTTGAGCATTTCGGATTTTTCCGATTTCTCACTTCATCGGAATGGAGCTATACCGAAGGAGCCGAACAGTATGGAGCATTACCTTTTATTACAGGCACACTGTTAACCACGCTATTGGCTCTTCTTTTTTGTATTCCTTTTTCACTACCCGTAGCCTTCTTTGTCGGAGAATATTTCAAGGGTTCGCGAGTTGCATCCATATTGAGTACCGTAACTGATTTGCTGGCAGGCATTCCATCTATTATATATGGTCTATGGGGCTTCTACACCTTGCGTCCCGTCATCATAACCCTCAATATTTCTCCGCAAGGCTCCGGGATTCTTACCGCCTCTTTGGTGTTGGCCATTATGATTGTTCCTTATGCTGCATCACTCAGCGCTGAATTTATTAAAATGGTACCGAACGATTTGAAAGAAAGTGCATATAGTCTTGGTGCTACCCGTGCCGAGGTGGTTCGCAAGATAATATTTCCCGTAGCAGGTTCGGGAATATTTTCATCGTATATATTAGCCATCGGACGTGCATTGGGCGAAACAATGACTGTAACAATGCTGATTGGTAACACCAATAATATTCCTACTTCTATTACCTCCACAGGTAATTCTATGGCTTCAATTATTGCGAATCAATTTGGAGAGGCTGACGGCTTACGACTTTCATCCTTGATTGCCATCGGTCTTATCCTGTTTCTTATCACGGCGGTAATCAACATGATAGGTAAAATGATGATTAAACGCGCAAGAATCTCTTAATATGGCAAATCAAAAAATAAAACATCGTTTAGCAAAAGACAAGTTGATGCTGTGGACGATATGCATTTTCGCCACACTTACGGCTGTGCCTCTGTTTGCTATACTGGGAGAAGTCCTGTTGCGCGGTTATAGTCAACTGTCGTGGTCTTTCTTTACAGAACCTACCCCAACAGCCTACAAGGCAATGAAAGCCATAGAGGCAGGTGAACCAATACCCGGAGGTATTGCCAATGGTATTGTCGGTACAATGATAATCCTTAGTATGGCTGTCGTTGTAGCTGTCCCTGTCGGTATTCTATGCGGCACATTCCTGGCAGAAAACAGAAAAAAGCGTTTTGCAAAGATTGTCAGTTACCTGACAGACCTCGTGCAAGGCATCCCATCAGTAATTATCGGTATCATCACCTACATCTGGATAGTTGTTCCGATGAAAGGTTATTCGGCAATTGCTGGCAGTGTGGCACTCTGCATCATGATGTTACCACTCATTATTCGTTCAACGGAAGAAACTTTGAAAATCCTTCCTGCTTCACTGAAGGAAGCAGGTTTGGCACTTGGAGGCAATAAGGCACGTGTGATGATGAAAGTTCAGCTTCCTGCAGCATTCGGCGGTATATTTACAGGCGTACTGCTCGCCATTTCAAGGGTTATTGGCGAGACTGCACCGCTTATGTTTACCGCTTTGGGCTGTTCTTTCATCCGTTGGTCTATCAATAAGCCTATATCGGCAGTACCGCTACTCATTTGGGAATTTTTCAACGATCCCCATCTTCAAGAGTTGATTTGGGGTGCATCGCTTTTCCTTTTAATATTTGTTCTCACGTTGAATCTTACAGCTAAATATCTTGCAAAGAAATGGAATCAATAATACCTATACTTGAATTTAAAAAGACTTGCGTATCCTATACCAAGCAGACGATGGCAGTAAAATATGTATCGGCTGCTATTGAGCGGAATACCATCACAGCCATTATGGGACCTTCGGGTTGTGGAAAATCTACCTTGCTTCGTGCGGTGAACCTTATGCACAATCTCTACTCGAATATCCGTGTTGATGGTGAAATTTTGCTTAATGGGGAGAATATCCTATTAATGGAACCGATTGATGTACGTCGTCGTGTTGGTATGGTTTTTCAACGCCCTGCACCCTTTCCTACAATGAGCATTTATGACAATGTCTTGGCGGGATTTGCTTTGAACGGTATCCACTTGTCAAAATCCAAGAAAGATGAAATAGTAGAAAGCAATTTGAAAAATGTGGTGCTATGGGACGAAGTAAAAGATGTGTTGAATAAAAAAGGCACCTTCCTTTCGGGTGGTCAGCAACAGCGATTATGTATTGCCCGTGCGTTGGCTATGAAGCCCGATATTTTGCTGATGGATGAACCGACTTCCGCACTTGACCCTATTGCAACCAAACGTATTGAAGAATTACTTCTGGAACTCCAAAAGAAGGTCACAATTCTGGTTGTTACTCACAATATGGGACAAGCAAAGCGCATTTCTTCCCGCTCAATGTTTATGTATTTAGGTGAACTTGTGGAATACGGGGACACTGAAACAATGTTCTCCAATCCTGAACATGAACGAACAAAGGCATACCTGATAGGTAAGATAGGATAAGTACCCCACTATCCCCTATCCTAATCCAACGTTTTTCGCACTTCAGTTTCCTCAAAACTTTCGATGATGTCACCTACTTTGATATCGTTGAAGTTTTTAATATTCAATCCACATTCAAAGTTAGTTCCCACTTCTTTCACATCTTCTTTAAATCGTTTCAAGGATTCTAGCTCACCCGTATAGATTACGATCCCGTCACGAATGACATGTACTTTATTATTTCTTTTAACCTTTCCTTCCCGCACGATACATCCGGCAATTGTACCGACTTTAGTGATTTTGAAAATTTCACGTACTTCGATGGTAGCAGTAACCTCTTCTTTAATTTCCGGAGAAAGCATACCCTCCATCGCTGATTTGATTTCTTCTATTGCATCGTAAATCACTGAGTACAAGCGAATATCGATTTCTTCCTGTTCAGCCATCTTTCGTGCCGATGCAGTAGGACGCACCTGGAAACCACAGATGATGGCATTGGATGCGGCAGCTAATAAGATATCTGAATCAGACACAGCTCCAACAGCTTTGTGAATCACATTCACCTGAATATTTTCTGTTGACAGATTTTGCAGGGAATCGGCAAGAGCCTCTACAGAGCCATCCACATCTCCCTTAACAATGATGTTCAATTCTTTAAAATCACCTAATGCGATGCGACGACCTAACTCATCCAAAGTAAAGTGTTTCCTGGTCCGAATATCCTGTTCACGCTGCAATTGCTCGCGTTTATTGGCAATTTCTCTCGCTTCATGCTCAGTAGGAATCACATTGAAATTATCGCCTGCCTGCGGTGCACCATTCAAACCAAGGATCAATGCGGGTTCTGCGGGTCTTGCTTCTTCAATGCGCTGATTACGCTCATTAAACATAGCTTTGATTCGTCCATAATAAGTACCGGCTAAAACAATATCACCCATTTTAAGAGTACCGTTTTCTACCAATACAGTGGCAACATAACCCCTTCCTCTATCCAAAGAAGATTCTATGATTGACCCCACGGCACGTCGGGAAGGATTGGCTTTTAATTCAAGCAATTCAGCTTCAAGCAACACTTTTTCAAGCAATTCTGCCATACCGATACCTTTCTTTGCAGAAATATCCTGCGATTGATATTTGCCTCCCCACTCTTCTACCAAATAATTCATATTAGCCAAGGCTTCTTTGATTTTATCAGGATTTGCACTCGGCTTATCAATCTTATTAATGGCAAAAACAATAGGAACACCGGCAGCAGAAGCATGGTTGATCGCCTCAACAGTTTGCGGCATCACACTGTCATCAGCTGCAACAATAATAATGGCAATGTCGGTCACTTTGGCACCTCTCGCGCGCATAGCTGTAAAAGCCTCATGACCGGGAGTATCCAGGAAAGTAATGCGTTGCCCGTTATCTAATTTTACATTGTAGGCTCCAATATGTTGTGTAATTCCTCCGGCTTCACCGGCAATTACGTTCGTTTTACGTATGTAGTCAAGCAAAGAAGTTTTACCATGGTCAACGTGCCCCATCACAGTTACAATAGGTGCTCGTTGTTCCAAATCCTCCTCCCGATCCGGCTCATCATCTCCAATTGCCTCCACCACATCTGCACTGATGAACTCTGTCGTAAACCCAAATTCATCAGCAACGATATTGATGGTTTCAGCATCCAGGCGTTGATTGATGGACACCATCACACCTATGCTCATACAAGTAGCAATAACCTGATTGACAGAAACATCCATCATCACAGCCAATTCGCTCACGGTTACGAACTCCGTAAGTTTTAATATCTTTTCCTGTTGACGTTCTTGAATTTCCAATTCAGTCTGACGTGCAGACGCACTATCTCTTTTCTCTCTACGGTACTTAGCTCCCTTGCTGCTTCTTTTTCTACCCGAAGCTGCCATTCTGGCAAGTGTTTCCTTGATCTGACGTTCTACTTCCTCCTGGTCAACAGCAGTTTTCAAAGGCTTTCTTAATTTGTCTTTATCCACTTTAGGAGTACCGCCTCGTGAGTCGGATCTTCTCTGTTGTTCTTCCGGAAAATATTCAACATCAATCTTTTGAGTAGAAAATCTTTCTCGTTTCTTTCTCTTTTTGCTGTCCTCACGTTTATCCAAAAAGGCTTTCTTGTTTTCAAGAGCTAATCTGGACTTTTCTTCTCTCTCTCTCTTTTTCTGCTCTCGTGTTTTGGCTTTAGGACGAGTTGTTTGATTGATGGCATCCAAATCCAACTCACCTTTAATTTTTATATTGATGTCGGGAGTGGGAATGGAAACAGAAAACAATTTCTCTTCTTCGGATTCTTCTGTGTCTTCTACTTCCAATTTTTCCTCTTTTACGTCTTCAACCTGTTCTACCGGCTCAACTGCCACCGCAGATTTCGGTTTAGATTTGGGTTTCGGTTTAGCCGGAACAGCAACTGCATCTTCTTCAACATCCTTTTTTTGTTCTTCCTTTATTTGAGCAGCAGATACTGTTTCTTTCACAGAAGCCTTCTTAACTTCCTTAACTTCTTTAACTTCCTTAGCTTTCTTAACTTCTTCCTTCTTAGCTTTCGGATCCTCCAATTCAATCGTACCAACATGTTTTAGTTTGAACAAGCGATCCGTTGGGGTTTCAGCAGTAAATATTTCTTCCGGTTTTTCTTCAGGTGCTTGATCTCCATACCCTTCCAAAGCGACAGTCGCCGCTTTTTCCTTTTGAAGACGCTCCTGAGTCATACGCTCTGCCTCTAATTTCAATGCCATATCTTTATTGAACTCTTTGGCCAACAGCAAATACAAATCATCCGACAACCTGTAATTAGGGTCAGCATCGATTTTATTACCTTTCTTGGCCAAAAAATCTACAACGGTAGAGATACCGATATTCAATTCTTTGCAAGCTTTAATTAGTCTAATAGGCATATTATATATAGTATATTATATTTTAACGTTTGACAAATAGAAACTTTCTCGGCTATTTAGCTGTTACTCTTTTTGATTGTCTTCTTGATTATCTTTTTCTTGAATTTTCTCCTGAACTTCTTCCTGTTCTTCTGTTTGAATTTCTTTTTGCTCCTCAGTTTGCTCTTCCTCTTGAATTTCTTCTACACTTTCCTCTTCTGAATCAGTATCCTGGCTTCCCTCTTGAACTCCTTCCTGAGTTTCTTCCTGATAATATTCCTCATCTTCAAATTCAGCCCGCAATATTGCCAAGGCTTCATCTATGGTTTCTTCCTCAAGATCAGTTCTTCTGATTAAATCCTGACGTGGCACGGCCAACACACTTTTAGCAGTGTCGTATCCGATATTTTTAAACACATCGATAACCCACTGTTCAATTTCATCATTGAACTCATCCAAGTAGATATCTTCTGTTTCTTCCTCTTCATCAAGTTCACGGTACACATCCAATGTATATCCGGTGAGCATGCTTGCAAGTTTAATATTCAAGCCACCTTTCCCGATAGCCAAAGAAACTTCTTCCGGTCTCATGTAAATTTCGGCTCTTTGTTCTGCCTCATTGAGACGGATGGAGGATATTCTTGCCGGACTCAAAGAACGCTGAATGAATAAACTGATGTTATTCGTATAATTAACAACATCAATATTTTCATTGCGTAATTCCCTAACAATCCCGTGGATACGCGATCCTTTAACGCCCACGCAAGCTCCTACCGGATCAACCCTATCATCATAAGATTCAACAGCTACTTTAGCTCTTTCTCCCGGCATACGGGCAATTTTTTTGATGGTTATCAAACCTTCATTGATTTCCGGGACTTCAAGTTCAAATAATCTTTCTAAAAAGACCGGTGAGACCCTGGAAAGTATGATTTTCGGATTGTTGTTTTTATTCTCAACCATGGCTACCACTGCACGCACGGTATCTCCCTTGCGATAAAAGTCGGTTGGTATCTGTTCCGATTTTGGCAAATACAACTCATTGCCTTCTTCGTCCAACAACAACATTTCTTTTTTCCAAATCTGATATAGTTCGGCATTTACAATCTGTCCGACTTTTTCGCTGTATTTTGTAAAAACATTTTCCTTTTGTAATTCTAATATTTTTGAAGACAAGGTCTGTCTGAGATTCAAAATTGCCCTGCGACCAAAACTCATAAAATCAAGTGCATCCGTCACTTCTTCACCCACTTCAAAGTCCTCATCCACTTTTTGAGCTTCGGACAATTTGATTTGTGTATTTTCATCTTCAAACTCATCATCTTCTACCACAATGCGGTTGCGATATATCTCAAAGTCACCTTTATCTGGATTGATAATTACATCAAAATTATCATCACTGCCGAACATTTTGGAGATAACGCTTCTGAAGGATTCTTCCATCACAGCTATCAGCGTCATCCTATCAATACCTTTTAATTCTTTAAATTCTGAAAAAGTATCTATCAAATTAATAGTTTCTTTTTTGCCCATGTTTTTATTTGAATCTAATAATCAGTTTTGTTGTTTTAATATCTTTAAAAGTTAAATATACATCCTCATGAACAGTGGTTTTACGTTTTGCACCTTCGGGTTTTATCATTTGCGTGGTCGTCAACTGAATACCTTCATCGGTAACAGACTTCAATACTCCACTGAGTTTTCTACCTTGAACAGTAACCACATCCACCTCTTTACTCACATGTTTCAAATACTGTTGATGAATTTTGAAAGGAGAACCAATACCGGCAGAGCTAACTTCCAACTCATAGTCTTCCTCATCCCTGTCTAAGTTTGAATGAATAAATCTTGTTAAATCAGCACAATCATCAATACTGACTCCCTCAAAGGAATCAATTTCAATTTTGATGCGATTGTCAGGAGCAATATTCAGGTCCACAAGAAACAACTCTTTCTCATGCGTATACTCTCTAACCAACTGATTTACAAAATCTTTATCTATCATTATTTTGTTTCTTCCAATAACAAAGGGGACATTCAGTCCCCTCCACACTTCATTAATCGGTTGCAAAGATAATATTTTTTATATTAAAAACAAATTGTTTGTTTTTTATCTTTCAACGTATTGCTTCTGATAATAAGACTGATATTGACCGGAAGTAACATGATCCATCCATTCTTGATTATCCAAATACCACGTTACTGTTTTTTCCAGCCCTTCCTCAAACTGCAAAGAGGGATTCCATCCTAACTCTTCCGACAATTTGGTGGGATCAATGGCATAGCGCAAATCATGTCCTGCCCTGTCTTTCACAAAAGTAATCAGCTTTGCGGACTCTCCGGGCTGACGGCCTAATTTTTTGTCCATGATTTTACACAACATACGGATCAAATCTATATTCGTCCATTCATTGTGACCACCAATATTATAGGTTTCACCATTCTTTCCATTATGATAAATCACATCTATCGCCTGTGCGTGATCGTTTACCCATAACCAGTCGCGCACATTTTCACCTTTCCCATAGATAGGGATGGGCTTGTTATTTTTAATATTATGAATAGCCAGCGGAATTAACTTCTCCGGAAACTGATGCGAACCATAATTATTTGAACAGTTGGAAATCACAATGGGCAATCCGTATGTGTGGTAATAGGCACGCACAAAATGATCGGAAGAGGCTTTGGCAGCCGAGTACGGACTTCTGGGATCATAGGCGGTTTCTTCAGTAAAGAATCCGGTATCGCCCAAAGAACCATATACTTCATCAGTGGACACATGATAAAACAGTTTCCCCTTCATATTGTCTTTCCAGGCATTTTTGGCAGCATTCAGCAAATTTGTCGTGCCAAAAACATTCGTTCTCACAAAAGCAAAGGGATCGGTAATTGACCTGTCTACGTGCGATTCAGCCGCCAGATGAATGACTCCGTCAAATTGATATTTGGCAAACAACTCAGGAACCAATACTTCATCTGTAATATCACCTTTGACAAAAGTATAATTAGGCAATTTTTCAATATCCCGCAAGTTTTCCAAATTGCCTGCATACGTCAGAACATCCAAATTTACAATGTGATATTCAGGATATTTAGTCACAAAAAGTCGCACCACGTGCGAACCGATAAAGCCGGCACCTCCGGTAATCAATAATGTTTTCAATGTCGAATGATTTATAGTTGATACTGATATAATTAACGTATTACATTAGATTATATTACCCGTACGAATAATCTTTGCAAAATTAGTTAAATATTTCTGAATATAAAAAGCTTCTTCAGGAAACAATGAAGCATGACCTTATTTTCAAAAAAATCAAGTACATTTGCAAGAAACGAAAAAAGATATGCAACCTTTAGCGGAACGTATGCGCCCCCAGACATTGGATGGATTTGTCGGTCAGAAACATTTGGTCGGTGAAGGAGCCATTTTGCGCCAAATGATAGAGTCCGGACATATTGCATCTTTTATCATGTGGGGACCGCCGGGCGTAGGAAAAACGACTTTAGCAAAGATTATTGCCAAGCAATTGGATCATCCTTTTTACGTTTTGAGTGCCGTTACCTCCGGTGTAAAAGATGTCAGAGAAGTCATAGAAAAGGCAAAATCCAACCGCTTATTCACTCAAGGAAAAAGACCGATATTGTTCATAGATGAAATACATCGTTTCAGTAAATCGCAACAGGACTCTCTGTTGGGAGCGGTTGAGAACGGTACCATTACCTTGATCGGCGCCACCACCGAAAATCCGTCTTTTGAAGTTATCACTCCCCTACTCTCCCGCTGTCAGGTATATATACTGAAGCCATTGGATGATGAAGACTTATTGGAACTGCTGCACCGCGTTATCAAAACAGATGAACGGTTAAAAAACTTAGATATTCAAGTTGATGAAACTGAAGCCATTTTACGTTTTGCAGGAGGTGATGCCCGCAAATTATTAAACATCATTGAGCTTGTCAGCTCTTCCAATCAGGACGAAACCATCCATCTGACCAATGCCGTTGTCACAGAGAAATTGCAACAAAATCCCATGGCTTACGACAAGGATGGAGAAATACATTACGACATCATTTCCGCTTATATCAAGTCCATCCGCGGCAGCGACCCCGACGCCGCCATCTATTGGCTGGCACGCATGATTGCCGGCGGCGAAGACCCCAAATTCATAGCACGCAGATTGGTCATTGCCGCAGCCGAAGATATAGGATTAGCCAACCCCAATGCCTTGCTGTTAGCCAATGCTTGTTTCGATGCCCTGCAGAAAATCGGTTGGCCCGAAGGCAGGATCATCTTAGCAGAAACCACCATCTATTTAGCCGCATCCCCAAAAAGCAATTCAGCCTACCTGGCCATCGACGATGCCCTGGCTTTGGTAGAAGAGACCGGTAACCTGCCTGTACCCCTACATTTACGAAATGCCCCCACCAAATTGATGAAAGACTTGAACTACGGTGCTGATTACAAATACTCCCACGATTACCCCAACCATTTCGTCAAACAGCAATTTATGCCCGATAAATTGATCGATCACCGCATCTGGAAAGTGCAGGAAAACACGGCCGAAAAGAAATTGGGAGATTGGTTGAAGGGGTTGTGGGGGAAAAAGTAATGCCCCGCAGATAGGCGAGGCGCTAAATGTTTTCACAACGGAATAATCCTTATTGTGAATTGCTTCAAAAATTGTGAGGCAAATATAGGTATGTTTGTTTAAATCTCCAAATATTTGGGGAAATAAAATAAAACATTTAATTTCAAAGCCTGAAATTTAACATCAAAAAACAAACTGATTAACATCAAAATATCATGAAGAGAATATTAGGATTGGATTTAGGAATTACCAGCATTGGTTTTGCGTATGTGACAGAAGGAAAAACACCGGAAGAATCATCTATCGTTCAAATAGGAGTCAGGGTAAACCCTTTGACTGTAGATGAACAAACTAATTTTGAAAAAGGCAAACCTATTACAACAAATGCGGAAAGAACACAAAAACGTGGAGCTAGAAGAAATTTAGATCGATACCAGCTCCGAAGAAGTAATTTGATTGAAACCCTCACAGATGCCAAAATCATTTCTACCGAAACCCCTTTGACAGAAATAGGCAAGGATAGTACCTTCGATACTTGGAGGCTTCGTTCTAAAGCTGCTACGGATAAAATTGAAAAAGAAGAATTTGCACGCGTACTGCTAGCAATCAATAAAAAGCGGGGTTATAAAAGCAGTCGAAAAGCCAAAAATAAAGATGAAGATGAAGGACAGATAATAGACGGGATGGAAGTTGCAAAACGTCTTTATGATGAAAACATCACTCCGGGACAACTAGTTTTCCAGATGCTTCAAAAGGGGAAAAAATACATTCCTGATTTTTATCGTTCTGATTTACAAGCTGAGTTTAACAATATTTGGAAATTTCAAAAACAATTTCACCCCGATATTCTCACCGACGAATTTTACGAAGAACTTCAAGGGAAGGGTCAAAGAGCAACATCAGCTTTATTTTGGTCTAAATACCAATTTAACACAGCTGATATCAAAGATATTGAAGACAGCTTAAAAACTGTAGATACTATCAAACTAAACAATAGAGAAAAGAAAAGATTGCAAGCCTACAAATGGCGAAATGACGCTATTTCAACACAATTAGGTAAGGAAGAATTAGCCTATGTTATTACAGAAATAAATAATAATCTCAAAAACTCAAGTGGTTATTTGGGTGCTATCTCTGATCGGAGTAAAGAACTATATTTCAACAAAGAAACAGTAGGGCAAAATCAATATAAGCAGCTTTTAAAAAATCGTCACACCTCTTTGAAAAATCAGGTTTTTTACAGACAAGATTATTTGGATGAATTTGAAGCTATTTGGACAGAACAAGCAAAACACCATCCCGAACTAACGCAAGAACTAAAAGCTGAAATTCGTGATATTATCATATTTTATCAACGAAAGCTCAAATCTCAAAAGGGATTAATTTCATTTTGTGAATTTGAAGTGAAAGAAATTGAAGTTAATGGTAAAAAGAAAACTATTGGCTTACGTGTTGTTCCTAAGTCATCGCCGTTATTCCAAGAGTTCAAAATCTGGCAAAATCTACATAATGTAGTTGTTAGAAAAAAAGGAACCAAAAAGAGACTGACAAAGGACCCTAATCAGGCACTACTTTTTGGAGATGAAAAAGAAATATTCATCCTTGATCAAGACGCAAAACAATACCTTTTTAATGAACTGAATATAAAGGGAAATCTTTCTGCAAGCTCTACCATTGAATTATTGGGTTATAAACCGGCGGACTGGGAAATTAATTACTCAGAATTAGAAGGAAATAGAACCAATAAAGCACTTTACGAAGCCTTTTTAAAAATAATTGAATCAGAAGGCTATGATGTAAAAGAACTACTGAAAGTTAAATCAAACAGGGATGAGATTGAACTAAACGACATTAAAGTTTCAGCTGACGAAATTAAGTCCATGGTCAAAGAAATATTCAAGTCCTTAAATATCAACACAAAAATATTAGATTTTAACGCTGAATTGGATGGAAAGGAATTTGAAAAACAAGCTTCATATCAATTGTGGCATTTGTTGTACTCCTACGAGGGAGATGATTCTGCCAGTGGCAATGAAAAGTTGTATCAGTTATTAGAGGCAAAGTTTGGATTTAAACGTGAACATGCACAAATACTTGCAAACATCGCTTTACAAGAAGACTACGGAAATCTTTCTACTAAAGCAATGAGGGCTATTTACCCTTATATCATAGAAAATCAATACAGCACAGCTTGTGAATTTGCCGGTTATCGCCACTCCAAACACTCATTGACAAAAGAGGAGATAGAAAAACGTGAATTGAAAAGTAAGTTAGAGTTATTGCCTAAAAATAGCTTGAGAAATCCTGTGGTAGAAAAGATTCTTAATCAACTTGTCAATGTAGTTAACACTATTGTAGACAAAGAAAATGATAAATTAGAGTCGGAGGGAAAACCACGTGATTTTCACTTTGATGAAATCAGGATTGAGTTAGCACGTGAATTAAAGAAAAATGCACAAGAGCGGGCAGAAATGACCACAAACATCAATGCGGCGAAAATAATTCATGAAAAAATTGCTAAACTTCTACAATCAGAATTTAACATTCAAAATCCCACCCGAAACGACATCATCCGTTATCGTCTTTATGAAGAATTAAAAAACAACGGCTACAAAGATTTATATACTGACACATATATCCCAAGAGAAAGATTATTTAGCAAAGACATTGATGTTGAACACATCATACCACAAGCTAAAGTTTTTGATAACAGTTATTCCAACAAAACCTTAGTTTACCGAGATATCAATCTTAAAAAAAGCAATCAAACAGCATATGATTTTATTGCTACTGAGTTTGGAGAAGAAGGGTTAAAAAGGTTCGAACAACGTATTTCTAATTTATTTGAATTCGGCAAAAAAAATAAAGATGAAGGAATTTCAAAAGCAAAATATCATAAATTATTGAAAACAGAGTCTCAAATTGGTGATGGTTTTATTGAAAGAGACTTGAGAGACAGCCAATATATTGCTAAAAAAGCCAAAGAATTATTGTTTCAGATTACACCATCAGTATTAACAACTACCGGTAGTATTACTGATAGATTGCGTGAAGATTGGGATTTAATAAACATCATGAAAGAACTAAATCTTCCCAAATATAGGGCATTAGGTCTTACTGAAATGGAAGAACGAAAATACGGACAACAAGTTGAAGTTATTAAAGATTGGACTAAACGCAACGATCACAGACACCATGCTATGGACGCACTAACAATTGCTTTTACAAAACGTAGTTACATTCAGTACTTAAACAACTTAAATGCTCGCAGTAAGGACAGTTCATGGCAAAACATAAGCAATAAAGACGATAGTTATTCAATTGAGACGTCGGACTTAAAAATCTCGACAAGAGATGTAATGGGGATTGAAGCTAATGAGCTTCATCGCGATAAAGACGGTAAACTTCGCTTTAATCTACCCATTCCAAACTTCCGTCAAGAAGCTAAAGAACATTTGGAAAACATCATCATTTCACATAAAGCAAAAAACAAAGTAATTACCAAAAACAAAAACAAGATTAATACAAAAAATGGTAAACTGACTAAGATTGAACTTACACCAAGAGGACAACTTCACAAAGAAACCGTGTATGGACAATATCAATTTTATCAAACTAAGGAAGAAAAAATAGGGACAAAGTTTGATGAAGCTACCATCATGAAAGTCAGCAAATCAGAATATCGCAATGCTTTACTTAAGCGACTTTATGAAAACGAAAACGATCCTAAAAAAGCCTTTGGAGGAAAAAATTCACTTTCGAAAAAGCCAATATATTTAGATGAAGCAGAAACTGTGAAAGTGCCTGAGAAGGTTCAATTGGTATGGTTAGAAAAAGATTACTCTATCAGAAAGGATGTAAATCCGGACAATTTTAAAGATGAGAAATCAATTAATAAAGTAGTTGACGTAGGTATTAGAAACATCCTATTGCACAGACTACGCGAATACGGTAATGATGCTAACAAGGCATTTTCTGATTTGGATAAAAATCCTATTTGGCTCAATAAAGAAAAAGGTATCTCTATTAAACGCGTTACCATCAGCGGTGTAAACAATGCTGTTCCGCTTCACCATAAAAAAGACCATTTAGGCGATATAATCTTAGATACTGACGAAAAGCCTATACCGGTTGATTTTGTCAGTACCGGAAACAATCACCATGTCGCTATTTATCAAGATGAGAAAGGCAATTTACAAGAAAAAGTTGTTTCATTTTATGAAGCGGTAATTCGAGCTAATTTAGGACTACCTATCATTTTCAATAATCCGATGGAAATAATCGATTTGGTTCTGGAACGAAATATTACTGATGAAATCATTTTAAACGCACTTCCTGAAAAAGAATGGAAATTTTTATTTACGATGAAGCAAAATGAATTATTTGTATTTCCTAATGAACAAACTGAATTCAATCCCAAAGAAATCGATTTAATGGACCCAAAGAATAAAAAGTTAATTAGTCCGAATTTGTTTAGGGTGCAGAAGTTAGGATCTCTTTTATCAGGTTTTTGGTTTAGACATCATCTCGAAACAACGGTAGATAGCAACCAAACACTGAAAGGAATTACCTACATAGTCATTCAAAGTGCAAATAATCTAAAAGAAATTGTAAAAGTCCGCACCAATCATTTAGGTGATATTGTGAGTGTAGGAGAATATTAGTTAGCATGATCAAACGTACCTTATACTTCGGCAATCCGGCTTACCTTTCCTTGAAACAAGAACAGTTGGTTATTCATTTACCTGAAGTGGTAAAGAACAAAGATTTACCCGAAAACTTTAAAAAAGAAGCTAAAGCTACTATTCCTATCGAAGATATCGGTGTGGTCATTCTGGATCATCAACAAATTACCATCACCCATGGACTGACAGAAAAATTATTGGAAAACAACTGTGCCTTGATTACCTGTGACAGCAATCATATGCCCCATGGATTATTACTACCTTTAGAGGGGAATACCACACAAACTGAACGTTTTAAAAATCAAATTGAAGCTTCACTTCCACTCAAAAAGCAATTATGGCAGCAAACGGTACAAGCTAAAATTGAAAATCAAGCATATGTTTTAGAACAGCAGACCGGTGCTATTGTCAAAAACATGAAAGTGTGGGCAAACAATGTACGTAGCGGAGATCCGGACAACTATGAAGCCCGAGCAGCGGTTTATTACTGGGCAAATCTATTTCCCCAAATCGATGGCTTTTCCAGATTTAGAGAAGGTATTCCTCCCAACAATTTATTAAATTATGGCTATGCCATTTTACGAGCGGTTATTGCTCGCTCTTTGGTTGGGAGCGGTTTACTTCCCACTTTGGGAATTTACCACCGTAATAAATACAATGCTTATTGCTTGGCAGATGATATTATGGAACCATATCGTCCTTTTGTGGATAAATTAGTTTGTGAAATAGTTACTTCCGGAGCAGATATCAATATTTTGAGTAAAGATATTAAAGCACAATTATTACAAATTCCTGTATTAGACGTGATTATCAACAACCAACGTAGTCCGCTAATGATTGCTGCCGGTCAGACAACAGCCTCATTGGCTCAATGTTTTAATGGAGAACTGAGGAAAATAAAATATCCTTCATTGGAGTAAAAGCATAGAATGTGGAACGGTTAAGCGAATACAGAATTATGTGGGTACTTGTGTTTTTCGACTTGCCAACAGAAACAAAAAAAGATCGTAAAATTTACGCTGACTTTCGGAAGAAATTAATTCAGGATGGTTTTACCATGTTTCAATTTTCCATTTATTTACGGCATTGTGCCAGTCGCGAAAATGCAGAAGTACACATCAAAAGGGTCAAAAAGATACTACCTCCCAATGGAAATATAGGCATATTATGCATTACTGATAAACAGTTCGGTAATATGAAGTTATTTACAGGCACAAAGGAAACAGAAGTCAAAACCCCCTACCAACAATTAGAGTTATTTTAAATAGAAAATCCCATCAATTGGATGGGATTTTCGGTTTCTGAACAAGCATTTTTTTAATTCTGAATCTCAACACAAGTCTTTGATATCCACCTTGATACTTAGATCCTGTTGTTCAGAATATCAAAGATACAATTTTTTGAAAGCAATTTACAACTGATTTCACCCGCTGACATTGAGCGGAGTGTTGTTCAGAATATCAAAGATACAATTTTTTGAAAGCAATTCACAACAATTGTATCTTTGCTCCCCTGCTTTTTTGGTTGTTCAGAATATCAAAGATACAATTTTTTGAAAGCAATTCACAACCAAACCTGATCTGGATTATTGAATTTAAAAGTTGTTCAGAATATCAAAGATACAATTTTTTGAAAGCAATTCACAACCTCTAACGCCTTGCACATTCAAAAAGTATTGTTGTTCAGAATATCAAAGATACAATTTTTTGAAAGCAATTCACAACTCATCCTTCATCTCTTCCTGCACGTACGTAGTTGTTCAGAATATCAAAGATACAATTTTTTGAAAGCAATTCACAACGATTATCTCCCCTGCTCTCTCGCCTGATTTGTTGTTCAGAATATCAAAGATACAATTTTTTGAAAGCAATTCACAACACCGACTTAAGCAGCGAAGTTTTGGCGTCTGTTGTTCAGAATATCAAAGATACAATTTTTTGAAAGCAATTCACAACGCATTAATGTCAGGTGTCATGCAGGCTGCGGTTGTTCAGAATATCAAAGATACAATTTTTTGAAAGCAATTCACAACTTACCGCTTCGTGCCTATTATTTAATATGGGTTGTTCAGAATATCAAAGATACAATTTTTTGAAAGCAATTCACAACCAGGATTATTTAGTAAAAACAAGAAAAAAAGTTGTTCAGAATATCAAAGATACAATTTTTTGAAAGCAATTCACAACATCGAAGCTGGTAAGTCGTTGGTTTCCAGCGTTGTTCAGAATATCAAAGATACAATTTTTTGAAAGCAATTCACAACAAGGTAATTAAGATCATCATGCAATTGCTCGTTGTTCAGAATATCAAAGATACAATTTTTTGAAAGCAATTCACAACTCCGAAGCGCCTCTACGTCGTCTGTTTTAGTTGTTCAGAATATCAAAGATACAATTTTTTGAAAGCAATTCACAACCAGAGATATGATAATCAAACATTTTTTGTTGTTGTTCAGAATATCAAAGATACAATTTTTTGAAAGCAATTCACAACTCAGATTTTTCAAATAAATTTTCGGCTTCAGTTGTTCAGAATATCAAAGATACAATTTTTTGAAAGCAATTCACAACGCTGTGAGTTTTTTTACTTGTGTTATTTTTGTTGTTCAGAATATCAAAGATACAATTTTTTGAAAGCAATTCACAACTTCATTCTGCAAGCTGACAGCATTAGTGAAGTTGTTCAGAATATCAAAGATACAATTTTTTGAAAGCAATTCACAACGAGCTTCACGCATATGCAATCTGCAGTTAATGTTGTTCAGAATATCAAAGATACAATTTTTTGAAAGCAATTCACAACAATAAAGGAACGGTGTACAAATCTAAAATAGTTGTTCAGAATATCAAAGATACAATTTTTTGAAAGCAATTCACAACACGCCTGAACAAGACCTTTACAGGGTTGAGGTTGTTCAGAATATCAAAGATACAATTTTTTGAAAGCAATTCACAACTTGAGCGTTCAGGCGATGCAGATAATCTTAGTTGTTCAGAATATCAAAGATACAATTTTTTGAAAGCAATTCACAACAGGGCTGTTTTTTTGGGCAAATTAGAAAATGTTGTTCAGAATATCAAAGATACAATTTTTTGAAAGCAATTCACAACATTATAGCTTTTCTTTCTTGTTGCCATAGTGTTGTTCAGAATATCAAAGATACAATTTTTTGAAAGCAATTCACAACTTACTATATTTGCATCGTGTTACTACTGAAGTTGTTCAGAATATCAAAGATACAATTTTTTGAAAGCAATTCACAACTTTTCAGGCATATCAGCCGACCATTCATTAGTTGTTCAGAATATCAAAGATACAATTTTTTGAAAGCAATTCACAACATTTGTTCTCCGATACTTGTAATTCTTGAGTTGTTCAGAATATCAAAGATACAATTTTTTGAAAGCAATTCACAACTTAAGGATAATTATGAAGTTCACAAACAGGGTTGTTCAGAATATCAAAGATACAATTTTTTGAAAGCAATTCACAACTGTTTAGGATAAAGATAAAGACGGCAATCAGTTGAACGTACCAAAGCCGGGCGACGATTATATAGTCGATGCCGTGCGGTATGTGATATTAAATGAGGTGATAGGGCGTAACAAAAATAAAGTAGATATAACAGGAATATTTTATCAAAGATTTTCAGCGGAAAGCCTTATTTCATCAGCAATTGTAAGAAGTGCATTTTTGAGCTCTTTTCTTTCTTTATCCGTAAGTTCATTGGGTTTACCGTTATTGAGATTACCACGCAGTTTATTATGTAGCCAAGAGCGGGATTTACCAAAGAAACGTTGAGCCAAATAAGATACGGAAAGAAAAGCAGGAACAGCACCTAATTTGTCAGCCGTACTTTCGGGCGGAAACTCAAAGAATGTTTCAAAACGAATATCCTCGTCTATAGCATTCCAATGCACACCGTTACGCATAAAACGATAGTCGTTGCGCTCCTCGTCCGTAGCACGTGCCAAACGTGGAGAGCAGGATAACGGTAAACGTCCAATCTTACCCGACTCGGTGTGAAGATGGGCGTATTGATTGTCAAAAGTGATTTTAATTGCTTGCATATTGATTAATCTTTAAGTTCATTCCAACGGTCGATAATTACTTCACGATTTTCTATAATAGCTTGGCGTACTTTCTTTAATTCAGATGCGGTTAAACCGTTATTTTCACGTAGCTCTATTTCAGGCACAACATTAAAAACAGCATCACCCGATGAGCCTTCAACATGGATGTGGATAAGTTCGTGGTCTAACAAAAAAAAGAAAAATCGAAAACCGTAACTAAAAAATAAAGTAGGCATAATGATAAACTTTTTAACATCGCAAAAATAATAAACATTTGTATATTACGCAAATATTTTCAATAAAATAATGACACTCGAAAAAATCAATAAATTAGAAATAGCCGAAAGGATAGAGGCATTAAAGAAACGCATTGCCACGCTACCCAACACTGGAGAATTACTATCTGGTTGGGACGCTGACAAGCACGATGTAATGCTTGAGAGCAAGCGACCAAAAGTTGTTCAGAATATCAAAGATAAATTTTTTAAAAGTAATTCATATCACCATCATCCGAACGCTTTTTTATCTGTTTGCCTATTATTTCTTATTTCTCTTTTCGATTGTTTTTTGCGTTGTTTTTAGGTTTTCCAGGTAAGCTTTTTCCACAGGTGACAGTGTTTTCACTTGGTATTTCCGGTATTCAGCTTTTGCTTTATTTATCGCCTTTTGGTGACTTATGGTTCCGGCATTTTGCAATAGGCTTTCGCCCGTGGCAGAAAGTACGTTATCAAGCTGTGTGACGTAGTCTCTCATATACATCGGTTTTCGTTTCATTGCTTGTATCTCTGCGAAATCGAAGTACCCTGACACTAAACTATTCAAGATTTTTAGTTCATCTTCGCTTAAGTAATTTTTGGCAATGACAATATCTTTCATTGTAGGTTGTTCGCCGGGAAATACGGTTAATCCCATAAACGGTTTTTCGCTATCGGCACGGTTGTATATAATTTCGGAAGCCGTATGTCCATGCGTAGCGTAATGCAGTTTGTTTTGCACAACCTTAAAAAACTCAATGGATATTTCCGACTTTGGGTCGTAATCTACACTTGTAGCGTATAAGTCAAGAACTTGCCTGTACATTACTTTTTCGGATGAACGTATGTCCCGGATGCGGTCGAGCAATTCATGCCAATAGTTACCACCTCCAAGATTTTTCAACCGTTCATCATCCATTGTAAAACCTTTGACAATGTACTCTTTCAGCCTTTCAGTAGCCCATATTCTGAACTTCGTAGCTATGCGAGATTTTATACGGTAACCCAAGGAGATAATCATATCAAGATTATAAAAAGGCATTTCTCTACTAACTTGTCGTTTACCTTCGGTTTGAACTTGTCGGAATTTCCGACAGGTTGAACTTTCATCTAATTCTTGTTCCTCATAAATATGTTTGATGTGTTCAACAATGTTTGTTCTTGACGACTGATAAAGCTCTGCCATTTGTTGTTGCGTAAGCCACACATTTTCATTTTCAAGACGAACTTCAATTTTTGCATTGCCGTCTTCGGTATTGTAAACTATTATATTGCCTTTATCTTGGTTCATAAAAAAATCAAATCCCCTAAATCCCTAAAGGAAACTCTTTTGGGTAGTAAAAACGATAAAAAGTTATTTCATTTAAAAAGCACAAATTTAGAAAATAAAATTGGAAATTACTGCTGCTCTTTTTGTCCTTTTGTTTGCGATGCTGTTTTTCTTTATTATGTTTTGGTTACGAGATACGAATTCGCCACATTTTTAAAAAAAAATAGCCGTCTTGTTTTGAGACAGCCTCCTTTTTCTAGTTTATTCTTTTATTTCTTAGGCATATACATCGTACCAATGATTTTGTTTACTATGTTCATTGGAACAAGGTTGTTGAGAAATACAAGGAACTGATACCGGAGTCCAACAGTAATCATTACCGGCATTCTCTTTTTACGTGAAAGCTTGTAAAGAGCCTTTGCTACAGTCTTTGCAGACATGCCGTTTTGCTCGTCTCTTTCCATAACCGCAATACTTCTGCTGATGAGTCCGTCATATTCATCATCACCTACGAAGTTCTTTGCACGCTGTGCTGTAAAGTCAGTCTTAACGTCACCGAGACGTACGCATGAAACATCCACACCAAACATCTTAAGCTCGTTCTTAAGAGCTGCTGCAAGGGCCTCAATAGCTGCCTTTGTAGCTGAATAGAACGCCTGAAACGGAATTGCAAAAAGTGCCGCCGCAGATGAAATGAATATGATCTTTCCTTTTGATTCCTTAAGTTTTGGAAGAGCTGCTTTTGTTACAGTCATGTGAGCAAATACGTTGAGTTCGAACTGATTTCTCATTTCTGAAAGTTCTGTAAATTCAGTTGCGCCTGAAATTCCATATCCCGCATTATTGAGTAAAACATCAATTTTCGGAATTTGCTCGAACGCTTCTTTTACCTGCTGTTCGTCTGTAATGTCGCACTTAATGTTGATTACCTTTTTAAGGTCACAAGGTCTACGACTTAAGCAGTACACTTGGTAGCTTTTTTTTACAAAAAGCTTCGCAGTTGCTAGTCCGATTCCTGATGAAGCACCGGTAATTACTACATTTTTCATAATTCTTTCTCCTATATTTTAGCAAGGTCCGCCCTTGCATCATTCCCCGAGTTAAGATATTTCAATTATACTTCTCATTTATATTGTCAAAAATTGATTTTGCACTTGGAGTAAAGCTTTCAAAAAAGAACAATCCCTTACACTAACCCAAATTTTAAATTTAACGCTCGGGATATGCGTATCAGGCTGGATAGTTGCATATCTGTTTCGCCCCTTTCAATACGGGATATATAGGTGCGTTTTAATCCGGTACGTTCCGAGAGTTCCTGTTGTGTTATCTTCATTTCTATACGTTTTTCACGCAGTATTTCCCCATAATACCAAGCCATTGCTTTTGCATTAAATTCCGAGCGGGTATCGCTTCCTGTAACGCCATATTTTTTATCAAATTCCTTATTTACACTTATCAGTTTGCGTTTATTAGTATTCATAATCGTAATTGTATGGCATAATCAAACTTACTCCTTGTTCTATCGTCTAATTCGCTCAAAAATGTTTCAAACTCGAGTGTTTTAAATATCTCTCGCATAACAGAATTATTTGACGCCACAAATGTAACTAATTAGTTACAAACATACAATTATTTTGAGTGTAAATTTGTATATAATTGCCAAAATTTTTAGATAAAAGGTAAAAATGTTATCGAAAACCCTTTTAAACTTCCTTGCTTTTCGATAGAACACATAAGTTGTTCGGAATGTCAAAGATATAATTTTTTGAAAGCAATTTACAACAACCGTTTATGAGTATGTGGATTTTGTAAAAAATACTTATCAAAATATTTTGTATTAAAGTATTCACTATATTTGTATCTCTCCATTTTTTAATGAACTTATTTAATTTTTAGCATTATGAAAAAAGTATTATTTATTGCAGTTTTAGTGTTTTTAGCAACAAACTTAAAAGCACAAACCAACGATTCAATTCAGTCAAATGAATCCAAGTACCAATACTGTGAAATAGTAGGTAGTACATCTAGTATTTTATCTACCAAAGTCAGAATTCAGGTAGATTACGGACAGGAAGTATCATTTTGGAATCAGTATTCCAAACGTGTTATAAAAGAAGAGGACGGCAAAGCAATTAAATTCAACTCCATGATAGATGCACTCAACTATATGGGGACACAGGGGTGGGAGTTTGTACAAGCTTACGCCGTTACCATGGGTAATACAAATGTGTATCATTTTCTTATGAAAAGAAAATTGGAATAACAAATTAAGATCGTATTTCATTTTTATTGAATACCAAATCAAACTCTAGGTGAATCCTATTTATTTCTTTCGTAAACTCAAAAAACACAATGTCTGCGTTGTTCAGAATGTCAAAGATACAATTTTTGAAAGCAATTCATAACTAACAGCAAGCCGATGACGTAATTTAATATATCCCTCTTTTCCTTATATACCTCAGCAACCACGTTGGGATAGCGGCAATAATTGCGATAAAGATGCGATTTCCCCACCACGGAATGTAGAGCACTTTTTTGCGGAACATCTTTTTCAATGCACGTTTTGCAAGTTTTTCGGGTGTGATGATGTATCCGATTTTTGTACCTATTTTCTTGCTTTTACTACTTAGCTGATAGAGGTCGGTTGCCACTGCGCCCGGACATACGGTGGTAACCCCAACACCTTTACCAATGAGTTCAATGTGTAGTGAGCGCGAAAAGTTTTTCAGAAAACGTTTACTCGAACCGTAAAGAGCCAATCGTTGAACAGGCATATGTGCCGTGATTGATGAGCAATTTAAAATAAAACCACGTCCGCGTTCGCACATTTCTTTTCCAAAATAGTAGCACAACATTACTGGAGTTGTGATGTGCAAGTGGGTTTGAAGTATGTTAAAAGCTTCAGATGTTTCAATAAAATCGCTGTTTTTATATATGCCCGCGTTGTTTACCAACACTTCAACGTTGAAACTGTTTTGTTTACACCATTCGTATAGGTGTTTTGCCGCATCATGTTGCCCAAGGTCAATAACAAGCGTTGAAACCTTTATTAAACTGTTGTAATTGATAGAAATTGATTTTCCCACCTCGTGAATTGCTTCCTCGTTGCTCACTAAAATCAGGTTATAACCGCGTTTTGCCAACTCTATTGCGTAGTGAACACCAATTCCGGAACTCGCCCCCGTTACAAGTGCATAAGATTCAGATAACATATTGTGCGTCTGTTTTATTCCACAAAGTTGTTCGGAATGTCAAAGATACGATTTATTTCGAAAAAACACTTATCAAAACTTATCCCCATCATTGCAATGCAAACTATCCAAGATGAAATGCTAAAGTTAAACTGACTTAAGAAAGAGTAATTTATGTAAAACATAAGTTACATACTCGTTAAATTATTATTAAATTTGCATGAAATTTTTTGAGTGTTTCATATTGCTCAACTGCTGTTTTGCTTTCGATATTTGCTGAACTTGTCGAAGCACGGGATCAATCAATCAATCAATCAATCAATCAATCATAAAAAACAATAATGCCATTACTTGAGCTAAAAGAACTTGAAAGCTTAAGTCCTTTGTTTAAAGGAAATTGCGGAAACACGTTTGGGAAATTTCTTATGCGTATCCTTGCAATAGATAAGGTTAATGATCTTTATGATAGGAATTTCGCACTTAAAGGTCCGGACTTCACAAGAGCGGTTCTCAACGATATAGATATGGATTATCAGGTACTTAATCCAGAAGTTCTGGAAAGACTTCCGGAAGGTGCTTTTATCACCATAAGCAATCACCCCTATGGAAGTCTCGATGGAGTAATATTGATTGACCTTTTCGGCCGTATAAGACCAGATTTTAAAATTACCATAAATGATGTTCTGTCACGGGTAAAAACATTGGAAGAAAATTTTATATGTGTAACCCCTATAGGTAACGAAATTCGGACTCCCACAAAAGACACGCTGCGAGGCATTAAAGAAGGCATCAGACATCTTAATAACGGGCATCCACTCGGACTTTTTCCTTCCGGTGCAGTTTCAGACTTGAGTCTAAGGGATAGATGCATCAGAGACCGTCAGTGGCAAGAACCGGTCATAAGGATAATAAAGAGAGCTAATCTACCGATAGTGCCGGTGCATTTTTTAGATAGAAACTCAAATTTCTATTATTCTTTAGGGCTTATTGACTGGAAAATACGATTACTTCGACTTCCTTCTGAAGTTTTCAATAAGAGAGGTAAAACTGCGAGGGTGGCCTTAGGAGAAATTATCACACCTGAAGAGCAAAAGAATTATAAAGATAAAGACATAAATGAAAATTTAGTGACTTTTTAAGAAATAAGGTTTATAATCAACATTAGATAATCAGATATGGCAAATAGTAAGATAATAGATGCGGTAAGAATTCAGACTTCTTTTCTGAACGCGCTCGAAAAAAAATTATTAATTTGGCTTGCAGAAAGGCAGCCCAAGTGGGTAACTTCAGATATGATGTCATACCTTGGAGTGTTTGGTGCTGTTGTGATAGCCACAGGATACATACTTGCAGCATGGAATATCAATTTTCTATGGTTGAGCTCCTTGGGTTTTGTTATCAATTGGTATGGCGACTCCCTTGATGGTACCCTGGCGAGAGTGAGAAATACTCAAAGACCAATTTACGGATACTACTTAGACCACACCCTTGATGCAATTAACGAAGTTATTATTTTCATAGGAGTGGGTCTATCAGGGTTAGTACATTTTGAAATAGCGTTGTTAGCTTTGGTAATGTATCTCTTAATGACCATCAATGTGAGTATGAATGCCCATCTGAAAAAGGAATTCAAACTAACATACGCAAAGCTTGGACCTACTGAATTCAGAATTATAATGATAATTATCAATACCCTGTTTGCATTGATAGCTCCTCTTAGAGAATTCTCACATAGCTTCACACTCTGTGACAAAGAGTTTACCTTTGGTGCTCTTGACTACATCGGAATAGTAATAGTTATCGCACTCACTCTGATGTATATAACTGCTGTCAGAAATGATATAAAAGGATATGCTAAGATAGACCCTATGCCGGAACAAGAGTGAAGACGGTGTCTCATAAGTGCCCAACTGCTGCGCTTCGACTTAGCTCAGTAACCACGTTACTTTCGATGGTTGCTGAGCCTGTCGAAGCACGGGATCGGTCACTGACGGCAGACACAAGGTCTGCCACTACCGCCCTCAATCTCAGCGCCTTGCATTTGGACGCTTCTAAGACACCTTACTGTTTTTTAGTTGAATAGACAGCCCCATGTCAAAAATTCTAATTCGATATTTTAAGTTTTTAGGTACAAGCATAGTAGGCACCATTGTCGACACGCTCGTACTTTGGTTCTTATCCGACCTCATTTTCAATCATGCCTATTGGGCTGAATACATATTATCTCCTGTAATTTCTTTTCAATGTGCTGTTACTGTTAATTTTCTCATTTCTTATTTTTACGTTTGGAAAGATAGGCAAGTAAAAACAGAGCAAGGGGAGAAAAGAAGATTCTTTAAGCAATACGCAACATACAATCTCTCAAGTCTTGGTGTCTTTATATTCAGATTGATCATATTGCTGGCAATCGAAAGACTTACCGGTTGGGATGTGGTGATTTGTAACCTTTTAGCTATGGGAGTTTCAGGTGTACTAAACTTCATTATTAACAATTTGGTTATCTTCAAAAAGGGAAAAACATAAATTATTGATTCAGCTAATGTCTCAAGTCAATAATGCTCTTCCGCTTCATGAAAATATAAAGTAAAGCACGATACCAATGTATTGCTTTTCAAGTTTTAAAACGATGCTGCAAGCGTTGTTCAAAATATCAAAGACACAGCACAATGTTAAATATATTTAAAACAACAGGTTTTCATGAAAAACAATTATCAAAATACTTGCAAGGCAATAGACAAATGGATACTTTTGTGATGCCAATCTAAACAAAGCAACTATGAAAACAAGCGAATTAATCAGAAAGCTTAAAAAAGCAGGATGCACATTTCACAGTCACGGAACAAACCACGATTGGTGGAATAGCCCGATAACAAAACAAAAATTTCAGGTACCGCGGCACGCCCGTCAAGAAATAGGTAATGTATTAAAAAAAGTATAGAAAAACAATCGGAACGGTTTCTCATAAGTGCCCAACTGCTGCGTTGCTTTCGATATTCGGACTCAGTCACGTACTTCAAGTACGCTCCTTCGCCCTCAATCTCAGCGCCTTGCATTTGAACACTTCTAAGAAACCTTACTGTTTTGTAAATATTTGTTTTGAAACAGCCCCTGTAAAAAATAAAGATATGAAAAAAATAGATGTTATTATTGAGCGTGGAAAAGATGGATTGTTTACTGCAGTTCCACAACATGAACATAGTGTGGGTTTTTTTGGATCAGGTAAAACTGTTGAAGAAGCAATAGCAGACTTGCATAATTCTCACGCAGAAGCAAAAGAAATGTTGTCTGAATTACCTGATTTTGAATATAATATTCTGTACGATATAGCCAGCTTCCTGCAATTATTCGGAAAAAAAATGAGTCTTGCAGGCTTGCAAACAATTACAGGAATTAATCGTAAGCAGTTAAGTCATTATGTTACAGGACATAGTAAACCTTCTCCGGCTACTGTTCGCAAAATAGAACAAGGTATTAAGGCATTTACTGAAGAATTAAGCCGTGTTGCGTTTGTTTGAATTGACGTTTTATAATCATTTTTTACAGCTTTAGGCGAGTTTCTTAGTTGAATATTTATTCTGAGAAACAGTCCCTTTTTTTATGCTCAATAATACCTATAAACTATCTCTATCAAGTCCGACTTCGCCATGTCGGCGGGATTGGTGCCTGGTTCTCCTTCAGGTATTTCTTGATTCAATTTTTTGAAATGATCAACCCAGAATGGCTCTTCAAGTCCGGTTTCTTTGTTTTTGAACGACATGGCCTGTGCAGGGAAAATCGGGTTTCCATCGCCATCGAGAAAAGAGAAACGCACCAATTCGCTGCAATAAAAATCATTGTTTGATTCGCTGTATGCAAAATCATATTTTTTGCCTATATGCATCAAAGCCCTCTGCGGAGCTTCTTTGGCTGATTCTTCGTAAGCTTTTTTCACTCTGCCGACAGCAATAATGGGTTCAAAGTCAATTTTTGCCGATTCATCAATAAAATCTGCAAGCGGAGTTTTCACCACACCTTGTTTTGGCGCTGCTTCAAGAACAAATACGGAGTCATTTTCAATATAAACTATTCCAACATGCGAAAAAGGGATTTCACCGCCTTTTGAAGTCGCATTTTGGATGGCTTTCAGCAACTCTGACTCACCTTTCCCAACAGAAAACAGCAAATCACCGTCTCTCAATTTAAAATTATCTGCCGGTATGCTGCACGAAGCAAGCAGTATACAAAAACTTAAGAAAAGCATTATTTTTTTACCCATTTTTCTTTTTCCCACTTTCAGATTGAAACAATTTGCAGCCACTCAACACACCTAAACACATAAGCTGTTCAGAACGCCAAAGATACAAATAATTAAAAGTAATTCACAAGCACAAATTTTTATTTTATCAAGAGCAATTTGTTCGTATCTTTGCCGTCAATTACACCAATTTATGGAAACACTTTTAATTATACTCGCGTTTATACTTATTATTTTAGGCATTCTTGGTTCTATTTTGCCGATTTTGCCCGGCGTTCCGATTAGTTACGTTGGAATTTTACTGCTACACTTTACTGAAAAAGTGCAATTTACCACTCAGTTTTTGATATTCTGGTTGGTTATGGTCATTTTAGTACAAGTGCTCGATTATTTAGTTCCGATTTGGGGAACGAAAAAATTCGGTGGCAGCAAACGGGGCATTTGGGGCTGTGCCATCGGGATGGTAGTGGGATTATTTTTTGGACCGTGGGGAATTATTCTCGGTCCTTTCTTTGGAGCAATTGTGGGCGAACTAAGTAGCGGAAAGCAAACACAATCAGCAATCAAAGCCGGATTTGGTTCGTTTATCGGGTTTCTGCTTGGTGTTGTTTCCAAACTGATTGTCGGCGGGTTTTTATTGTATTACGCGATAGTGAATGTGGTTTGATTATAGAATATACAACACTTATTTTAAATAAAAAGACCAAGTCAAATTTCGAAGATTTTTCAGACAATATTAGATGGAATTTTCAGGATTGTTGATTAAAACATCATATAGCTATAACACTATCTTGTAATTCCTTTGCCATTCGATTGAATGCATTTTTAATTCTGATAAGTTGTTTTTCACTTACAGGCTTAGAGCCTGCCACATAATGACGAAAATTCGAAGGACTGATTCCCGCGTATTGGGCTACGCGTGTGGCATTCAGAAAGTCAAAGTTATTAAAGAAACTCGGTAAATCATACACCCACTCTATATTTAATTCAGGAAAAACCTCATTGGGATATTCCTCTTTCATTTCGTCGTAAAAGGTAAGGCAATCTCGTTTTGCTTCTTCTACCGTATCCCCACTTCCACCTAAATCAAAGTGTTCAAAGGGATAGTCCGACGAACAAATAAAACCCTCATCCCCGTTTTTTGTAACAACTATTTTTAATTTAATTTTTTCCATAATTTTATTAATTAATGACAGCAATATTACACCTCGGTATTTTTACAAGCTTTCTCAATCATAGACTTAGCAGTTCTCTCATTGATGTTCGGATGACGTGAAAATGGAAACTTACGCCCGTTCGCATATACCCAAATATCATGTTTACCGCCGTGTCTATGAAATTTACAGCCAAATTCAATGAGCTTTTGCTCCAAAACTAACTTTTTCATAGAAAGGATGGTTTTAATCAACGCACAAATTTACGCATATTTGCGTAAAATAAAAATACTTTTGGTTTATTTAAGGATATTCATTAATTAATAAGATTAAGCCAACTGAATCATTGTAAAATAGTTAGCTTTTTTATGTCTTTGGATATTCTCTCGTATTTGCAGTTAATGGCTCAAAACGGAGGTAATCAACTACTGAAGATATGGCAAGAATATATATTGGCGGTGTCTCATAAGTGCCCAATTGCTGCACTTCGACCTTGCTCAGTAACCACGTTACTTTTGAGACAACCCCAAACCTCACTTCATTTTTTTGTCTTGACACAAAAAAACGAAGCAAAAAAAAGTCAAGACTATGCCCGTTTCGCTCGAAAAATTAGCGCTCAAACAGCTAAATCGTCCAAACTCGCAACTCCGTTGCTCAGACAAGGACGATTTTTAACGCTGTTCTCACTTATTTTTCGGCTCATCGGACAAGGTCAGTCGTTGAGCTCGCCATCCCGAACCCCGGACCCCGGAACCCGCTAACTTCCCTAACTTCCAAAAAACTACTATCTACTAACTACCAACTACCAACTACCTTACCATCACCTTCTTCACCTTCACCTTACCCTTACCTACTTTCACAAAATAAACACCTTGACGCCCCATATGCAGCACAAGTTTGTTTGTAGCAATAGCTGTTTCATTGATAAGTAGCTGACCCGTTAAGTCGTAGATACTTAGGCTGCAACCCACAGCATTGTTAATCACGATGTCTTTATCTTGTGTGTACACATTTACATTCGACAGGTAGTTTTCGTCAACTGCACCAATTACTTCGAAGCTTGCCATGAAGGTGGTGTCGCAAGTTACCACGAAACTACGCGGGTTTTCCGTATTACCGTCTTGCCACTGCAGGAATTGGTAGCCTTCTGCAGGCACAGCAGTCAATGTTACGGTAGTGTTGGCGATATAGCTGCCGCCACCTGTTACGCTACCTTTGGTGGAGTCATTGCTTTCGGCTGTTACCGTGTATTTCAGTTCCGAATGCTCTTCAAAGTAAGCCACCAGT
>MWCX01000036.1 GCA_002070265.1 Bacteroidetes bacterium ADurb.Bin174 | reverse complement strand
CTCTTAGGTTTATAACCGATTATTTTAAGGGTATAGCTGTAGTCACCGTTGGCAAGGTGTATTTCGGCTTTCCCTACAGAATCGGTTATAATTGTTTCCAAAGCAGTTTCTCCTTGCTTAATATTTACGACAGCTCCTTCCATAGGATTTGTTCCGTCTGTCACGGCAAAGGTGACCGTGTTTTTTGGGGTAAAGTCCATTCGTAAGCTTACATTACCAAAACCCCAGAATGGTTGGAATGCCACGGGGTTAACTGCGTTATCGGCCACATGTAAAAAACCATAATCTTTTGTGTCATATGCCATTTGAATATTTACACCGCTGGTCTGTTTTATAGCCAAAACATATAATCCGGGCTGAATAAGCTTGGGACTAACTCCTATACTCATGGTTTGCCCTGCTTGCGACTGAACGCGTTCGTACGTCTTTGTAGTGAATACGGTTTCTGTAACGTTCATGTTCTCAGCATCATCCAATTTATAAAGTGCCAGCTGATAAGTAGCTACGTCATCCGGAAGTATAGCAGGCCAAACAAATTGAACCCCACTTATGGTTTCTTCCCTTACAATATTGAACAGATTGCCAAAAGCAATCTCACCGTAATCTCCTCCAATTCCATCTTCTGCAAATTCACCGGCATCACGTGCGTAGATATGGTCCGTTACCGAAAAATTGAAAACATCGGTATTGTCAGTTGGGTCATGATCTGCGTCATAGTCGGCAGTATATGTGTAGGAATAATTGCCAACCGCTAAGGTTGTAGCGTCAAAAGACGTAGCTGCTGACACAGTTTGTGTTTCACCTGCACCTAATCCTGCAGACAAAACATCCGTCGAGCTAAATAGCGCCGTGCTGCCTGCGTCTTTGAGTGTTGCGGTTACGTTAACATCTTCTGAGAGCAGATTCCCCATGTTTTCAATATTTGTCTTGAGAGTTAACGCGCTGTCTAACTGAGTTATGGGTATCAGTCTATATTCTTTATTGCCTCCTATAGCCACAAGGTTTGTGGGGATCATAGCAAAATTATCCACAATGAGACCATACTCATTGGTCGAGATAGCTTGAATGGCAAAATAGACCGTCTGACCATTATAGTCACTTAAGTCATATGTAAAAAATTCAGGTACTGTTCCAGCCGGTCCGACGTTTGAAGCAAGCGTGATGGTAAAATCCCCTTTGTTGTTGCCTGTGGTTGACAGTTTTACATTGAATTTTTCAATATAATTATTATTATCCTGTTTTGCCTTAAATGTAATGACGTTACATTCGGGCACAGGATTAAGGGGAGGAGTGATCAACCAGTCATCGTGTGCATCAGTGCTATACCAAATCGAAGCACTTGCATTTCCTGTTATCGGATTATCTGTATACCTCTCCCAGGTTTTACCCGGACTACCACCGTTAATCACCTTCCATCGTGCCGGAGGAAAGGTTTCACCTTCAAAACCTTCGGATAAATATCCTTCTTCGAGGGGAGAACTTTTGACAAATTGTTTGGCTTTGAAACCAGACAGACCTGAAGCCGTTAAGACTTTGCCTATCTCTTTATTAGCATGGGCTTTCTTCGGTGCCTCTTGTCCTGTTGACCATGTTACCGTCAATAGCAACAAAACGATTGCAAGTAAATTTCTTTTCATGGGGATTAAGTATTAGTTAAACAAAAATTATTTTATAAGTCTATAGATATCAAACTACAAAGGTAAAAAATAATAGAATATTAAACAATATTAAAAGAATTTTTTATTTGTAATTTTTTTGCTTTGGGTTGCGAGCCCGAATATCGAAAGTAACGCAGCAGTTGGACAATACGAGACACCGCCGATTATTATCTTCCTTTTATTGATTCTCTTCATCATCGTCTTCATCAGCCGCTTCCAACTCAATCATCGACATATCTTTAGGAATCTTATCACCCACATTTACATTGATTTTTTTGATTTTTGCGGTAAACGGCATTTGAATGTGATTCATCATCTTCATTGCTTCTAAGATAAGCAATGGATCACCCTCCTGCACCACTTCCCCTTCTTTTACAAAAACTTCAATGATGGTCCCGGGAATAATAGATTGAATCTCATAAGGATTGGGATCAATCCATGGTTTTCTTTGATTATATTTAGTGGTCAACTTGGTCCGATACTTTCTTGCAGTAACGGCAAAATCCACCAAATCTTTATTTTTTTTCGCCATAATAATCTACTTAATCTACTTTGAATTTTTATTTCCTTTTATGAGAGTTCCTTTTGAAAAGATTACAATTCGGAACTCTCAAACAATTAAGAGGCTGTCTCAAAAAGAATATTCAGCTAAAAAACACTAAGGTATCTTAGAAGTGTCCAAATGCAAGGCGCTGAGATTGAATATCGAAAGTAACGCAGCAGTTGGACAATACGAGACACCACCATTAAAATGGTGGAATACCATGTTTTTTCTGCGGACGATGATCATCCTTGTTTTGGGAAACTTCCAAAGCATGCAACACCAAATCACGGGTTTCAGAAGGCTCAATCACTGCATCAATATAACCTTTAGCCGCAGCTACAAAGGGATTGGCAAATTTCTCAATATACTCTTCTACTTTTTGCTGACGCATGGCATCCTGATCTTCGGCTTCCATGATTTCTTTACGGAAAATGATATTCGCTGCTCCTTCCGGACCCATCACGGCAATTTCGGTACCGGGCCAAGCAAACATAAAGTCGGCACCCAAATGACGAGAGTTCATGGCAATATAGCCACCGCCGTAGGCTTTGCGAAGAATTACCGTAATTTTAGGAACGGTTGCCTCAGAATAAGCGTACAACATCTTTGCACCATGACGAATCACTCCGGCATGTTCTTGGTCCACTCCGGGTAGATAGCCCGGCATATCTTCCAAGGTCACAATGGGGATATTGAATGCGTCACAAAAACGAATAAAACGAGCAGCCTTGTCCGATGCGTCACAATCGAGCACACCGGCTAAATACATAGGCTGATTCGCAACAAAGCCGATGGTTTCACCATTCATCCGACCAAAACCAATCACAATATTAGGCGCCCATAATTCTTGCACTTCAATGAATTTCGACTCATCAGTCAGCGCATAAATCACATCACGTACATCATAAGGTTGTTTGGGGTCGGAAGGAATAATATTTTCAAGATTTTTGTTGAAAGTCGGTTTTTTGGGAGCTTTCTTTTCGGCTTTTTTCTGATTGCTGTGTGGAATCATGCCAATCAACTCCTTAATCTGATTCAGAGATTGAATTTCAGTTTGAGCATAAAAGTGTGCATTACCTGTAATTTCGGCATGTACGCGTGCTCCTCCCAAATCTTCCTGGGATATTTTTTCACCCAACACAGTTTCAATCACATTAGGTCCGGTAATAAACATCTTGGAGATATTCTCCACCACAAACACAAAGTCTGTCAACGCAGGAGAATAAACGGCACCTCCGGCACATGGACCCAAGATTACTGAAATTTGCGGAATAACCCCTGATGCCATGGTATTGCGGTAAAAAATTTCCCCATAACCTGCTAAAGCTCCGATACCCTCCTGAATACGGGCACCTCCCGAGTCATTGATACCGATGATGGGCACTTTCATTTTCAAGGCATGGTCCATAATTTTGGTGATCTTGCGGGCATGTTTCAAACCTAAGGAGCCACCCATCACGGTGAAGTCCTGCGCATATACACATACCGGTGCCCCGTTGATTGTGCCTGTTCCGGTGATAACACCATCTCCGGCCAATTCTTTCATATCCATACCGAAATTACGCTCCTCATGCTCCACAAACATATCATATTCATGAAACGAATTCACGTCCAACAAATATAACAGACGCGCACGAGCGGTCATTTTTCCCATCGCAGCCTGCTTTTCAATGGCTTTCTTTCCACCACCCATTTTTACCTGGGCTTTCTTTTGTCGCAATGCGATGATGTTTTTCTTTAATGTCATAAAAATACTGTTTTAATTAAACATAAATTTTTAGTGATTTATTTTAGTAGTTAGTAGTTAGTAGTTAGTAGGAAGTTAAAGAAGTTAAAGAAGTTAAAGAAGTTAGGGAAGTTAACGGGTTTTGAGTTCTGAGTTCTGAGTTTTGAGTTCATCGTTTTTAGTTTTTAGTTCTTCGTTCTTTTTATGATCTCTGCTTATACTTCTTATAAGTATCAAGCGTATTCCTAACGTACCGGATGGTTTCCGAAGGACCGAATTTCCCGTAACGCACCACTTCATCATTGTAATAATCCGGATCATTGGATTTCGAAAGGTAATATTCCACATGCTCAAACCAAATATGAGGATTTTTACCATATTTCTCTGCCAACGCCATGGCATCTAAAATATGTGCCGGACCGGAATTGTACGACGCTAAGATAAACTTTTTTCTTTCTTCCTGATTTTCAATTTTTCCGAACATCCTATTTAGACTCTTAATATACTGAACACTGGCTTCAATATTTTTTTCGGGATTAAAAATATTATCTTCATCCAGACCAAATATTGCGGCTGTACTCGGCATCAGTTGCATCAGTCCGGAAGCTCCTCTGTGCGAAACCTGTAAGGAATCAAAGTTTGACTCGTGAAATGCAACGGCAGCCAACAAACGCCAGTCCCAATTGATTTCCTCAGCATAAGTTTTAAAATAATCATCATAAGGAGAAACTGTTTCAAACGAAACTTTCGTGCGTTTTGCCCTAAAGTAGGGATTTTTAATTTTATACTTCTCGTACATGTGTGATTTAAACAATTCCGTCTTTGAATCTGCCTCCCAATGAGCAATCATCGTCTTCAGTACCTCATTTTTCCGGTTCACCAACCAGCCGTTTTTCTGGGGAAAACCAACCCGAATTCCACAATCGAGCCTTCGATGAAAATCCTTATATTGAACGGCAATTTTATGAGGTGCAAAGGTAAACTCAATTTTTCTTTGCAACACCATTTCTATAGCCTGGTCAATCGTCAAACTATCACTCAACAATTGAATGTCGATATCCCCTCCTATTTCCTTATTCAGATTGACTAACCGCTGATGATAAATGGAGTTTTCTATCACATGAACAGTTCTGCCTTTCAACTCGTTGATACTGCCGACGGCTTCACGTCCGACTTCCTGCACCAATACCATATAAGAATCTTCCTGATAGGCGACAAAATCAAATTTATGTTTCAAGGCTTTGGTTTCAAACATGTTGTATGCAATCAAATCCACACGTTTCTGCTTCAACATTTTCAACATTTCTGTTTCAGTCGCAGCCAAATGAACTTTTAAAGGAATTTCGTTGGCTTGAGCAAAGGCTTGCACCAACTCATAATCATACCCCATAATTTCCTCATCACTGTAATTAAAATAGGAAGATGCACCGTAAAGGGTAGCAACATGTAATGTATCGGAAATAATGTGGGTTTCAGATAACTGATCTCCGGATGAAAATACATCTGTAGTAAAATAATTCTTACAAGAGATCAGAAACAATAAAAAAGATAAAAATATTCTTACAAACATGATTCTTTAGGTTATGTTAATAATAAACTAAAAAAAGTGATAATTTTTTTAAGTAGGTGTAATGTTAGTTTGGTTTTTATTACATGCGTTCGGGGACATCAATGCCCAACAACGCCATGCTGTTTTTAATAACATCTGCCACAGTAGCAGACAACACGAGACGCAATCCTCTTAAATCAAGATTTTCCTCCCTAAGGATGGAGTAATCGTGATAAAACTGATTGTATTCTTTAACCAACTCGTAGGTAAAGTTGGCAATAACCGCAGGACTGAACTGATCGCCTGCTTCACGTACTATCGTAGGATACGATGCTAATAATTGAATTAAATTGGTTTCTTTTTCAGAAATTGGAACGTTTTCATTTACATTAATATTGTACGCAATACCTTGTTCCTCGGCTTTGCGCAAAACAGATTTTATCCGGGCATGGGTGTATTGAATAAAGGGACCGGTATTTCCGTTGAAATCAATTGATTCCTTGGGATTAAAAGTCATATTCTTTTTGGGATCTACTTTCAATATAAAATATTTCAAAGCTCCCATTCCAACCATGCGTGCTATATTTTCAATTTCTTCTTCCGAAGAAAGGTCTAATTTTCCTAATTCACGGGCTATTTCACGAGCAGTGTCTATCATTTCCGCAATCAAATCATCTGCATCCACCACGGTGCCTTCGCGACTTTTCATCTTTCCTTCGGGCAATTCAACCATACCGTAAGAAAAATGCAATAAGTCTTTGCCCCATTTAAATCCGAGCTTATCCAACAAAACAGCCAATACCTGAAAATGATAATTCTGCTCATTTCCAACCACATAAACCATTTTGCTGATATCATAATCGGCATAACGCAAAGCGGCAGTGCCAATATCCTGTGTCATATATACGGAAGTGCCGTCTGCACGCAACAACAGCTTTTCATCCAAGCCGTCTTCCGTCAAGTCAGCCCACACCGAACCGTCTTCTCTTTGGTAGAAAATACCTTTGGAGAGACCTTCCTCAACTTTGGATTTTCCGTCCAAATAAGTTTGAGACTCATAATATATCTTATCAAAATCAACCCCCAACTGCTTGTAAGTAACATCAAAACCATCGTAAACCCAAGCATTCATTTTTTCCCAAAGTTCATACACTTCAGGGTCATGATTTTCCCAAGCCACCAACATCTGCTGGGCTTGTTGGATCAAGGGAGCGGACTTCTTTGCCTCTTCTTCAGACATGCCCTTTGCCATCAGTGCTTCCACTTCAGCTTTATAGGCTTTATCAAACTTCACATAATACTTACCCACCAAATGATCACCTTTCAAGCCTGAAGTCTCGGGTGTTTCACCGTTTCCGAATAATTTCCAGGCTAACATGGATTTACAAATATGAATACCACGATCATTTACAATATTGGTTTTCACCACTTTCCAACCATTTGCCTTTTGAATTTCGGCAATGGAAAAGCCCAATAAATTATTGCGAATATGCCCGAGATGAAGAGGTTTGTTAGTGTTTGGAGAGGAGTATTCGACCATCATAATGGCAGAATTTCCATCATGATTGGTACCGAAGTTTTCGAGTTGACTAATCTTATTCAGTACTTTTATCCAGTACTTTTGGCTGATGGTGAGATTCAAAAAACCTTTGATTACATTAAATTTCACAATCAGGTCGTTGTTAGTCTGCAAATAGGCGCCTATTTCTTTGCCCGTATCTTCCGGAGATTTACGTGCAACTTTCACAAAAGGAAACACCACAACCGTCAAATCCCCTTCAAATTCTTTCCTCGTTTTTTGAATTTGTATCTGATGAAATTCAACCTCCAAAGAGTAAAGTTCTGATACAGCGCTCTTTACAATATGTTGGATTGTATTTTCTAAATACATAACACCTTATTTGGCGTGCAAAGATACAACTTTTTTAATTAACCAACTAAAAAGGAAGAATTTTCACAAAAAGGGGTAGATTCAAACAATAAATGCAACTAAATAAAATTTGACACCATAAACACTTAGTATCAGGACAATACAGGTTTTGATAAATATAATATCATCATAAAATCTTATTATTAACAAAATTTGATTATTTTTGCGAAGTGCTTTAACTTTAAGTTTTAAGTACCTATTGATATCTTATTCACTTATATTTAATAATCATTTTTAATATTATTATCGTATGAATAAATTAAAATCCTTATTTACTGTATTCTCAATTGTTGCAATGGCCTTATTTGTTTTCACCCATTGTAAAGACGAGAAACAATCAGAGTTGAATCTTGACTCATTTGATCAATTTGTTACGATGTCCGGTAAAGTAGTTTATAGTACCGGAGTGGACACTACTTCTACAGACTATACCATGGAAGTCATGAAACCGGCTGCAGGTCGAAAAGTCTTTGTAGAAGTTGCCTATGCGGACTACAAACCTGGTGCAGCAGGAACTAAAATCTTTGAAACTGAAACTGACGACACCGGAGAGTTTTCTATTGAAATTCCAACCACCCCTAATGGTCTTGCGGCCGCTACTACTACCATTAGGATGGAGGAATTCACAGATTTTTTCAACGAATATATAAAAATGGAAAATGGAAAGCCGGTCTTTAAGACGCGTCTCAGACGGTATCAATTACAATTTCCTCCTCTCCCCAGTTCGTTGAAACCGGGAGCATTTTCTTTCCCGGAGGCTTTAACTTACGGTTCGACGGAAATTGATATGGAAGATTATAACGAAAGGCTTACTTTGACAGGTAATGTACAACTCGCTTATGAATCTTCATATCGTACCGGGGCATACAGAGCCGCATCTTCGAGAACAGTTGAGTTGGAAGTGACTTATGATCCGGTGAGTCCGACACCTTTAACCGTTACTTATGGTGCAGCCACCGACGAAAATGGCAATTATTCAATCACCATACCCTTAAAATCATTTAAAGACGGGTTGCAAATCGACAAAGTGTCCATTAGGGGTATTGGACAAACAGAATATACCCACTACTCCGAACCCAACAAAACAAAACAATTATCCGGTGCATATGCAACCAATGATCTTGCAGGTTTTCCGATCAATTTAACCAATATTATTAAGGATATGCCCCATTCCTTAGGGCAGCAATTTTTAAAATTCACACCTGGTCATAATGATGGATTACCACAGGCTGAATTTGCACCTGCATCATGGACTGACGATCTTGCAGGCTGGGAGAAATATCCCGGTTTTGATGAGAAGGTTACCATTACGGGTACTTGTAAGATGGCAGCCGAAACAGGATTTGCCGTAGGCACTTACAAAACAAGGGTTCAGACCGTAAAGCTGAACATAACGGCATATGGTACTGCGGCGCCTAAAATTGTGTATGCTGCTACCAAATCCGATGGCTCGTTCAGTATAGATTTACCGGCTGTAAAATCAACAGATGCATATACAGTTGCATTACAAGCTCCGGAAGAAATTGAATTTTTACATTATAAGTCTGCCACCGAAACCATGACTTTGAAGGGCACGTACACCCTTTACAAAAATTTCAAAAAAGATGCAGCCCAATGGAATGAATTGGGAGATCATTATTATAAATTTACGCCAACCAGTGCACCAAAAACATGGCACAATGATTTAGCCGGATGGGTAAAGATAAAGGACCATAATTTAACAGCTACAGTTTCAGGTAAAGTTTATTTAACCAAGGAAACTGCTTTTGCCACCGGAGGGTATGTACCCGCTGCCAATATGGTTATTAAAATTAATGACGGCACATCCGATTATGAAGGAGTAGTAGGCGAAGACGGCACATTGAACATTGAAGTGCCGGTAGAGAGAAGTACCGATGAATTGACTATTGCACTTGCTACGCTTACAATTGACGATATTAAAAATTTCGCACATTACACAAAAGGTGGAACAGATGATCTAAGAACCCTGGCAGGAAAATATGACGCTACACAGCTAAAACCTGCTTCAGCAAAATGGAACGAGCTGGGAGATATTTATTATACATTTACACCCAACCCTGTTCCAGCAACATGGCAGCAGGATTTAGCCGGATGGCAGGTAGCATTGGATCATAAATTCTCCAAGCCAATAACCGGTACAGTGAAATTCCCCGTAGAAAATGCATTCCGTGCCGGAGCTTACGCAGGTGCACCTTATCAGATTGTTGAACTTGTAAGTAACGGGTTTAATTTAGTTGGTGCTACCGATGCCAACGGAGCATTTTCAATACCTGTTCCTCTGCAATATGAAGATGATGAACCCGGAGCCATTTGGAACGTAAGTATGAATCAAGTGGCAACCACATCATACATCCACTTCAGAAAACCCGGAAGTAATACTACTGAAGCTGTAGAGGGTAATTACAACCACAAACTTGATATTGTTCCTCTCGGTTCACCTTGGAATGAACTTGGCACGCGCTACTATGATTTTGTACCGAATGTTATACCCACCTATTGGTCAAATCAACTGCCCGGATGGGTAGTCATTGCCGATCAAACCGCCACCATAACGATAAAAGCTAAAGTTAAAAAGGCCGTTCAGAAAAAAGAAGGCGGTAATTGGATTGCAGGTTGGGAAATTGACAGCAATCGCATGGCAACTGTTGATGTTTCAGGAACTAATTACGATGTAATTTCCAATTCAAACGGAGAAATTACGTTCACGCTTCCTATTAACGGCGCTCCTCCGGCTAATCGAATTATCACCATCACTCCTAATAATGACGTCAATGATGTTCCGTTTGTTCACCATCCGGACAATACAAAGGACGATGCCGTTACTATTTATGGAAAGTTTGTAAGTGCAAATAATATAGCTGCCGAAAATATTGCTAAAGATGCAGATGCTAACTTATATGATGTAACAAAATCTGCAAAGATGTATTACACTCCTGTAGGAGCACCTGACGGATGGGGCGGCTATAACTGGGCAGCTATTGTTAACAATGAATAAAAGCTTGTCCAAGTGGATAGTAAAGTATTTTATTAAAACTATAAGCGTATGAATAATATAAAAATTAAAATAACACTTGTGCTCGCAATCTGTTCTTTTGCGTGGATGTCTCAGGCACAAAATGTGGGACAAAAGGAGAAACCTATTCTGCCAAAAGCAGGAGACATCGGGTTAGGAATTGACTTAGTTCCCGTTTTGCGTTATGCAGGTAATATGTTTAATGGTACTGTGAATAATGGTTGGAATACCTTCGGGGGTGAACCTACGCTTCCTGGTGTTGGTTTACCGGTCCCGCCGAACGTATCCATCACCGGAAGATATATGTTTACAGACAATTTTTCTTTACGTACCAATGTAGGAATCATTGGACGTAAGATGTCAGAGCAACTGTATATCAGGGATGATGAAGCTTTTGCTAAGAATCCTTTGTCAGAAACCAAAATCATAGACACCTATAAACAAAACCGTTCAGGTATGATTTTATCTGTCGGTCCTGAGTTAAGAAGAGGATACCATCGAATTCAAGGCTATGCGGGTTTGAATTTGGTTTACGCCTTTGAAGCGGCGAGAGATGTGTATCAATATGGCAATGCCGTTACGGAAATCAACCAAACGCCTTCCAGAAATGCCGGTCTTTTTACTGTAGCACCTATGCCTGTTGTAGTTCCTTACTGGACACAAACTTATGTGACAGGTAGGTATCAGGATGGAAACACACAACATATAGGATTAGAGGGAGTTTTAGGTGTAGAATATTACATCACATCCCATTTGGCGTTAGGAGGTGAGGTTTCCCTATATGCAATACAAACGTTCAGGAGTAGATTCTATCAGGAGCAAGAAGGATTTAATCCCTTGACGGACCAGGTAGAATATAGGACAGAACTGCTATCTCCAAGCACCAGTGTCTTTTCTTATGGAACAGACAACTTGGGAACCAGACTCTATATGATGTTCTATTTCTAATAGGTATAATAGGCTGATTTAAAAAATAAGGCTGTCTCAAAAAATCAATGAGACAGCCTATTTTTGATACTGTCCTAGAAAAGAATATTCGTTAAACTCAAATTTAAAGTAACAAGATGAGTTCAAAGCAATACAAACCATTTAGAATAACCCGGATACTGATTGCATTTGGGTTTAACAGGCATATTTTATTTGCGGCGTTGAAGAATTTACCGAGTTTTTTCAGAGATTACCGAAAGCTAAAAAAGCAAAAACAAAGTAATGATGACTTCTATTTTGGTTTCTGTTATCCAAATCTTGCAGATAAGAAATCGGATTCGGGAACAATGAGAGGGCATTACTTTCATCAGGATTTATTAGTTGCTAGAAGGATTTATGAGAACAAGCCGGTGCGGCATTTGGATATTGGTTCCAGAAAAACAGAAAGCCCCGTAGATATCTTAAATTGTTTTAGGTAACGAATACGATAGTCATAATATTTATTGTGATGATAAGTATTTAGAAAATGACAAGTTAGGCAAACCGACACAATACAAGCATCCTGATATAGGTTTGATTTTTAAGTTAGGTGTAAGTGGGTGACAGAATAGACCAAAACCATACCTATAATACCCACGACAACGAAAAGGCAAGACCTGCAAAGCCGTTAGAACAGGAGTAAAAAACATTTGAAATGAAAAAAATATTAAAATCAATTTTAGGACCTAAAACTTTGAAATTACTTGGAAAAGTAAAATTTGCTTTTTCCCCGTATTTAGTGGAAGAATCCAAAGAGGTTATTGACCGCCGACAAAAATTTTATAATCAATTTATCAGCCCCAATGATTTGGTATTTGATATCGGTGCCAACGTGGGTAATAGGACAAGACCATTATTAAACATTGGCGCAAAAGTAGTTGCAGTAGAACCACAAAAAAAATGTCAAAAAATATTAAAAAAGACGTTTGGAAATGAGATAAATATTGTTCCAATGGGTGTGGGAGAGATGGAAGACATTAAAGATTTTTTTGTTTCAAATGCTCACACAATATCATCTTTTTCTACAGAATGGATTGAATCCGTAAAAAAAGACAGATTTAAAGAATATACTTGGAGTAGACCTATAAAAATTCAAATTACTACATTAGATAAGTTAATTGAGAAGTATGGTTTACCGAAGTTTATCAAAATAGATGTGGAAGGCTATGAGCTTGAAGTCCTAAAGGGTTTGACTTGTGCCGTAGATATGATTTCTTTTGAGTACACGGTACCTGAACAAATTCAAAGAGCAATAGATTGTATCAGTCAAATAGAAAAATATAATTCTGAAATTGAATGTAATTTTTCAAAGGGTGAAAGTATGGAATTTGCATTAAAAAACTGGAGAAGTGTTACAGATTTTAAGAATTATATATCTACACAAGAATTCATTTCGACAGATTTTGGAGATATTTATGTGAGAAAAATTAGCTGAATTACATCTGCACCTTGCAAGGTTTTGGCGTCAAGCGAGGCTAAGTGATTCTTATGAAATTTATTTCCATTTTTGAAGAATGTGCTTCATAGGGTAAGTGGGATAATCTTACCTAAACACCAAGCCCTAAGCTGTTATGTTAAGATATTAAGCGATTTGAAAAAAAATCAAGATTTAAATCAAAAGTTGATAAATAATCGGTACTCATGTAGAATATTACTCAACAATATTTCTCAATAAACCTAATAATTTCAGAAAATTTTTGAGTAAAAAATGCTGATTATGAGCAGATAATTTTAGAATTATTTTTGATTTCAGCGGGAAAGGTAGAGAGGCAATATGTCTATTGATTTCAGGGAAAAGCGATAAATATTGTGCATCTCCGAAAGTACTTCTGATAATTCTTACTTTGCGTAACGATTTCAGTTCGATTAACATTTTCGTGTAATCCTCAAAATCCGGTTTACTTTTCAGAAATCGCTCAACTTCTTGAACTACAAGAAGTTGGTCTATAATATGTCTCGTGTTTGATTTCTTTTTTGTAATTGAATGTTGATTATAAATCACATAGTGGTAAAACGGATTTTTTACCTCTGCAAAACGAGCAGAGTAATAGAGTAGCTTTACCACAACGACCAAGTCATCCGCATAACTCACTCCTTCGAGTGTTTTAACGTTGTTGTCAGTCATGACTTTACGTGAGATTAGTTTGTTCCAGTAAGAAGAAAATCCCATTAAGGCATTGTAAATCAGCTCTGTTTTATTTGTAGAGAACTTTGGTTCAATTATTTTAGATTCGCCATTGGGATATTCTTCAAAATAAGGAGAATAAACCATATCTGCATTCGTCTCAATCGCCTTGTTGTAAAGATTTTCAATCATATCCGGCTCAATCCAGTCATCGCTATCCATAGCTAAGAAATAATCCGCTGTTGCAACATCAAATGCTCGTTGACGGCTATATGAAATCCCTTTGTTTTTCTCGTTTTGAAGCAATGTTACAGCATTTTTACGGTGCGGAAAACGCTCAAGTACTTGATTTAGTTTTTGGATGCTATCATCAGGCGTACAATCATCAACAAAAATGTACTCTATACTTTCAAATGTTTGTGAAAATACCGATTCAGCACATTTCTCAATAAAACCGGAAGCGTTATAAATAGGAATCAATATGGATACTTTGTACATGGATATACGTTTTTTAGGAAACTCTAAAAACTTTAAGTAGCAAAGTTAAAGAAAAATCGGAATTTTAACCAAATGAATAGTATCTTTGTGCAATCAAACTTCGATAAAAGATATGTCAGAAAAAAAAATAAAAATCATTTATATCAAACCCAATGATTCGTCTTTTATACGGGTTGACCAAAATATCCTGGAAAAACATTACGAAGTAATCCCCGTACTCTTATTTCAGCAAAAAGGAAAATTGCAATACGGATTGAAAAATATCCTAATGTTTTTTCGGTTGCTTCGGAATGGTTTACGAGGAAATACGGCATTTATTTGCTGGTTTGCTGATTATCATGCTGCTGTAATGGTTTTAGCGGCAAAGATTACCGGAACTAAATCGGTTATTTTCATTGGCGGACAAGAAGCGGTGTGCTATCCGGAACTTAGAAAAGGAGTTTATCGAAAAAAAATCCGTGGTGCTTTGGTGGGTTATGCTTTGAAAAATGCGAGTTTGATTATTGCCAATCATAAGTCGTTGATTTACCATGAAAACTATTACTATAATCCTGGAAACCCGCATATTGACGGAATTAAGCATTATGTAAAAAATATAGAAACGCCGATTGAAATTATTTATAATGGAATCAATACAGAGAAATTTGTGCGAAATTATTCGATAAAAAAAGAAGAAAATCTAATTTTAACTGTCGGTAACATGAATCAAATGGGTGATTTTTACAACAAAGGATTTGATTTATTTATGCAAGTGGCCGAGCGAAATCCACAATGGCAGTTTATTCTTATCAGTTTAAAAAACAATTGTGTAGATTTTGTTGAAGAAAATTACCATTTTTCGAAAATACCCAACCTAAAAGTTTATCAGTCGTTTTGTACACAAGAGATGTTGAATGATATTTATAATCGGGCACACATTTTTGTACAGGCATCTATCACCGAAGGTATGCCGAATACGTTGGGTGAAGCCATGCTTTTAGAGTGTATTCCGGTTGGAAGTAACGTCAATGGAATTCCCGATGCAATAGGAGATACAGGAGTCGTCATTACAAAACGAACGCCTGAAGATTTGGAACAAGGCATTCAGGAAGCAATGAAAATGAATACCGGACCCCAAGCACATGAAAGGGTTATTCAAATGTTTTCTTTAAAAAGACGGGATAAGGAAATTAAAAGCGTATTGGATAATTTGTTTTCTGAAGATTGATTGTCAGATTTTTATCCATTCTTTAAGTTGTAAGTCTGTTTCTCTTCCGTTTTTATACCAATTTTTAGGTACAACTATCATTTTATCCGGATTTTGATTGAGCCAAGCTCCCCACCAGCTAAATGAACTGTTACCAATGATGTTATGCTTGCAACGACTCATTAATATCATATCCATAAACGAACGGCTTCCGCTATTAATACTTACAATTTCATTTTTGATTTCCAAACTGTTAAAGTTTTTCTTTACCCATTCCGCATCGTTGCTGAATATATAAAATTTGGGTTGGGGAATTTGAGTTTGAATAGCTTTTATGGCAGGCAGATAGTAGGTATCAAGCTCAGGAAGTGAAAAACGGCTGTTCTCATAATCTCCGCGTCTGATATGAATAGAAACGGAATTTTCATTTTCCATTTGCTGAATTAAAGCCTCGTTTTCTGCGTCAATTCTATCTTTCAACACTAATGTAGTACGTAGTTTTTCCTCAATATCAGCAAAATAACGTGCAGACTGAAAGTAACCGTATAAATACGTATTATCTTTTACTTTTTCAATATTCTCAATGTATCTGTCGCGTTGCCAAGTTCTTTCAATAAATAAATGCCTGCCGTTAAACAACCGTTTTATTCGCCAGAGTTGGTGATAATATCGTGATGTTTTGTAAAGATTGGGCACATATTTTCTTACTTCCTGAATGTCTGCTGTTTTTTCATTGATACTAAAAACACCCAGTTCAAAATCACGAACAGTAAAATTAGTAGCTTTACCATACTCTTTCAAGTGGGAAATATCCAGTTGTAATTCCACTCCCAATCTCTCAGCCACTGCTTTGCCGCAAGCATACTGAAAAAGCTGGTTGCCCAATCCCCCATATAAATTTACAATAATCATTGTTTTTTTAGAATGGTTTTTATGTAATTCACCGCTTTGTCGATTAATTCAGGATAGAATTTTTTTATTGAAAACAAATATAATATACCGGCCAGTAGCACTTGGCTGATTAAAAGAATGTATATATTGCTAATAATGAAAGAAAGTACGTAACAACTTGCGGCAATAATTATCCCGATGATCAACGGAAGAATGAAGTCGGTTATTTGATGTCTGATAAAATGTTTGATTTCTTTTTTCAAAAAAAGTACGGAAATAAAATAGGAAACAATATTTCCGAGAGCGTATCCTCCCAGCATGGCCAACACGCCAAATTGGAAACAAGCGGCAATAGCAATCAAAATGATACTTTTTTTTATCAATTCGATGTGGAATGTTTCTTTTGACCTTCCGCGAGCATTTAATGCGCTGATTGTAAGTGTGTAAAGCGTTGCAAAAATACTGGAAGCGCATAATAATTGATAATAAGGAATAGCGGCTGCCCATTTGTCGGAAAGCAGAACAAGAATAAGTGGTTGTGCAATTGCAATCAGTGTAAGGATTACCGGAAAGGTAATTATCGAAATTTTTCGTGCAAATTCCCGGTAAATTCTTCTGAAACGCTCATCGTCATTTTGCACTTTTGCAAAAACAGGGTAGGAGCTTGAATTAAGGATGCTTTGGAATGTATAGTTAGTGGTTTCGTTCAACTTATTGGCATAGGTGTAGTTACCCACTTCTTGCATGGATTTACGTCCCAAGATGAACACGAAAAGATTATTGAATATTACATTGAGAAAAGAAGTAAATAATAAATTGAAGCTAAAACGACTGAAACCCTTGATTATCTGAAACTTAAATATTACTCGGGGAATCCATTTGAGCACAGCATAATAACCTATTAAACGTACGAAGTGAAATACGATTTGCTGCACGACCAATGTCCACACCTTAACTCCATTGAATGCCATAATTAATGCTACGACACTGCTTACCAATACTGCGGTTAAGTTTATCAAAGCTATGCTTCTGAAATCCATTTTTTTTGTCAATTTGGCAATAGGTACCAAATAAAGTGATGTCAGAATAATTACAATAAACAAGGTGCGTCCAAGTACAATCAGTTCAGGCTCTTTAAAATAGGCTGCAATAAGTGGCATCGCAGCAAATAAGATAGCATAAATTGCAATTGCTATAAATACATTGAAGAAAAACACCGTGCTGAAATCAATTTCATCAGCATCCTGTTTTCGGATAAGAGCTTGCGTAAATCCACTTTCAACTAAGATAAAAGCAAGTGCTGAAAACACGGCAATTGATCCAAGTTGACCATAATCAAAACTGGAAAAAAACCATCGAGCTAATATCAAACCAATAACAAATTGTATGGCTTGTTGTCCAAATCTATCGAAAGCAGACCATTTGATAGCTCCTATTGTTCTTTGTTTCAGATTGTCACCCATCTGTTGAAAGCATTTCTGCGTTACATAAAACGCTAAAATAACAAAAAATCTGCGTAAACCCGCACCCCATGATCGCGCACCTCGCAAACCCGGAACAGTTTTGAGTTTTACCTTCTCAATACTCTCCCCAATGCTTAGTCTTCAAATCTTTCATCTCCAGGCTACAGAAGGCCTGGATAAATGCGGAGGCAAGGCGGGCATTGGTCAGCAGAGGAATGTTGAAGTCAACTGCGCTGCGACGTATTTCGTAATCATTGCTCAATTCACGCTCAGTGGTATTTTTAGGAATATTGATGACCAAATCGAATTGCTTCTTGGAAATCATATCTTTCACATTGAATTCGCCTTCTTCATCGGGCCATTGCACGGCTACGGCTTCCACACCATTTTCTGCCAAAAAGCGTTGTGAACCTCTGGTGGCATAAATCTTATAGCCTTTGCGCTGCAACTGACGCATAGCTTCCATCAACTCCACCTTGGATTTGGGTTCACCGGAAGAAACCAAGATATTCTTTTTGGGTATTTCAAACCCTACCGACAACAAGGCTTTCAGGATGGCCTCCGGATAATCATCGCCTATACAACCTACCTCACCGGTAGATGCCATATCCACACCCAAAATGGGGTCGGCATTGTGTAGGCGGGCGAAAGAAAACTGCGACGCTTTCACCCCTATGTATTCTATGTCAAACACGGAAGAATCGGGCTTGCTATAGGGCGCATCCAGCATGATGCGGGTAGCAGTCTCGATGAAGTTGCGTTTGATCACCTTCGACACAAAGGGGAAAGAACGGGATGCACGCAAATTACATTCGATGACCTTGATATAATTTTCTCTGGCCAAAAATTGAATATTGAAAGGTCCGCTGATATTCAGCTCCTTGGCGATTTTCTTGGAAATGCGTTTGATGCGGCGCATGGTCTCGAAATAAATTTTCTGTGCGGGGAATACCAAGGTCGCATCACCGGAATGTACGCCTGCAAATTCCACATGTTCGGAGATGGCATATTCCACCACTTCTCCATTCTTGGCAACAGCATCAAATTCTATCTCTTTGGCATTCAACAAAAACTCGGATACCACCACCGGATATTGCTTGGATACTTTGGCTGCCAAAGTAAGAAATTTGCGCATTTGTTCTTTGTCATAGCAAACATTCATGGCTGCACCGGAAAGCACATATGAAGGACGGATCAAGACCGGAAAACCCACCTCGTCAATGAAACTGTCAATCTCATCAAAACTGGTCAGTTCCCTCCAACGTGGTTGGTCAATCTTCAACTCATCAAGCATGGACGAAAACTTATGGCGGTTTTCAGCCCTGTCGATAGAAGCGGCTGTAGTTCCCAGTATGGGTATTTGCTGGCGATCGAGCTTGGTAGCCAAGTTATTGGGTATCTGTCCGCCCACCGACAAAATCACACCTTTCGGTCTTTCAATATCTACCACGTCCATCACCCTCTCAAATGACAACTCATCAAAATAGAGGCGATCGCACATATCATAATCCGTAGAAACCGTTTCGGGATTGTAGTTGATCATCACCGACTCATAACCCAAGTTACGCGCGGTAACAACAGCATTCACCGAACACCAGTCGAACTCCACAGAAGACCCTATGCGGTAAGCACCCGAACCCAGGACAATCACAGATTCTTTCTCGGTTCTTTTAGGCTGATAAGATTCCTTCTTACCGTAGGTAAAATACAGGTAATTAGTGTCATCGGGATTTTCAGAAGCTACCGTATTGATGCGACGGATGGCAGGCAACACACCCAAGTTTTTACGATGTCTGCGTACTGCAAGAACTTCTTTTTCCATCGTGCTGTTAGGATGTTCCACATAGCGGGCGATCTGAAAATCAGAAAAGCCCAATCTTTTGGCTTCCTGTAGCACCTCAGCAGGTACATCTTCAATCTTCTTATATTGTTCCAATACCTTGGTATATTGATGGATATTTTGCAATTTGGACAAGAACCAAGGATCAATTTTGGTCAGTTCTTCGATTTGCGCAACCGAATATCCTTTTTCAAAAGCATCCGCAATTGCGAAAATACGCAAGTCGGTTGGTTTAGAAAGTGCATCTTCTATATCATCGAAAGTCAGATCCCTGTTACCCACGAAGCCATGCATGCCCTGCCCTATCATCCGCAAGCCTTTTTGTATCACTTCCTCGAAAGATAATCCTATGGACATCACCTCTCCTACCGACTTCATGGAAGAGCCTATTTTACGGCTTACACCCTGGAACTTGGTCAAATCCCAACGCGGAATTTTTACTATCATATAATCCACTTTGGGCGCTACATAGGCGGAATTAGGCGTACCCATTTCTCCTATTTCATTAAGGGTATAGCCCAAAGCTATTTTGGTAGCCACAAAAGCCAGCGGATATCCCGAAGCTTTGGAAGCCAGAGCAGAAGAGCGGCTGAGGCGTGCATTGATCTCGATGATGCGGTAATCATTGGTTTTAGCATTGAAAGCATATTGAATATTGCACTCACCCAATATGCCGATATGCCGCACCACGCGACGTGCAACATCTTCCAATAAATCAATTTGTTCTTTGTTTAAAGTGATGATGGGTGCCACCACTATACTTTCTCCGGTATGAATGCCAAGCGGATCGAAATTCTCCATTGGAACTACCGTAAAACAATGGTCTTTGCTGTCGCGTATGACTTCAAACTCTATTTCTTTCCAGCCTTTCAGGGATTCCTCCACCAGGATTTGTTTGGAGTAGGTAAGGGTACTTTTGCATAAGGTGATAAACTCTTTATCATTGTAACAAATTCCGGAGCCTAAGCCACCCAAGGCATACGCAGAACGTACCATGACCGGATATCCAATTTCGTGGGCAAAAGCCAAAGCATCATCTAAGGTCTCCACTGCTTTCGAAACCGGTGTTTTGGCATCAATTTCATTTAATTTCTTTACGAACAGATCGCGGTCTTCCGTTACCATAATAGCATCTACGGAAGTTCCCAGCACCCGCACATTGTGTTTGGCGAGTGTACCCGCCTGATACAATTCAGCCCCGCAATTGAGGGCTGTTTGTCCGCCGAAAGCAAGTAAAATACCGTCCGGCTTTTCTTTGATGATCACCTGTTCCACAAAGTAAGGCGTGATGGGTAGGAAATAGACCTTATCGGCTACGCCCTCCGAGGTTTGTATGGTTGCTATATTAGGGTTGATGAGAACGGTTTCAATACCTTCTTCTCTCATGGCTTTTAAAGCCTGTGCTCCCGAGTAATCAAATTCTCCTGCTTGTCCGATTTTTAACGCTCCTGATCCTAACAGGATTACTTTTTTGATGGATTTGTCGACCATACTTAGTTCTTTAATTGATGAGAAATGGTAGTTTAGGTTACCCCGAGCGGTAAACGGGGCTCGAACCCGCGACCTTCGGCTTGGGAAGCCGACGCTCTACCAACTGAGCTACTACCGCAAAAGCGGCTGTTTATACTATGCCTGCGAACCCCATGAAAGCCATTGCCAATAAGCCGGCAACCAACAATGCAACGGGAATCCCTTTCATTCCGCGGGGCAAAGATACTAAATTTAATTGTTCCCTTATCCCTGCGAATAAAATTAATGCCAAGCCAAAGCCGATGGCTGTAGAAATGGCGAAGACCACGCTACCGAGCAAGGTAAATTCCTTTTGTATAACCATAATGGCAACACCCAAAATGGTACAGTTGGTAGTGATCAGGGGTAGAAAAACGCCCAATGCCTGATACAATGCCGGTGAAGTCTTTTTCAGGATGATTTCCACCAATTGCACCAGGAAGGCAATGATCAGGATGAAAGTGATGGTCTGCAAGAATGCAATATTGAAAGGCTCTAATATCGTTTTCTGTACGATATAGGTGATCAGGGTCGAAACAGTCATCACGAAAGCCACGGCGCCTGCCATGCCCAAAGCCGTATCTATCTTTTTCGATACGCCTAAAAACGGGCAAATGCCTAAAAATTGTGCCAATACAATATTGTTCACAAATACTGCTGAAATGAATATTAGGATGTAAGCCATGTTAATATTTATTTATTATTTATTTGTCTATTTATTTCTTCAATTTATGCCTCTTCATTTTTTTGTCTTGACCGAAGCAAAAAAAGTCAAGACTGTGCCTGCTTCGCTCGAAAAATTAGCGCTCAAACAGCTAAATCGTCCAAACTCGATCGTTCCTCGCTCAAACAAGGACGATTATTAACGCTGTTCTCACTTATTTTTCGGCTCACCGGACGAGGTCGGTTGTGTTGTGCAACGTAACTTTCGCACCCCGCTACCCCGCACCACGGAACTCGTATCATCCACACGCCATTACCAGACAAGACATTACTCCGTCTTCTTCAACAACCTATTAAACACCGCAATCAAATACGCCAACGCGATGAAGGCTCCCGGTGCAAGGACGAAAATCAACATGCCATATTGCTCGGCAAAAATGGTCAGGCTGAACACCTTGCCCGTACCCAATAATTCGCGTGCCGAACCAAGAATGGTGAGAGCCAAACTAAAGCCTAAACCCATTCCCAATCCATCTAAGAAGGATTTGAATACGGTGTTTTTAGCTGCAAAAGCTTCCGCACGACCAAGCACAATACAGTTCACCACAATAAGGGGAATGAACAATCCCAAACTTTCGTACAACGCCGGCACGTAAGCCTGCATCACCATTTCCACTAAAGTCACGAAAGTCGCTACTACAACGATAAAGGACGGAATACGCACCTTATCCGGTATCAAATTCTTGAGCAAGGATATCACCACGTTGGAAGCTACCAACACAAAAGTCGTTGCCAGGCCCATACCTAACCCATTGATTGCAGAGGAAGTCGTACCCAAAGTAGGACACATCCCCAGCAACAGCACAAACACAGGATTTTCTTTAATAATCCCGTTTAACAGCGTTTTGATGTTTGAATTTCCAGCCATATTCTATTCTTTATCTGATTCGGAAACCACCGGCTTTTGATCCGGTGTTTCGTCATGTTGTTCTTGATTGAAAGATTCTTCGGATGAAGTTGTGTTTTTTTCATCATAAAGAGATGTTGCACCCAACACAACATCATAATTATCATTATAAGCAGCATATGCCAACTTAACGGACTCCAAAAAAGCCCTCGAAGAGATGGTTGCAGCCGTGATGGCATCCACTTCGCCCCCATCTTTGGTAACTTTTAATTGTTCTGAACTTCCATTCATACCCAGGATGTTTTGCTTGCCTTTCTCCGTCTTGAACCAATCCACTATCTTGGTACCTAAACCCGGTGTCTCTGCCTGTTCCAACACAGCGTAGTTAACAATATTTCCGGCAGCATCAAAACCCACCATTACTTTGATCTCTCCGCTAAAACCATTGTTGGTATAGCTTTGTACCGCAGCACCCACAAAGTCTTCATTGTTGTAAGCAAGATATACAACAAAAGGCTGAACTAGACCCTTTAAGTAAACAGAATCTGCTGTACCCAGACGCGTGTGCTCCGGCAATACCTCTCTGATGGCATTTTCCTGCTTTTCTTTTTTTGCCAATTCAATGGGTTCTTTGGTCAGATTATAAACAGAACCTAATGCTAATGCCGAGACCAGCGAGATGGTCGTCAGGACGATGAGCATATTTTTAAAGGACGATTCTAATTTTTTCGACATAAAACTTAATATTTAGCCTCCTGAATTTTCCTTAAGAATCCGGAGTTTACTTGTTATTTTTTAATTGCTTAGCTCCAAACCGCCTTGGTTTTATATAAAAATTGATCAAGGGCGTAAAGCCGTTCATGATCAAGATAGCAAATGACACCCCTTCGGGATAGGCACCCCAGGTACGTATAACCACTGTCAGTATACCAATGCCCACACCGTATATCCACATGCCTTTTGGGGTCATGGGAGAAGTGACATAATCGGTTGCCATAAAGATGGCTCCCAACATCAACCCACCCGTCAGCAAATGCGTTACAGGTGAAATATACATTTCAGGATTGATTGCATGCATGATCCCTGAAAATACAGCTACCGTAAGCAGGATGCTTACCGGAATATGCCAGGTGATGATCTTGCGTATCAGCATATATGCCAAGCCTATCAACAGGGCAATGGCGGACACTTCACCAAGCGATCCACCCATCTTTCCAAGAAACATATCCAAATGCGACACTGTTATTGCACTGCCTTCTTTCATGGCTGCAAGAGCCGTTGCACCGGTTTCGGCATCTAAATACTTCATCGACAAAGGCTCCACGACAGGCCAGGTAGTCATGGCTACCGGGAAAGATATCAACAAAAACACCCTGCCTATCAATGCCGGATTGAAAGGATTGTTACCCAAACCGCCAAAACTCATTTTGGCAATGCCAATGGCGACCAAAGCCCCGATGACAACCATCCAGATCGGCAAATTGGAAGGTAAGTTGAATGCTAATAAAACACCTGTAAGCACCGCAGAGCCATCGAAAATGGTAATGTTTCCCTTTAATATAAAGCGCTGGATCAGATATTCAAATAACACACAAGCCACAACGGATGTCAGCGTAACGATCAAAGCACCTATTCCAAAAAAGTAAAAAGAAGCCAGCAAAGCCGGGATCAAGGCGATGAGTACTCCGTACATGTTCTTCCTAACAGAGTCTCCGCCATGTATGTGCGGTGCAGGCGATATAATGAGTTTTTCCATATCTATTTGTTATTTCTATTGCGGATAATATTACCTACGGTTGATTTGCCAAAGCGGATATAGTCCAAAAGCGGACGGTGAGACGGGCAGGTATAATTGCAACTGCCGCATTCGATGCAATCCATCGTGCGATTGCTTTCCAACTCATCCCACATATTTCTTTCGCAATAAGCCATTAATAAATAAGGTTCCAGGCCCATGGGACAAACGCTTACACATTTGGCACAGCGGATACAGTTTTGTGAAGGCTTACGGATGGATTCCTCATCGCGCATAAACAGAACACCCGCACTACCCTTTGCCATCGGAACATCCAGGTTCATCAGCGAACGCCCCATCATGGGTCCGCCACCGACAATTTTTCCGGTTCCCTCCGGAATACCGCCGGCCTGCTCAACCACATGAGACAGATAAGTACCCAATCGCACCCGATAGTTAGAAGCATTGGGCGCATCCTTTCCGGTAATCGTCATCACCCTGTCTATCATGGGTTTGTTTTTTTGCACAGCCTCATAAACGGCGAAAGTGGTAGCTACATTGAACACCACAGCTCCTATCTCAATGGGAATTTTTCCGCTGGGCACCTGACGACGAAGTACTGCATCAATCAATTGTTTTTCACCACCTTGCGGATATTGCACCTTCAATGGCTGAATGGTAATACCCAAAAAAGTGGTAGCCAACCGGGTCAGATGCTCTATGGCATCAGGCTTATTATTTTCAATACCTACAATGGCTTTATCAACGCCCAAAGCCTTCATAAGAATGGTGGTACCTATTAAAATTTCCTCCCCATGCTCCATCATCAACCTGTGGTCGCAAGTGAGATAAGGTTCACACTCCACACCGTTGATGATCAGGTATTCAGCCTTTTTTCCGGGAGGCGGCATCAGTTTCACATGAGCGGGGAAAGTCGCGCCACCCAGGCCCACAATGCCGGCATCCTGAATTTTTTGAATGATCTCTTCTTTGCCAAGTGAGCATCCCCTGACTATATCCGGAGTTCTGTCGATGGTTTCCAACCATTCATCGCCTTCAACCTCAATAAACACGGCTGGTCGCCTATAGCCGGTAGCATCCAATTGTACGTCAATCTTACGTACTTTTCCGGAAACGGAAGCGTGTACATTGGCAGATATAAATCCGCTGCCGGCACCAATCTGCTGTCCGACTTTCACCGTATCGCCCCGTTTTACAATTGCCTCGCTCGGATTACCGATGTAATGTGCCAGCGGAATGGCTACCGTTGCAGGAATATCAGCCTGCTGTATGGCTGCTCCTGCCGAGAATTTGTTTTCTTTGGGATGAATACCGCCTATTCTGAAAGATTTCATGTGTTTATTTTTTATTTTTTACTCTAAGGTCACATGGAACACGCCATTAAACATTTCCTTGTGTTTAAGAATTTTCTCAAATGGCTGTTTCATCTGAAATATTATTGACTATTTGATAACTGACAATTTGCTTTTATGACTGTTCAATTGTGCGTACAACATTCTAAATTACTGAGAAACTTCCTCCTCTACTGCCACCTTCGGTTGCTTAGGTCTAGGGAAATTAACATCTATGATGGAGTTGGTCGGACAAACGATGACGCAATCGCGGCACAACTTGCATTTATCATCATGGATAAAGGCAAGGTTGTTTTCTATGGTGATGGCATCATGTTTACAAACCTTCTGGCATTTGGCACAACCGATACAGCCTACTTCACAGGCTTTGCTCACTATATGTCCCCTGTCCTGATTGCGGCAATCCACATATACGCGGCGACCTTTGGGTCCCATCTTGCGCAATTCAATCAAATCCTTCGGACAAGCACGCACGCAAGCACCACAAGCAGTACATTTATCATCTATGACTTCAGGAATTTTAGTAATGGGATTTACGTGTATGGCGTCAAAATCACAGGCCAGTTCACAGTCACCAAAACCCAGACAGCCCCATGAGCAGTTGGTTTCACCGCTATACAGGTTATGGGCTATAAAACAGTGTTTCACCCCATCGTATTCGTTGTTGCGCGGACGATGCTCACAGGTACCATTGCAGCGAACCACAGCCACCATGGGAGCTTTTTCTACGGCAACCAATCCGAGAATTTCAGCCACTTTAGCCATGGTTTCATTACCGCCCACCGGACAATGCAAATCACATAGATTATCGGCTTTTACACAGGCATCGGCAAAGTTCCGGCAACCCGGATATCCGCAACCCCCACAGTTGGCAGCAGGCAAAACTTCCTCTACCAAATCGATGCGATGGTCTTCCTCCACGTGAAATTTTTTGGCGACTACGTACAGGATGATGGCTGAAACAGAGCCTATTACACCTAAAGTAATCAAAGAAATCCAAACTAAACTCATATCAATACTATTGAATGTTATTGAAGACTTTTGAAAAATATGGTTGATTGCATTTTTATTTGATATGGAACTTGAATTGAGATCGTAGTTTCGTATCAAAAAATGACAATATAATATAGTATGGAATAAGAGCACCCAGGGCAATCGCGCCTGCCAGCACTTCATTGTCCATAAAATTATTCAAAATAAAAAGCACACCGAGAACGAGCAGAAAGGGCAATACAAAAGCCAACAATACGGCGAATAAGCCCATAGAGCTTTGACCGTACAATGTTACTTCGTCCCCTATTTGGTGATTGGAATTTGCCGCCTCAACATCAATGTACTTATCCTTCATGTCTGCGGCTGTGCAGGTGCCTTTAGCGTGACAAGCACTACAGGCTGATGTTTGCGTTATTTGCACCCTGATGTGTTTCCCGTTGATTTGATGAATGATACCCGAATGTTCAATGATTTTACTCATTCTGATGTGTAATCTCAAGCTTGCAATTTTCCGACAAAAGTACTACAATTATTTCGAAATAGCGAAAAATGAAATGTTAAAAGCGCGCCCCCTAGATTGTCCGTAGGACAAACACGTGAATAACCTCCGGATTCATCCGGGGGCAGGAGTAGATAATGATAATAAAACTCTGTAGGAGTTTCCCAAAACTAAAATTGTTAAACGCCTACAGCGTTTAAGCAGTCATACGTACTCAACTGCCCCCCAATTAAAATTGGGGGTTATGCACGTGAAACTTCTACGAAGTTTAAATTGCGCGACCCAGAAGGAGTAGCACACGGATGAAACGGATTGGTCGGATTTGCACGGGTTCCGAGGTCACGTGGTGCGGGGTCGCGCGGTACGGGATGCGAAAGTTAAGTTGCACGACACCCCCCGACCTCGTCCGGTGAGCCGAAAAATAAGTGAGAACAGCGTTAAGAATCGTCCTTTTCAAATAAAATATCAACTAAATACTGTAAGGTGTCTTAGAAGTGTCTAAATGCAAGGCGCTGAGATTGAGGGCGAAGGAGCATACTGAAGTATGTGACTGAGCCCGAATATCGAAAGTAACGCAGCAGTTGGGCACTTATGAGACACCGCTGAGTTTGGACGATTTAGCTGTTCAAGCGCTAATTTTTCGAGCGAAGCGGGCGCAGTCTTGATTTTTTTTTGCTTCGTTTTTTTGTATCAAGACAAAAAAATGAAGAAGTTTAAATCATTTCAAACCCCGTATAAGCCACCAATGCCTTGGGTATCCTGATGCCTGCTGCGGTTTGGTTGTTTTCCAGCAGGGCTGCAACGATGCGCGGTAAGGCTAAGGCACTTCCGTTCAAGGTGTGGCATAGCTGAATCTTTTTGTCTTCGCCTCTGAAACGGCATTTCAGGCGGTTTGCCTGGTAGCTTTCGAAGTTGGATACGGAACTGACCTCCAGCCAACGTTCCTGGGCGGCTGACCAGACTTCAAAGTCGAAGGTCAAAGCGGAAGTGAAACCCATGTCGCCGCCGCACAAGCGCAGGATGCGCCAGGGCAGCTCTAATTTTTCGACTAAGGTCTGCACGTAATTCACCATCTCCATCAGGGTTTCATAGGATTTATCGGGATGCTGAATCTGCACGATTTCAACCTTATCGAATTGATGCAAGCGGTTCAAGCCACGCACATCCTTGCCGTATGAACCGGCTTCCCTGCGAAAGCAAGCAGAATAAGCGGTATTCTTGATGGGCAAATCTTCTTCGTTCAAGATCACATCCCTGTAAAGATTGGTAACGGGAACTTCTGCCGTAGGGATCATATACAGATTGTCAGCCGTAATATGGTACATCTGCCCTTCCTTGTCAGGCAACTGTCCGGTTCCGAAACCCGAATCTTCATTCACCATCAGGGGCGGTTGTATTTCCAAATAACCCGCTTCTCTGGCATTATCCAGGAAGAAACCGATCAAGGCGCGCTGCAAACGTGCTCCCTTGCCCTTATACACAGGAAATCCGGCGCCCGTTAGTTTTACGCCGGCTTCAAAATCAATCAAATCATACTTTTTCGCCAAATCCCAATGCGGCAAAGCACCCTCAGGCAATTGGGGCATCTTGCCACCCGAACGTTCCACCACATTATCCTCTGCCCGTGTTCCGACCGGCACACTTTCGTGCGGCAGATTGGGTATCAGCACCAGCACCTCATTCAACTGCTGTTCGATAGCCGATTGCTTGTCGGTCAACTCCTTGATAGACTCTTTCAAGGCTGCCGTTTGCGCCTTGGCTGCCTCAGCTTCAGCAGTCTTGCCTTGCTTGAAGAGCATACCTATTTCTTTTGATAAGGTGTTGGATTGTGCCAGCGCATTGTCGGCAGCAACCTGGGTTTCCTTACGCTGCCGGTCCAAATCAATAACCTGAGCAATGATGTCCTCTGCCTTGATATTTCTTTTCGCCAGGCGGGCAATGACCTCAGCGGTATTTTCGTTGATGTATTTGAGTGTAAGCATGATACAATGAATTTAAATCCCTGAATAACAAAATCTCCTGCAATTTTACACCACGGTAAAACGGACAGGAGATCCTTATGTATGACTCAATGCGCCCATACGGGATTGAGTTTAGTTGGCTTCAACAGGTCTGATAGAAACGTATGATCTGTTATTTTTTCTTTTTCTAAATTCAACATACCCGTCAATCAATGCATATAAAGTATGATCTTTTCCCATACCCATATTATCACCGGGATGATGTTGTGTGCCGCGTTGACGAACAATTATATTGCCCGCCGTAGCAAATTGACCGCCGTAAATTTTAACGCCAAGTCGTTTGCTTTCCGATTCGCGACCGTTCTTCGAGCTTCCTACTCCTTTCTTATGTGCCATTTTTCTACTTTTTTAATCGGTTAATTTATGCTACGATTTCTTTCACTTTCAGTTCGGTAAAGTCTTGTCTGTGACCTGTCCGTTTTTTGTAACCTTTGCGACGTTTTTTGTGAAACACAATGACTTTGTCGCCGCGCGGATGTGAAACCACTTCACATACTACCTTTGCACCTTCAACAACGGGAGCACCTACGGTTACCTCGCCCTCTTTGTCAACCAACAAAACCCTGTCAAACTCTACTTCTGAACCAATCTCTGCTTCGTTCATGCGATGGACATACAATTTTTTACCGGCTTGCACCTTGAATTGCTGTCCCAAAATTTCTACAATTGCATACATACTTCTACGTACATTTATTATTTAATCGGGAAGGTGAGATGCCCCGGGCAGCGCTACTTTTATACCCTCTTCGAAATGGAGCGCAAAGATAAAAAATGTTTTTTGATTGTGCAAATACCTATCTTTTTTTGCGACAAAATTAATCAATTGCCAAATCACAAATAAAACAGTATTTTTGCCCATTCAACACAATCGCACCTATGAAGCTTTATTGGCAATTATTCAGCACATTTGCTCGTATAGGCACCTTCACCTTTGGTGGGGGATATGCGATGATACCGTTGATAGAGCGCGAAGTGGTTGAAAAGAAAAAATGGATAGCTCATCGGGAATTTATCGATACCCTGGCATTGGCACAATCCGCACCCGGTGTGATGGCTATCAATACCGCTATCTTTGTAGGTTATAAAGTCAAGGGCTTCAAAGGCAGTCTGGTCGCTGCATTGGGCGCTGCCCTACCCTCTTTTATCGTGATTGTGGTAATTGCTACTTTTTTTGTGGATATGCGACAAAATCCCACTGTCGATAAAATCTTCAAAGGCATCCGTCCCGCCGTTGTGGCACTCATCGCCGCCCCCTTGTTTAAAATGGCCAAATCAGCAAACATTACATACAAAACAATATTCATCCCCATCCTGGTCGTCCTGTTGATATGGCTGGTAAAAATACCACCCGTCTATGTGGTAGCAGCATCTATCTTGGGCGGGATAGCTTATGGAATGCTGAAGAGAACGAAGAACGAAGAACGATGAACGAAGAACTAAAAACTAAGAACGATGAACTCAAAACTCAGAACTCAAAACTCAGAACTCAGAACTCAGAACTCAAAACCCGTTAACTTCCCTAACTTCTTTAACTTCATTAACTTCCAAACAAAACTAAAACAACAATGCTCAACCGTACAGAAATTCCCTCCCCCTGCTTCGTATTGGACGAAACAAAATTTCGTGCTAACCTGGCTTTGATCCGTTCGATGGGTGAGCAGGCGGGTGTGGAAATTATTTTGGCATTCAAGGCTTTTGCGATGTGGAGTGTGTTTCCCATCGTCAGAGAATATATCTCTTGCTCCACTGCCAGCTCATTGGCCGAAGCACGCCTGGCTTACGAAGAGATGGGCAGTCCGGCACACACCTATGCTCCGGCGTACACAGAGAAAGAATTTGATGAGATTGCCCGGTACAGCAGTCATATTACTTTTAATTCCATCGCTCAGTTTGAGAAGTTTTATCCGCGCACGCTCAAAAACAAGATTTCATGCGGACTGCGTATCAATCCCGAGTTTTCGGGCGTTGGAACGGATTTATACAATCCTTGTTCTCCCGGCTCCCGGTTGGGGATCATCGCTGAAAACATTGGCAAAACCTTACCGGATGGGGTGGAAGGTCTGCACTTTCATACCTTGTGCGAAAGCAATTCTTTCGATTTGGAAAAGACCTTGTTGGTGGTTGAAAAGAAATTCGGACACCTGCTGGGTCAGATCAAGTGGCTTAACATGGGTGGCGGTCACCTGATGACACGCAAAGGCTACAATACCGAACATTTGATCCAGGTGCTTCTGGCTTTTAAAGCCAAATACCCGCACCTGCACATCATATTGGAACCCGGAAGTGCTTTCGCCTGGCAGGCAGGAGATTTGGTTGCCACCGTGCAAGACATCGTTGAGAACAAAGGCGTCACAACAGCCATGCTCGATGTGTCCTTTTCCTGTCATATGCCCGATTGTCTGGAAATGCCCTACAAGCCCGCCATCAAAGGAGCTACGGATGCTGTGCCGGGCAAGCCTACCTACAGAATGGGTGGTAATAGCTGTCTTGCCGGTGACTTCTACGGCGACTGGTCATTCGACAAGCCCTTACAGGTCGGTGACTTGATCATCTTTGAAGATATGATGCACTACACCATGGTCAAAACCACCATGTTCAACGGCGTCACCCATCCTTCCATAGGAATTTGGACTACCGACAATGCATTCAAACTGATCAGGGAGTTTGGCTATGAAGATTATAAGGGAAGATTGAGTTGAGAAAAAACAGGGATTTATTCTCTTTATCTTTTCAACCGATTTGCCTTTACACCTTCCACCGTCATTTTTATCGGAAGAATATAGCCTTCTTCATCAAAAAACATTTCATCAATACAGGTTTCACGACTGTTCCCGGATGTTTCACTCCAGGGACGACGATGATAAACCATGTAATACTTATCGGATTTTGGTTCATGTATCACAGAATGATGACCTGCACCATTTGCAATTGTGGCATCTTGTTGTAAAATTTTTGCCTCCCGCTTAAACGGACCGAAAGGACTATCTGCAATGGCATAAGCAACGGAATAATCGGGACCTGTCCAACCTCCTTCACTCCACATAAAATAGTATTTTCCGTCACGCATAAACATAAACGGACCTTCAACATAATTCTCAGGAGTAACCTCCTTATATAATTCTCCATCCGGAAAAGGCACTATACCGGTAAAATCATCATTAAGCTTCACTACATTGCAGTGCCTCCAACCTCCGTAATACATATAGTAACTTCCATCAACATCTTTAAATACAAATTGATCGATGGGTTGTGCTCCATTCACAATTTGATCAATGAGTGGCTTACCCAACAAATCCTTAAAAGGACCTTCCGGTCTGTCAGCAACTGCTACCCCTATACCTCCGATTTCATCATTATTCTGAATGTCGTTTCCACCAAAAAACAAATAATACTTTTTGTCCTTTTCAACTACACAAGGCGCCCACATGGCTCGCCAAACCCATTTAACTTCTTCATTATCTATGATTCGTTCGTGTTTGGTCCAATTAACCAAATCCGGTGATGAGAAAGCATCCAGGAATAATTGTTTTTCATAAACATCTGAAAAGGTTGGATATATCCAATACTGATTTTCAAAGATAATTCCTTCAGGATCTGCGTACCATCCCGGAAAAACAGGATTCCCTGACATCAGGTTTTTAGAAGAACGCACATTACATGACAATAATACCAAAAAGAGCAATGTAGTCAATACTACTTTTAAGAATGTCTGTTTCATTTGATGAATTTAAGTTTACTAATATATTCTTGTGTATTAAACACTTAAGCATTTACAAAAATAGATTTACAATGTGTTTTCATGCCATGCCTGACAACAAAATTAATATAATTTTTGAAGAAAAGGCTAACATCAACCTCTTTTCCGGTTATTTGTAAAACCGGACAGGCAAATTTAATTCATAAGTCTTTGTGACATAAGGAACAAAAATGTATCTTTGCTGTCAGTGTCTTAGAAGTGTCCAACTGCTGCACTTCGACTTCGCTCAGTAACCACGTTACTTTCGACATTCAGGTTCAGTCACGTACTTCAATTCAACAATCTAATATCCATTCTGGATTTATTAATTTTTTATCATGAAACGAACATAAACTATAATCATATGAAAAGAAATTTTTTCTCATTTTTATTCATTGGCATATTAGTGCTGATGAGCGCTTGCAGTAAAAACACTTTAAAAGTTACAGTTGTAGATCGTCCCGATACAACCATTAAAAACGTGAGCTACACCAGCAATAAGGACCCGCTTTTACCACTTCATTTCATCAAACTTCCGGTTGGCTCGATTCAGCCTGAAGGATGGTTAAAACGTTATCTGATTCTTCAAAAGGAAGGTTTAACCGGTCAACTGGGTAAAATTAGCAGTTGGCTTGAAAAACATGACAATGCCTGGCTATTGAGCGGTGGAAATCACGGCTGGGAAGAAGTACCTTACTGGCTGAAAGGTTATGGTAATATTGCTTATATTCTGAAAGATGAAGCAATGTTGGCTGAAACTCAGGAATGGATTGAAGCAGTATTTGCCAGTCAGCGGGATGACGGATATTTCGGTCCTGAAAATATACGTCGGGGAAAACCTGAATTATGGGCGCATATGATTATGCTATGGTGTTTACAATCCTATTATGAGTATTCCGGAGACCCAAGGGTAATTGATTTAATGACCAATTATTTCAAATGGCAACTGACTTTGCCGGACGATCAATTTTTAGAAGATTATTGGGAAAACAGCCGCGGTGGAGATAACCTTCTGAGTATCTACTGGCTGTACAACATAACCGGAGATGAATTCTTATTGGAAATGGCTGAAAAGACACATAGCAATACTGCAAACTGGATGGATAAATCCAGGCTTCCCAATTGGCATAATGTGAATATAGCACAATCTTTCAGGGAGCCTGCCAGTTATTATCTTTTATCCACTGACTCTACACACTTGCAAGCAAGTTACAATGCACACGCACTGATTCGCAGAATTTTCGGTCAGGTACCCGGCGGCATGTTTGGGGCTGATGAAAACGCACGTATGGGCTATATAGACCCACGTCAAGGAACCGAAACCTGTGGCTTTGTTGAAGAAATGGCATCTGATGAAATCATGTTACGCATTACAGGAGATCCTTTTTGGGCTGAGCAATGTGAAGATGTTGCATTTAATTCATATCCGGCTGCTGTAACTGCCGATTTCAAAGCATTGCGCTATATCACGTCACCTAATCTCGTTTTAAGTGATGCAGAAAATCATCACCCGGGCATTAACAATCGTGGTCCTTTCTTAAACATGAACCCTTTCAGCTCACGTTGCTGTCAGCACAATCATACCCAAGGATGGCCTTATTACACCGAACATCTTGTCATGGCAACACCTGACAATGGCTTAGCCGTAACTATGTATGGTGCCTTTAGTGCAAATGTTAAAGTGGGCGAAAACAGTTCTGCTATTGTTTTTCATGCTGAAGGGAATTATCCTTTTGAAGAAAACGTAAAATTTACCATAGAAACACAAAATGACATTCGGTTTCCCATATATTTACGAATTCCATCATGGTGCAAAACAGCAAAAATTAGTGTAAATGGTAAAACCGTAGCCAAAAACCCGGAAATAAACAAATACGTACGCATAGACAATATTTGGAAAAATGGTGATATCATCACTTTAAATTTACCTATGTCGTTATGGATGCGTAAGTGGACCATCAATAAAAACAGTGTTAGCATCAACTATGGTCCCTTGACATTTTCCTTGCTGATTGATGAATATTATGAAAAATCAAGTAGTATTGAAACAGCTATTCGGGATTCTAAATGGCAAGAAGGAGTCAACCAGGCGGAATGGCCCAGTTACAACATCTACCCAAACAGTCCATGGAACTATGCTTTATTGGTCAATGACAAGAATCCTTTTAAAGATATGAAAATTGTGAAGAGAGCATGGCCGGAAGATGATTTTCCTTTTACAACACAAAGCGTACCCATCCTGATAAAAGCCAAAGGAAGAATTATCCCATCATGGACGCTTGATCAATACGGATTATGTGATGTATTGCCTAATGAAAATGCACCCAAGAGTAAACAATTGGATGATATACAACTGATTCCAATGGGTGCTGCCAGACTGAGAATTTCAGCTTTCCCGGTTACTAAAGACTAACTTCTACATAAAGAAATAATATCGTGTCATCAAAAACAATTATTCCAATGAAACTATTAAAATTAAAACACACCATTGCTATGTTGCTTGCCTTCGGCATGTTCTCCTGTGCAACTGCACCAACAAGTTACCAAAACCCTGTGATCAGAGGTGATGTAGCTGACCCTTCAATCATCAGAATTGATGATACCTATTATGCTTGCGGTACATCTTCTGAATGGGCGCCCTTTTATCCAATGTTTAGTTCTAAAGATTTAATCAATTGGACACAAACCGGACATGTATTCAACAAAAAACCGGAATGGACATCTTCTTCTTTTTGGGCTCCGGAATTATTTTATCACAACGGAAAAGTATTCTGTTATTATTCCGCAAGAAGAGCATCAGACGGTATATCATGCATAGGTGTAGCTACTGCCGACTCGCCAACAGATGAATTTACCGACCATGGTGTTTTGGTCGATTTTGGCAAAGAAGCAATTGATGCCTTTGTTTTTGACGACGACGGTCAGTTGTATATTACCTGGAAAGCATATGGTTTAGATTCTAGAGATATTGAATTGGTAGGTAGCAAATTATCTTCTGATGGATTGAGGCTGGAGGGTGAAGTTTTTTCATTATTGGTTGACGACCAGAGGATTGGACAAGAAGGACAATATCATTTCAAATATGGAGACTATTATTACATTATTTATTCTTCCAGAGGATGTTGCGGACCGGGAAGCGATTATGAAGTTTCTGTAGCACGTGCCAAAAACTATTTAGGTCCTTACGAAAAATATGAAAATAATCCAATCTTAAAAGGTGGTGAAGAAAGCGACTTTCAATCCTGCGGTCATGGCACCGGTGTTATAACCCCTGACGGGAGAATGTTTTATATGTGTCATGCTTATATGAAAGATGAAAACTTCTTCAGAGGACGTCAGCCCATTTTAAAAGAATTCAAAATTGACGAAAATGATTGGCCCTATTTCACAACCGGCAACTTGGCAAAATTTGAACAGCATCTTCCATTTCCCAATACAAAGCAGATAATCAATTTAGATTTTTTTGATAATTTCAAAAACAGCAAATTAAAAGAAGAATGGACCTGGAACTACATCAGCTCTGATATGCAGTATGAAATCAAAAATGGTAAATTGCATTTGAGCGGTACAAGTAAAAAAAATAATCATTATGGAACAGCACTTTGTTTGCGTCCTGCCTCAGCCGATTATTCTTTAGAAGCAGTTGTAGAAGGTGAAAATGAATCTACTAAAGGTCTCACTATTTATGGGGATGCAAGAAATTTACTTTTGCTGACTTATGCCGATAATAAAATTACCTTGAAATCCGTAAATGGCGGCAAAGAAAACAACTTGTATGAATCTGACTACAACAACAAAAAACTTCACTTAAAAATGGAAATTACGGATGGACGCCATTGTAAATTTTATTGGAGTGAAAATGGAAAAGATTGGGTTGCAACGAATGATGAAGCCATTGATGGAGGAAACGTACTCCGCTGGGACAGGGTATTTCGACCAGGATTGATTCATATTGGAGACAACGACAAACCTGCTGTTTTCTCCAAAGTGAAAATGAAGGCAATCAATAAAAACTAAACAACTTATTTTATAAATGACTAAGGTACTCGCATATCAATATTTTCACTGATATGCGAGTATCAAAACTGTCTACTCGCGACCACGCGCACCACGTAACACGGAACTCGCGAGCTCGAATATCGAAAGTAACATGGTTGCTGAGCGAATTCGAAGCGCAGCAGTTGAGCAATATGAGACACCGCCAAGTATTTTATGCACCAGCGCATAACTCTAAAACGCCTTTCTTTTTCTGTTTCAACACCCCATTATCTAATAAGAAACGAATCACCTGAAGCACCTTTTGTTTCTTGAAGGAAGCAAGTGATTGGATCAATTCTTCCGGGGTAAGGGCAGTGTCGGTTAATGCCTTGATAACAGCTAATCGGATTTTGTCAAAATCAGCATCGGTCACCTGCTGTTCTTGCTTTTTCAAGCAGACATCACATTGTCCGCACGGCCTGGTATTTTTCTCACCGAAATAACTGAGCAACAACTGATTGCGACATATATTTTGTTCTTTTGCGTAGTCTAATATACTTTTTGCACGGCTTACATATCGCTCTTTTCTATCATCATAGGTTTCTTTCCCAAGATTGAGGCGTTCCGGTGCTTCTCTTTCATGAACATAGGTTATAAAGGGAATTTGTTTGCGTGGTATGTACTGCACAATCCTGTCTTTTGCCAAACCCACCAACTCCTTATAGACTTTATCTTTCGTCCAATTGAGCCGAGATGCAATAACATCTTCACTGATATAAGCCGGCTCGGTAAACAAACCTGTATAAGAGCGCAACAAAATATGAATTAATTTATCCTGATCGGTCGTCAATCGGGTTGAATATAAATCCTCCTTTCCGACAACAAACAAAACACGAGAAGAATTATCCTGTTCATCAGTCAACTCAAGGTAGCCTGCCTGTTGTAAAATTTTCAGCGCATTGTATGTTATCAACATCGGCAATTTGAATTTCATACAAAAATCAGCCAAATCAAAAGGGAAAACAGCATCCAACCCATGACCTTCAGCGATGACATAATAATCTCCCAAAGAACGATACACCCTGCGGATCATGTCTTTATCAGGAAAAGTATCCGACACCCGCTTGCGCATTTTAGCTATGTCACCCTTGTTGAATAACATGACAGCAAAAGCTTTCTTCTCGTCGCGCCCTGCCCTACCCGCTTCCTGAAAATAAGCTTCCAAAGAATCGGGTAAGTCCATATGAATAACAGTACGTACATCAGGCTTGTCAATGCCCATCCCAAAAGCATTGGTGGCAACAATCACGCGGGTCTCATTATTCTTCCAACGCTGTTGGCGAACATCCCTGGTTTCATTTTTCAAGCCTGCATGAAAATGCTCTGCCAAAATGCCGTTCTTATTTAAATAATCAGCAATTTCTTTGGTTTTTTTTCGATTGCGAACATATACCACCGAAGTACCGCTTACTTTACGCAAAATATGAAGCAGTTGTTCTTCTTTATTTTCAGTGGTTCTGACGACATAAGCGAGATTTTTGCGATAAAAACTTTTTCTTAAAACATGCTTTTCCCGAAAAAGTAATTTCTCCTGAATATCCTCAACCACTTCAGGCGTGGCTGTGGCAGTCAATGCCAAAACAGGAACATCAGGAAAAACCTTACGAATATCCGCAATTTTTAAATAGGATGGTCTGAAATCATAACCCCATTGTGAGATACAATGCGATTCATCCACGGCAATCATGCACACCTTCGTCTGTTTTATTTTTTCAAGGAAGATGAATGTGCCTAACCTTTCAGGCGAAACATACAAAAATTTATAAGCCTCAAACACACAGTTTTCAAGGGTCTGTAAAATATCTTTTTGGGACATCCCGCTATAAATAGCCGCGGCAGCAATATTCCGATTTTTTAAGTTTTCAACCTGGTCTTTCATCAAAGCAATCAGCGGCGTCACCACCAAACATACCCCCTCCATGGCTAAGGTCGGCACTTGAAAAGTCAACGATTTTCCACCACCCGTAGGCATCAAACCCAAGGTATCCTTCCCTGAAGCAATGCTCTGAATGATATCGCCCTGCAATTCACGAAAAGTATCATAGCCCCAGTATTGTTTCAGTATGTCTAAAAATTGCTGCATGTGGTGTTTTATGATTTACAAAAGTAATGAAAGTAACGAAAAACGAAAAACGATGAAGAACAAAGAGCAAAAACAAAAGAACAAAGACAAATTAACTAAGAACGAAAAATGATGAACTAAAAAAGGAACTCAGAACTCGGACCACGGAACACGGACCACGCAAAAAACCACCTCCTTCATTACAACAATTAAAAAATAATACCGTAAATTTGCGTGTACAAAGATCAATCATGCGTAAACATCAGTTTCATATCTGTCAATTTTTGCTCAGGATTTTACTGCTTTCAGTTGGCTTTTTATCTATGCCCTGCTTTGCCGCTGATTCATACTACTTTTTTGTACAGTTCACCGATAAAAACAATACTACCTTTTCTTTGGATCGTCCGGAGGAATTTTTAAGTGCAAAAGCCATCAGCCGTCGCATGGAACAAGGTATCGCTTATGACTCAACAGATTTACCGGTCAATCCCGATTATTTGACACAACTCACTAACCATGGTTTAAAGATTCACAGTAGCAGCAAATGGATGAATGGGGCTACTGTTTTGCTGCAAGATTCATCATTGATGGCACAAATTCGCTTGCTTCCTTTTGTAAAAACAACTGAATATACGGGTATCAAAACTGAATCCATATCGCCTGCACCCCGTAAAATCAACAAATTAATTGAAGAATATGATTACGGAACAGCAGCAACGCAAATAGGCCGATTGAATGGAGCAGCCTTACACAATGCAGGATACACAGGCAAAGACATCATTATTGGAGTGATAGATGCGGGCTTTCAACAAGCTGATAACAATATTGCTTTTGATAGTTTGCATCTGCAAAATCGTTTGTTGGGTACAGTGAGTATTATAGACTCAACAATTGATGTTTTTAGAGAGGATGCACACGGTGCCAATGTGTTATCGATTATGGCGGCTAATATACCTCAGCAGTATTTCGGAACTGCTCCTCACGCTTCTTATTGGCTAATTCAAACTGAATACGTACCTACCGAATACAAGGTTGAAGTTGATTTTTTAGTCAGGGGCCTGGAATATGCCGACAGCGTAGGTGTGGACGTGGTGAACATCTCTTTGGGGTATTTTGAATTTGATGATCCTGTGATGAACTTTACTTACGACGACATGAACGGTAAGTTTTCCCGAGCCAGTCGTGCTGCGACCTTGGCTACTCAAAAAGGAATCATCATATGCAACAGTGCAGGGAATGAAGGCAACTCATCATGGAAATACATTGCAAGTCCGAGCGACGCTGAAGGAATCCTTTCTGTCGGTGCTGTTGATGTGAACGATACCATTGCCTATTTCTCTTCTTATGGTCCCAGTGCAGACGGACGTACCAAGCCGGAAGTATGTGCTATAGGCTTGAATACTGCCCTGATTAATAGGAATGGAAATCCAGCAACCGGAAACGGAACCTCCTATTCTTCTCCCGTCATTGCCGGCTTAATGGCCTGCTACCTACAATATTGTAAAGAAAAAATCCCACACACTTATGATGTAGAGCAAATCCTCACACACATCGTTCAATCATCTGACAGATATAATCATCCGGATGAACGCTACGGATATGGCATTCCTGACTTTCAGGAGGCAATGAACAGTATCCTTACGGATGTAATTCACAACAGAAAAAAAGACACTTCTCATTCTGTGCATTATATTCCAGGCTCAGGTGATTTAAAAATTATGGTTAATCCCTTTACTACAGGTCGTTCTTGTCAAGTTAATATTTTTACGGCGAACGGAAATTTACGATTTGCGCATAAATTTTACGATTCGGCGACGATACATTTGAACAATTATGCAGCAGGTATATACATGGTTCAAGTGATTTCTGAAGATAAAATAAGCTTGACAAAAATAATGATACATTGAAAAATGAAAATAAAATCTTATTCACTATACGAGCTTACGCAGCATATCAACAGGATTTTCAAAGTCAACTTTGAAGAACCGATTTGGATACGTGCCGAAATCAGTGAATTTAGAGAGAACCCTAACGGACACTGCTATTTGGAGTTTGTCGAAAAAGATACAAACACAGACACATTGATTGCCAAAATCAAAGCTACCATTTGGGCACAAACTTACCACATGCTGAAATCCTATTTCGAATCGAACACAGGTCAACCCCTGCGTGCAGGAATCAGTGTATTGGTAGCTGTAACCGTTGATTTTCATGATGTTTATGGACTAAGTCTGAATGTAAAAGACATCGATCCAACATACACCCTGGGCGAATTAACTAAACGGCGACAAGCCATTATCCGTCAGTTAGAGAAAGACGGCGTAATGGAAATGAACAAATCAATAGACCTACCTGTGCCAGCCAACCGTATCGCCATCATATCTTCTGCTACGGCTGCCGGTTATGAAGATTTTTGCAATCAGCTTGACAACAATACAGGCGGATTCATATTTTATAAAAAACTTTTTCCGGCTTTGATGCAGGGTGATCAAGCAGAAACTTCCATTATCAATGCTTTGGATGCTATTTTTGAACATGTGGATTTGTTTGATGTGGTCGTGATGATAAGAGGTGGTGGTGCCACTACAGATTTATCATGCTTTGATACCTACGATCTTGCACTACACTGCGCCCAATTTCCACTACCCATCATTGCAGGAATCGGACATCAGCGCGACTTATCCATCGTTGATATGGTAGTGCACACTTCCGTCAAAACACCCACTGCTGCAGCCGCCTTTTTAATTGAAGCTATGGAGGATGCAAAAGGTAAATTAACGGATACCTACAACGCAATTTACCATTTGCTTCGAAATAAGGTCAACGACCAACAGCAAAAAATCTCCGACATATCTTGGAAAATCAAACATGCTTTGCTTAATAAAACTACTTCCAAAAGAATATTTTTAGAAAGGCAAAATGCCCGATTGATACAAGCCGTCAGACTTGCCGTCAATCAACAAAAGAACAAATTGGAATTATTATCTAAAGAAATCGAACATCGCAACCCCATCAAACTATTGGAAAAGGGATTTTCTATTACAACCGTAAATGGTAAAAAACTGTTATCTGTAAGCGAAGTAAAACAAGGTGATGTGATTAAGACTTATCTGAAAGACGGAGAAATACAAAGTGAGGTGATTTAGGATACCGGATTTAAGCATTGAGGTCCGGGTCGAATTTGGAAACTTTGACTGCTTTTACTACTTTTGCTTCTCAATGTATTAAACAATCAAACCAAAATGTAATTATGGAGGAACAAACTGGAATAGTGCAACAGGCAGCGGACAGCATATCACTCAGTACCGACACATTACAACAACTGACTCCCGAAACAATTCAACAATCCACTTATAAAATTTCAATATGGTCGAAACAATTGTTGGAAAGCTGGGGCATCCCTGAAAGTTCAGTAAATCTAATCAATTTGCTCCTGCAATTATCCATTGTTATTCTCTTTATTTGGGTGTTTCAATGGGTAACACAAAAGCTGATTACCTTAATTCTGAAGCAGACCAACAAAGTGGAGAAATTTAAAATAAGCGGTTTTTTAATTGAAACTAAATTTCCACGGTATTTAGCCCTAACGGCACCCCTCAGTTGGATTAGAAACAGCATCCCCATTGTATTTGAATATTATCCGGGCGTTATCACTTTCATTTCAAAGGCAACCGACCTTTTCATAGTCTGGATGCTTTACTGGTTAGTAAACTCCATCCTCAAGGCATTTGCCAAGCAACTGAAAACCTCCTCGCAATATAAAGACAAACCCATAGATAGTTATTTTCAAGTAATTCGGATACTCCTGGTAATATTGGCCATCGGTTCCACTTTCACTGTCTTATCCGGCAAAGAACTGTCAACATTTTTCACTGCCATGGGTGCGGCATCCGCCATCATGATGCTTGTGTTTAAAGACACCATTCTTGGGTTTGTAGCCAGCATTCAAGTCACTACCAACGACATGGTGCGTATAGGCGACTGGATTACTATGCCCAAATACAATGCTGATGGCAACGTGATGCAAATCACGCTAACTACGGTAAAAGTTATTAATTTCGATAAAACCATCTCTACCATACCAACATACGCTTTGATTTCCGACTCGTTCCAAAATTGGAGAGGTATGATAGAATCAGGAGGAAGACGCATCAAGCGTCCTATCGCTTTCAAACAATCATCATTTAAGTTTGTCAGCCCCAAAAACCTAAAATACTACAAAAAAATTCAATCCATCAGTCAATACATTGATGAAAGACAAGCCTTGATCAATAAACATAATCAAGATATAGGAGCAGATACTTCCATCACCATCAATGGCAGAAATCTAACCAATATTGGTTTATTCAGAAAATATGCTGAAATGTACCTTAAAAGCCATCCTGATATTAATAAAAACATGTCTATCATGGTGAGGCATTTAGCTCCCACAGAGAAAGGACTTCCTTTGGAAATTTATTGCTTTACCAACACCACGGTCTGGCTTGAATATGAAGGTATCATGGCTGATATATTCGATCACCTCATTTCTGCTGCCAAATATTTTGATTTAGAAGTTTTTGAAGATTTAACTAACGAACCGAATTTATCGGAAGAAAAATAGCAGGTAGCAACAGTTTGTCGGATTTGAACTTATATCGAACAACACAAATTATCCCGTTTCAAAATGATTAACAAACCGGATTTCTCATACCATACAAAACCGGAGAATCAGTTGGAAATGTTCCGGGATCAACCATCATATATAGTAAAAACTCAGGAAAAACCTGAAGAGAAGACTTTTAGTAGCAGCGGGAACCATGCTTACGGACTTAATTTAATCTGATTCCATTTTAACCATGCATGCATTGAATGTAAATTGGACGGCGCCGTTTTTTGCGAAAAATAACAGCAAGCATTATATGATGGAAGATTTCAATATTTTGACCACCATACTTTCTGTGTTGAAATGGAAAGAAAAGAACGGCTCTATCAAGCTATACACCGATACCGCAGGTTATAATTATTTTGAAAAAAATGGAATTTTATCTTTATGGGATGCAGGAATTGATGTAGAAGTGCTGAACCATGCCGAGAAAAATATCAATCCGAAAACTTTTTGGGCTGCGGGGAAATTAATGGCATTAGCCCATGAAAATTGCCCTATTTGCCTGATAGATTTAGATTTTATAATCTGGAAGAAAATCTTTTTCCCGGAGAGTCCGTTGGTTGTGATACACAGAGAAGCGCTGGCAACAAATGTATATCCTGGAAAAGAACATTTGACTATCCCCAATCACTATACTTTTGATAAATCATTTTCATGGTCGGAGCCTGCTTGCAATACCGCATTTGTTTTCTATAACCATGATGAACTCAAAGACTTTTATTTAACGGAAGCTTTTCGTTTTATGATTGAAAATCCGGCGAAAGACGGTAATATATCCATGGTCTTTGCGGAACAAAGACTGCTTGCCATGTGTGCTAAAAAACTAAATATTCCCATCACATGTTTTCACCCTAACCCGTTTGATAGCAGTAATCGCTTATATACACATATTTGGGGTTATAAACTTCAACTTAAGCAGGATCCAATTGCTCGTACAAACTTCTGCAAAAAATGCATCAAGAGAATCATAACTGATTTTCCGGAGCAAACGCATTTATTGTATAAAATTCCTTCGTTGAAAGGATACTTTCATCATAAAATGAATAAATGGGGCTGTCCCAAAACAAGTATTTAACTGAGCCCGAATATCGAAAGTAACGCAGCAGTTGGGCGCTTATGAGACACCGCCAAAATGATTATCAGCATATGAACGACATTTTTAACATAATGAAATACACAAAACCCATAAGGCTTTGAACATCTTAGTGGCTCCTCTGAACTGGGGATTAGGGCATGCAACAAGATGCATCCCAATTATCCGGCAACTTATGGCTGATGGACATACTCCCATTGTGGCATCAGACGGGCAGGCTTTGCTGTTGTTGCAGCAGGAGTTTCCAAATCTGAATTTCATAGAACTTCCTTCTTATAAAATTCGGTACAACCGGGGAAAATCTCAAATCACAGCCATATTGAGAAGTCTGCCGACTATTGTTATAGCCGCTATTCGAGAGCACCGCCAACTAAAAAAAATAATTCGACAACATCATGTCCGGCAAGTTATTTCAGACAATCGTTTCGGACTGTGGAACAAAAATATCCACAGCATATACATAACCCACCAACTGATGGTTAAAATGCCGCCCAAACTCAAATTTTTGGAGAAAACGGCTTGGCGAGTGCATCGTTGGGTAATTCATAGGTATCATGAATGCCATATCCCTGATTTTGAGGGGAAAGAAAACCTCAGCGGCGATTTATCACATCTTTATCCTTTACCGAAAAATGCCCAATTTATTGGTCCTTTATCACGATTTAAACTCTCAGATGTTGACGCTGCTGTAAAACCGGTAAAAAAATATCATACGGTTGCAATCATTTCCGGACCCGAACCACAACGCAGTTTGTTTGAACAAGAACTGATTGAACGGTTTAAAGATGTACAGAAGCCTACATTGTTGATTCAAGGTAAGCCCCAACAAACAAACACTTATCAAATTCAAAGATCAATCAATGGCTCAGGACAAATAGACCAAGTGCCACACTTGGCTTCACAAACCTTTGTTTATTATTTGTTACATGCCGAAAAAATAATTTGTCGCTCCGGATACAGTACCATCATGGATTTGTATGCATTGAATTGTTTGCACAAAGCTGAATTTATTCCTACTCCTGGACAAACTGAACAAGAATACTTGGCTGAATATCATAATACAAAAATCTAATTCACAGAAAAAAGAGGCTGCCTAAAATATAGACAGCCTCGCACGTCAACTAAACAAACACATTCTATATCTATCTTCTGCCTGTATTTCTATTAGGTTGGTTTGAACTACTGCGTGTCGGCTCTGCTGGTCTACTTTCCGTTCTTGGTTTATCAGTAGTACTTCTATTAACAGTCGGACTTGTTGTTTTCTCTTTTGCCGGTGTAGTTTGTACACTCCGAGGAGGTGTTGCCAACTGCTCAGTAGAACGTCTGGACGGTGTGGTGTTGATTTGAGATTTAGTAGCATTGGGAGTGGAAGTACGTACTTCACGCTGTGGTGTAGTCGTTTTTGGAATAGTTGGCGTAACTCTTGGTTGAGGCCTTTGCGTTGTAGTACCCTGATTCAACTGTCTTCTTTCTGTTTCTGAACTTCCCGTAATTCTATCTTTCACTTCGGGTTTTTTCCTTTCCTGATGATATTGAAAAGATCCCTTATTTTTATAGTCCCTATTGCGCTGGTCAAAACGATATCCGGGATTATTTCTCCAGTAATCATTGCGTGAGTAATGATGAATTGTCTGCGTATACACCGGATATCTCACATGAGTAGTATAATGATAGTAGTGATTCACATTAACAAATACATTTACATGATTGAAATAATGATGTATGGGCAAAACGGTTCTCAGCAGGTAAACACGTGGATAGTAGCCCCAGTAATACTTAGATACGTAGATAGTCGTAGGATAACTCCACAACCACCTCACTACACGGGGACGACTAACAAAGATAGGCTCTACAATATAATCGGCACCAAACAGTGAAGGCTCTCCGATAATTTGAATATATTCTCCATTGTAATAATCTCTTCCAACAATAATGGTGGCCACATCCTGATAGTAATTGTGGTTCAGTACCGCCTGTATAAGTATGACATGTTTACTGCGATCATACAATTTAATCACCCTGAGATAATCCACATAACCATCATTGTTCAAATCCAAATTCGAAACCTGATTTCGGTAGTCATTCAACCTATACTCAAAATCTTTTATATTCCTAGATTGAGCAAACACCGTAGCTACAGCCTCAAGATCCAAATAGTCACTTAAATCGTATGGATGAGATAATCTTTGTGCCATCAATTGAAGGGGCATCCATACTGCAAACAAAATCAAGGATAATATAATTCGTCTCGTTTTCATAATGGTATTTTTTAATCGTTTGACAAAATTGCATACAAAACGGGGACTTTTCAATTTTTGTGCCAATTCAAATTACGAGTTGTGGGTTGCAGGTTTTTGTTTAATTTTGCAAAACGAATGAACGCGTTAGATTTATATATTGCTATTCCCATCTTATTAGGTTTCGTGATTGGTCTGTTTCGCGGATTAATCAAAGAGACCATTTCTCTGATTATCATCATTGTAGGAATTTTACTGAGTCGATTGCTGGCACCAGGCATTAGCGACAAGCTGATCAACTGGTTTAACATCAGCCCGCAAGCTGCTCGACCGATTTCATTTATCATTGCTTTTTTAGTCATAGCTTTGGTACTGATTATCATCGGAAGAATAATTCACAAAATGATAAAAATGTTGTCTTTAGGACTTATCAACTCAATACTGGGTGGCATCGTGAGCGCCATCAAATATATTTTGATCGTAAGTGTGGTGTTGGTACTGATAGAAGCATTAGATAATAAATTTTCTTTTTTGAGTAACGACTTAAAAGAGCAATCCACTCTTTATAAGCCCATTAAAAAAGTAGCTCCTGATCTTTGGAAGGAATTTAAAAAGGATATCCAATAGCAATGTGAAAAGCCATATCTTTAAAAGATGAAGGCAATACCCATCTGGATGCTGAGACAACAGCCGGATCATACAATTTGACCCCCATATCCATGCGGAAGATGAAAAAATTAAAATCCATCCTGATGCCTATGCCATAGGCTAAAGCGATTTGTTTCCAAAACGTATCCAATTTAAACACGCCACCGGGCTGATAGTCATAGTCTCTAATTGTCCAGATATTTCCCGCATCCGCAAAGATAGCCCCCTCCAATACCCAAAACATTTTAGTTCGGTATTCGACATTCATATCCAATTTGATATCGCCCACTTGGTTGTAATCTCTTCTGTTTAAGGAAAAACGTTGATAAGATCCGGGTCCTAACCGGCTTTCACCCCAACCTCTGACACTGTTCGCTCCTCCGCTATAAAACCTTCTTTCAAAAGGAATCACTTCTGAATTCCCATAAGGATACCCTACTCCCAAGCCAACATGGTAAACAAACTTATTGTTTTTATCTATGATTTGATGATAAGAAGAATTAATCCTTCCCTGCACATATTGCGAAAAACGTATATTAAAAGTACGATAGAAGCCATCTTCACCAGCAGGTATATTGAACAATTTATAAATACCAAATAAGATATTTCCTGCAGACTCAATGCTATAACGATAAGTGAAATAATTACGCAGAGGTCTCGCCCGATTATATCCGCTGAAGGACGTTCCGTAACTGATGCGCATAATCATGTAATCTTCATAATTATAGCGGTTATACCTGCCTGTTTCTAAGAAAGTTTCTTTAAATTCCTGCGATATCCAGGGAAAATATACATAACTCACATCCAACAAATCGAAATTGTGTAGTTGTCTGCCCTTATACCAATTGTACTTTGTACCAAATCCAATATTGGTAGAAGTAAATTCACTTGGACGATATTGATAATTGATTAAACCTTTAAATTCTGTAGAGCCTCTCAAGCTTCGGCTATATGTGTCACTAACAAACGGTATGATAGTTCTCGGCACTCGCAATCCAACTTGACCGCCCCATTCCTGTGCCGTCAGATCACCTTGTTTCTCAAGGGCATATCTCCCCTGTAAGGTCAAGGATTCCGCTCCTCTAAAAATGTTACGATGTGTGACACCCACATTTCCGGCTGTGCCCCAATAACCCTCTGTAAAAGTAATCTCTGCTTGGGAAGAAAAAGTAAATGTTTTGGCTTCGGCGACAGTAATCAAGCATTGTAAAGAGTCGGTTGCCGTTTCGGTGAAACTGATATGGGTATATTTCACAGGCGATAAGGCATTAAATGCTGCATAGGTTCGCTCTACATCAGCATCCGAATATAGGGTTCCGGGTTTGATAGATGTACTTGCCTTCAGGGAGTTGAAAGTAAGAAACTTTTTTTTCGGTCCGATAACCCAATAATTATCTTCTATTTGCAGGGTATCAATTTTTTGTGGTCCATCATCAACTATAATACTGCTGACAGCAGGATTTAAATTAAAAATTACCTTGCTGATGTGATATTGCTTAAACACTGTTTGCTCAAGACTATCTTCCCGTTCTTCCAGATAATCCCTAAGGCGTAAGGCAACATCAACCTTATGTGCTGCACTGTCAGCCGAATAAGCCATATAATCTTTCATGAAATTATAATATCCTCTCCTTCTCATGCCGGACGACAATCGATCTCTCTCGCTATCCAACTGATAGGCATCAAACAACATGTTTCTCTGTATCAACGATTGAGAAGAATCTTTTGCCAACTCTTCCAATTCATGAAAGGGAATATCTACTTCATAATTATTGACTCTATAGGGCTCATTGGCATGAATTTGATAAATAACACGTGCTCTTTTATCCTTTTTATGTACGATGGTGTTAATCTTGGCATTATAGTATCCTTTATTGATATGATATCGCAACAGTTGCTGGGAAGAAATATCCGTTAGCATGGAATCTAAAACAACGGGAGCTTGCCCTGTACGTCTCAAAATCCTATTCACCCACTTGGTGGTATCCTTTCCTGACAAATTATAAATGCCCAATTGCATTCTAAACAAACCTAATATGTACGAGTTGGGAGTTTGACGAATAAAATCAGGTAAGTCACTCTTGTCAATTTCCTTCGCATCAGATTTAATTTCAACTTTATCCAACAAATAAGTGCCTTCAGCAATGTGTTTGGTTGGCGAGCATGAAGTGAATAATGCACCTGACAAGCATATCAAAATGGAGAAAAGGAAAGCAAGTGACCGAAGATTTCGTTTCATGCATTGAATTGAAATAATTTAGATGCAAACTTACATAAAATTTCAAAATAACTACGACTGATTTTGGATTTTTGTTGAAGCTACGAAATATCTTCCTAACTTTACACCGAAAATTCAAGACTATGCTTTCAAAAAACAAAATTAAATTCATCCATTCACTCCAATTAAAAAAGTTCAGAGACGAGTCCGGATTTTTTATTGCCGAAGGCAGCAAGCTGATTCATGATCTTGCCGGCAGTTTTAATTGTGAACTGTTAGTTTATACAAAATTAAAAGAAGAAGACGTATTGTCCATCATGGCTCAAGAGCGCATATTAACCGACGAAGCCGGTTTGTGCAAAGTATCTGCACAAAAGACTCCTGAAGGCGTTTTGGCAATTTTCCAAAAACCTGAGCCTGTAGTTCCGTCAAAAGAGGAATTGAAAAAACAGCTTTGTTTGGCACTTGACGATATTCAAAATCCCGGGAATCTCGGCACTATCATCCGCATAGCCGATTGGTTCGGCATTCGTCACATTTTTTGCTCCCCGTCAACGGCTGATGCTTACGGACCCAAAACGGTACAAGCTACAATGGGTGCATTGGCAAGGGTTCATGTGCATTATGTTGATCTTGCGACATTTTTGTCTGAATGGAATACAATTAACCAGGGTGCAGACTTTCCCATATACGGTACTTTTTTAAGCGGCAGCAATATTTATTTGGAAAAACTATCTCCCAACGGTATTATTCTGATGGGCAACGAAGGACAGGGCATTTCACCTGCAATTGGAAAATACATCACCCACAAATTACGAATTCCCAACTTTCCGGAGAATGTTCCAACCTCAGAATCACTGAACGTAGCCGTTGCAACGGCAATAGTGTGCTCGGAGTTTAGGCGAAGGAGTCTCTAAAATAGCGTCATCTGACCGGCAACATCATCGATGATTTTGCGGACATCAGTCTGATCTTCTGATGGTTTCTTTGCATCTTTTTGCTGTCCTCTGTCTGTTTTTTCACTCTTCTTTTCGGGTTTCGAATCCGAAGCTTGCTCGTCACCATTCTCATCACCGCCGATCAAATCTTCCTCTGTTTCTTCCTGTGCGTTGGATGTATAATTTTCCACCGGCTCTTTAAAGCGCAAAGGTTCCAACTCATTGATTGTTTTAACCTCATAAGTGGTCAGGCGTTTTCCTTTTGCCTTAAAACCTTTTACGGCAATGAACTCTTCCGCATCAACTTCCAAAGCTTTCCTGTGGGCATCGCTGCCACCAAACACAAGCTCAAAACGCGGATAATCCTGATCCGACAGTAATATAAGCTGTGACTCAGGGTTATCGCCTAAAATGTTTTGCGGTTTTTGGGATGCTTCCAACTGAAAGCGTTTTAGGTAGTAGTACTTTTGGTCAGCATCGAATAAAACCAATGACCAAATCTTATCCGGAACATACTTTTCAATGACGAGCATGTTCTTATCAAAATGATTGGTCAACTCAAAATTCGTCATATAATATTCACCGGTAGAGGAGATGACTAAAATCTGATCATCACTGTGAAACTCACCCAAATAATCGCCTCGTTTATCATAATTGAGACGCAATACATCGCTGTCGAACCACACCTCACGTCCACCCAGGGTAGAAGCGCCCCTGTGCTTCAATACAATCTTATACACATCATTCTTAGTCAAGATATTTCCTCTTGCCTGACGACCTTTGATAGCAATATCACTGAAATCTTTCTCGAAGACCAACTTAGTGAGACGAGGCTTCGGTTTTAAAGTCACGCGGATAATTTCAGCTTCCGCATTAGGGTTGGCAGTAAAATAGACAATTTTAGACCCTTCCTTACCTTGCGTAATATCATATTCTCTGTCCCTTGTGATACCTCCTACTGCAAAGCGTTTCAAATAAAACGGTCCGGACTTGCCATGCTTGTACACCACATTATACACCGTGCGTGTGTCGTTCTTTTTGAAAACATTCAAATATAAGATGTTCTTGCCTACAAAAACCTTATCGGCCACTTTCACCACCTTGTAGGTACCGTCTTTAAAGAAGATAATGATATCGTCCAGATGAGAACAGTTGCAAACAAACTCATCTTTGCGTAAGCCTGTACCGATAAAGCCTTCTTCATAATTGACATAAAGCTTCTCGTTAGCTTCAATAACCTTGGTTGCAACAATAGTTTCGAAATTCCGAATTTCCGTCAGTCGCGGATAATCTTTTCCATATTTATTTTTCAGACCTTCATACCAGAAAATTGTATAATCAACTATATTATCCAACTGATACTGAACATCTTTTATTTTTTTCTGAAGATTAATCAGGATTTCATCAGCTTTGTCGGAATCAAACTTAGTAATTCGCATCATTTTGATTTCCAGTAGCTTCAGAATATCTTCTTTATTTACTTCCCTTATCAAGTCTTTCTTGAAAGGCTCCAACCTTTTGTCAATATGAGCAACTGCCTTGTCCGGAGAATCACTTTCTTCAAATCCTTTATCTTTATAAATTCTGTTTTCAATGAAAATTTTTTCTAAAGACGTAAAGAAAAGCTGCTCTTCTAATTCCCCTTTTTGAATTTTTAGTTCTAATTCGAGTAAATCCTTCGTATGGTCACAACTGATGCGAAGCATGTCGCTCACATTCATAAACCGAGGTTTATTATCATGAATCACGCAACAGTTGGGTGAAATACTGATTTCGCAATCGGTAAATGCATATAACGCATCAATGGCTTTGTCGGAAGAAGTTCCTGGCTGCAAATGTACCAGTATTTCTACTTCAGCAGAAGTATTGTCATCCACTTTGCGAATTTTGATTTTCCCTTTATCAACAGCTCTGAGAATCGAATCAATCAACTTGGAGGTATTCGTTCCATAAGGAATTTCTGTAATTGCAAGGGTTTTATTATCAATTTTGTTGATAGTGGCACGTACTTTCACTGAACCACCGCGCTCACCATCGTTATAGCGACTCACATCAATAGCACCACCGGTTTGAAAGTCGGGATACAATTCAAACTCCTCATCTTTCAAATGTGCAATGCAGGCATCAATCAGTTCATTAAAGTTATGCGGTAAAATTTTCGAATTTAATCCGACTGCAATACCTTCTCCACCTTGTGCCAACAGCAAAGGAAATTTTACCGGTAATGTAATCGGCTCTTTGTTTCTGCCATCGTAGGATAACTTCCATTCTGTCGTTTTAGGATTAAAAACGGTGTCCAAAGCAAATTTTGAGAGGCGTGCTTCAATATAACGGGGTGCTGCGGCTCCGTCACCGGTTAAGATATTTCCCCAGTTACCCTGACAATCAATCAACAAATCCCTCTGTCCAAGTTGCACCAATGCATCGCCGATGGATGCATCGCCGTGCGGATGGAATTGCATGGTATGTCCGACAATATTGGCTACTTTGATATAACGACCGTCATCCAAGCGTTTCATCGAATGCAGGATGCGCCGCTGAACAGGTTTCAAGCCATCATAGATATTGGGCACAGCCCTTTCTAATATCACATAAGAAGCATAATCTAAAAACCAATTTTGGTACATACCTGCCAAATGATATTTGGCAGGCTTATCAGCTATTTTCGGTATAACGTAATTCGAATGTGTTTCGGAAATATCCTCATTATCTGTCTCTTTCTCTTCACTAATATCGACAACATCATCTGTATTGTCAATACCATCAAGCTCTTCATTTCGTTCAGGAAATTCTTTTTTTTCCTGCAAATCATCCATAATTTTCTCTTTACTCATACAATAAACCTCATTTTAAAAATCATCCTACAAAAGTAACAAAAAATTCAGTAACTTTGCGTTCGATTTTTAGTATTGAATTATTGAATTGAGAATAAAGAACAAAGACAAATTAACTAAGAACGAAGAACGATGAACTAAAAACTGAACTCGCGACCCCGAAATACGGAACGCGTTAACTTCTTTAACTTCCTAACTACTAACTTCCCTAACTTCTCTAACTTCATTAACTTCCCAAATAACTTCCAAAAAGAATAATTTAAACAATAAATCTTCAAATAATTAAATAAATATGTTTCCCCCTCAAAGTGATGTTTTTAAAAAGTTGATTGCGCACTGCAAAGAGTATGGTTTTGTATTTCCTTCCAGCGAGATATATGATGGATTGGGAGCTGTGTATGATTACGGGCAAAACGGTGTTGAATTAAAAAACAACCTGAAAAAATACTGGTGGGACAGTATGGTGTTGTTAAATGAGAATGTGGTCGGCATTGACGCAGCCATTTTCATGCACCCTACCACCTGGAAAGCTTCCGGACATGTGGATGCTTTCAATGACCCTCTGATTGATAACAGAGATTCCAAAAAGCGCTATCGTGCTGATGTACTGATAGAGGATCTGTTGGCCAAATACGACGAAAAAAATCAAAAGGAAATAGACAAGGCTGCCAAACGTTTCGGAGATAAGTTTGATGCTGAAATGTTCAGGCAAACCAATCCGCGTGTATTGGAAAACCAGGCAAAGCGTGATGAAATACACACCCGATTTGTGAAGGCATTGCATGATAATGACTTAGCTGAGTTAAAAGCCATCATCGAAGACAACGAGATAGTTTGTCCGATCAGTGGCACCAGAAACTGGACGGATGTACGGCAGTTTAACCTGATGTTTTCCACTGAAATGGGCTCGACCGCAGAAGGTGCTACGCAAGTATTTTTGCGTCCTGAAACCGCACAAGGTATTTTTGTAAACTTCCTGAACGTTCAAAAAACCGGCAGGATGAAAATTCCATTCGGCATTGCACAAATAGGAAAAGCTTTCCGCAATGAAATAGTTGCCAGGCAATTTATTTTCAGGATGCGTGAGTTTGAACAGATGGAAATGCAATTTTTTGTCCGTCCCGGAGAGGAACTAAAATGGTATGAATACTGGAAAGAAGTTCGTTTGCGTTGGCATCAGGCATTGGGCTTGGGCGATCACAAATACCGTTTCCACGATCACGAAAAATTGGCACATTATGCCAATGCCGCAACCGACATCGAATTTGAAATGCCCTTTGGTTTCAAAGAAGTAGAAGGCATTCATTCACGAACGGACTTTGACTTGACAAGTCATGAGAGGTATTCCGGAAAGAGTCTTAAATACTTCGACCCGGAACTAAATCAATCTTATGTACCCTACGTAGTTGAGACTTCCATAGGATTGGACCGTACCTTCCTGTCCATTTTAGCAGGCACCTATGCTGAAGAAGATTTAGGGAACGGTGACAGCCGCGTAGTATTAAAGTTGCCACCTGCACTGGCTCCGGTTAAAGTTGCCATACTACCTTTGGTCAAGAAAGATGATCTCCCTGAAAAAGCGCAAGAGATCATGGATATGTTGAAATTTGACTACAAATGTTTCTATGATGAAAAAGACTCCATCGGCAAGCGTTATCGCCGTCAGGATGCCATTGGAACACCTTTCTGCGTTACCATTGACCATCAAACTCTGACCGACAACACGGTAACCATTCGTCATCGCGACAGCATGGAACAAGAAAGGGTTGCTATAGAAGCTTTGTCCGAAATTATTGGAAAATCAACAAGCATCAAAGAATTACTGAAGAAAATATAACTCCATATAATGCGATTTTATTGCTTGGACATTTTACCCTAATAGATATTGTAACACAAGAAAGGAAGCTGTTTCATAATGAAACAGCTTCCTTTCTTATCCTGCAAAACAATCCATATCAATTATTCTGCTTTATTCTTTTTCTCAGCTTGAGGTTCAGCTTTATCTTTAGTAGTAGTTTCTTTTTTAACAACCTTTTTTGTTTCGGTTTTAGCAGCAGCCTTAGGAGCCTTAGCTTCCGGAGCTTTAATCTTTTCCGGTTTTACAGCAGCGGCTTCTTTAGCAACAGGTTTCTTTTCTGCAGCAGGAGCTTTAGCTTTCTCTTTAGGAGTAGCAGTTTTTACAGTTTCTTCTTTAGCAACCTCTTTTTTAACGTCTTTTTTTGCTTCTTTTTCAGCAGCAGCCTCAGGTGCTTTAGCTTCCGGAGCTTTAGCCTTTTCTGATTTTACAGCAGCGGATTCTTCTTCAGAAACAGCCTTCTTCTCTGCAACAGGAGCAGCAGCTTTTTCTTCAACAGCAGCTTCTACAATTTCTTCTGCAACTTCTTCCTTAACAGGAACTGCAGTAGGAGTAGCAGTTGTTTTCCTGGAAGATGAACGACGTGTACGAACTGTTTTCTTAGCTACCTTGTCTTTGAGCATATTTTCGTTGTAATCAACCAACTCAATGATACACATTTCGGCGCTATCTCCTAAGCGAAGACCGGTTTTCAGAATGCGTGTGTAACCACCCGGACGATCTGCTATCTTTTGCGAGATATTTTGGAAGAGTTCAGTAACAGCTTCTTTGTTTTGCAGATGGCTAAACACATAACGACGTGAAGCTGTTGTATCTTCCTTTGATTTCGTCAAAATTGGTTCGATATAAACACGCAAAGCCTTTGCTTTAGCGACTGTAGTTTGTATTCTTTTATGTTTAATAAGGGAAATCGACATGTTAGCCAGCATGGATTTCCTATGTGCTGCCGTACGACTTAAATGATTAAATTTCTTATTATGTCTCATCTTCTGTTATTCTTTATCTAATTTATACTTGGATATATCCATGCCGAAGGTTAAATTCAAACCCTCTAGCTTTTCATCCAATTCTGCCAATGATTTTTTTCCGAAATTCCTAAACTTCAACAAATCGTGGCGATTGTAAGTAACCAATTGTCCCAATGACTCTACATCAGCGGCTTTCAAACAATTCAAAGCTCGTACTGACAGTTCTAAATCTACCAATTTAGTTTTGAGCAATTGACGCATTTGCAGATACTCCTCATCAAAATCATCATGAGTTTCTGTTTCTACAGTTTCTACTGATATTTTTTCATCAGAAAAGAGCATGAAATGATGGATCAATATTTTAGCTGCTTCATTCAAAGCATCTTTTGGGAAAATAGATCCGTCTGTATCAATTTCAATAGTCAACTTTTCATAATCAGTTATCTGCTCAACACGAAAATCTTCAATGGTGTATTTTACGTTTTTGATGGGTGTGAAAATTGAATCAATAGGAATAATTCCCAACTCACCGTCAACTACAAGTGCATTTTCTTCAGAAGTTACATAACCGCGACCTTTATTGACATATACATCCATTTGAAAACTTGCGGAAGCATCCATTTCACAGATAACTAATTCGGGATTCAATACTTCAAATCCGGTAAAACTCTTACCTATGTCGCCAGCCAGAAGTTTGGTATTACCACTTGTTACATTGACAGTCACCTTTTCAGTTTCAATATCTTCTACAATTTGTTTAAACCGAATTTGTTTCAAATTTAAAATAATATTGGCAACATCATCAATAACTCCGGGAATGGTTGAGTATTCATGATCTACGCCATCAAATTTAACTGCAGTGATTGCAAAACCTTCCAGTGAAGACAAAAGAATTCGACGCAAAGCATTACCAATTGTAATACCATACCCCGGTTCAAGTGGACGAAACTCAAACTTTCCGTAAAAGTTATTGGCTTCCAACATGATTACCTTATCGGGCTTTTGAAATGCTAATATAGCCATGATTATTTTTTATTTAGAGTACAACTCAACGATTAATTGTTCTTTGATATTTTCAGGTATTTCTTCTCTATCAGGGACATGAATTAACTTCCCTGACAAAGAGGCACTATCCCACTCTATCCATGGATACTTGGAGTGATTAAAGCCACTCAGGGACTCTGTAATTATCTTCATCGATTTATCTTTTTCACGAACAGCAACAATCTGTCCAGGACGAACGTTATAAGACGGAATGTTTACCACCTGTCCATCCACAGTAATGTGTCTGTGACTAACCAACTGACGAGCACCTGCTCGTGTGGGGGAAATACCCATGCGATAAACAATATTGTCTAAACGGCATTCAAGTAGCTGTAACAGAATAACCCCGGTAACACCCGGCTGACTCTGAGCCTTTTCATACATCCGTCTAAACTGTCTCTCTAATACGCCATAAGTGTATTTTGCTTTTTGTTTCTCGCGCAACTGAATACCGTATTCGGAAGTTTTCTTACGACGGTTGCTTCCATGTTGTCCGGGAGGATAATTCTTTTTCGCCAGCACTTTGTCCGGTCCGAAAATTGGCTCACCGAATTTTCGCGCAATTTTTGATTTTGGTCCAATATATCTTGCCATTATTTTTAAAAAATTACTTTTTTATTGTTGACTTGGTCTTCAAATATATCCTAGCATCATTTGTTACAGCCGCGGTTGCAGAGAGAAAAGTAAGCATACAACCCAAAAAACAATTCACTATTCAAATATTCTCAGAATAAATATTAATTTGATTTACTGTTTACTCATTCACCATTCACTATCCACCATTTGCCTACGGTTTGAGTAAATGAGTGGTACCATGGTAATAATTACACTCTTCTGCGATTGGGCGGACGACAACCATTATGTGGCAGTGGTGTAACGTCGATGATTTCTATCACCTCTATACCTGCCCCATGAACAGTACGAATAGCAGACTCACGTCCGTTACCCGGTCCTTTAACATAAGCCTTCACCTTACGCAATCCTAAATCGTAAGCTATTTTCGCACAATCCTCTGCTGCCATCTGAGCGGCATAAGGCGTGTTCTTCTTCGAACCGCGAAAGCCCATCTTTCCGGCTGACGACCATGAAATAACCTGACCGTCATCGTTGGTAAGAGTTACGATTACATTGTTGAAAGAAGAGTGTACGTGCAATTGTCCCACACTATCAACTTTAACAACCCTTTTCTTGGCTGATACTGATTTTTTTGCCATAAATTATTATTTAATTCTTTATCTAAAATACGCTGATTAACCCTTGGTTGCTTTTTTCTTATTAGCAACAGTTTTTCTTCTACCTTTACGTGTACGTGCATTGTTCTTTGTGCTCTGTCCACGCAACGGCAAACCGATACGGTGGCGAATTCCGCGATAACAACCAATGTCCATCAAACGTTTGATGTTAAGTTGTACCTCCGAACGAAGATCACCTTCTACTTTGTAGTCCGCACCAATAATTTCACGGATTTTAGCTGCCTGGTCGTCAGTCCAATCTTTCACTTTGATGTTGATATCAACACCGGCTTTTTCTAAAATTTTTCTTGCACTGCTACGACCTATTCCGTAGATATAAGTCAATCCAACTTCCCCTCTTTTGTCCTGGGGCAAATCTACTCCTACAATTCTTATAGCCATAAACTATTTATTTTTTAAAATAAAATGTTTAACCCTGACGTTGTTTAAACCTCGGGTTTTTTTTATTAATAACATACAAGCGTCCTTTTCTACGAACAATCTTACATTCTTCGCTGCGCTTTTTTACAGAAGCTCTTACTTTCATCTTACATGTCAGCCCCTAAAATCTCCTGTGGAGAACTGCCAACTACTTGAGGCTTTTTAATAGTTGGACATGAGTAATTTATATTATACTTTAATACTGTTTCCTTCTATGCTCTCTTCATTAAGGAAGATTTATTTATATCTAAATGTTATTCTTCCTTTAGATAAATCATACGGTGACATTTCAACCTTTACTTTGTCGCCCGGAAGAATTCTGATATAATGCATCCGCATTTTTCCCGAAATATGAGCCGTAATCACATGGCCATTTTCTAATTCAACCCGGAACATGGCGTTAGACAAAGCTTCAATGATTACACCATCTTGCTCTATTGCTGTTTGTTTAGCCATAATATATCAATTTATTTTAGTCTCTAAAACTTGTTCTATATATTCGAAAGAAGACAAAATATCTGCTTTGCCTTTTCTGATAGCCACCGAATGCTCGAAATGTGCCGAAGGCATCCTATCGGCAGTGCGGGTAGTCCATCCGTCTTTCTCAAATACCAACTGTCGCTTACCCATATTGATCATGGGCTCAATGGCGATTGTCATACCGGACTTCAACAGGGTACCGTATCCTTTCCGACCATAGTTCGGGACTTCAGGAGATTCGTGCAAATTACGACCGACGCCATGTCCTATCATTTCTCTTACAACAGAATAACCATGTGCTTCGCAATGCGATTGAATGGCATTTCCAATATCACCGAGTCTTTTTCCTTCAACAGCCTGCTCAATTCCTAAATACAGAGATTCTTTGGTGGTGCGCAGTAAGTCAAGAATTTCCTGCTTCACCTCTCCTACAGTAAAAGTATAAGCACTATCACCATGAAATCCGTTTATATAGGCTCCACAATCAATGGAAATTATATCTCCATCGTTTAAAACTGTCTTATCTGAAGGTATTCCGTGTACAATCTGTTCATTCACAGAAGTACAGATTGAGTTCGGAAATCCGTTATATCCTAAAAAACCGGGTACGGCTCCATGATCTCTGATAAACTCATCCGCTCTTTTGTCCAATTGTGCCGTAGTCACCCCGGGAGCAATCATGGACGCAAGTTCAGCCAACGCCTTGGCAACTATTTGATTGCTTATTCTAAGTAGTTCTATCTCTTCATCTGTTTTAAGAAAAATCATCTATTGTGACTGACTATTTACAAACTTACAATATAACAATATTGATTATATAAAAATTATCAATGTCTTTTTAATAGGCCGAAATACCACCTGAACGTCCCTTTATACGTCCGCCTGACTTTAACAAACCATCGTAATGGCGCATCAACAAATGACTTTCAATCTGCTGCAAGGTATCAAGTACAACACCTACCAAAATCAACAAGGATGTACCTCCGAAGAACTGAGCAAATCCTCTGTTGACACCTAACAAAGAGGCAAATGCAGGAAGAATGGCTACTATCGCCAGGAAAATAGATCCCGGAAGTGTAATGCGTGACATCACTTCATCCAAAAACTCGGCGGTTTGCTTACCCGGTTTGCATCCCGGTATAAATCCATTGTTTCTTTTTAAATCTTCAGCCATTTGTGTCGGATTGATAGTTACCGCAGTATAAAAATAAGTAAATGCGATAATCAGCAAGGCGAACACTAAATTATACCAGAATCCGTCGTTGTTCATAAATGCCCTGAGGAACCCGCTGGCAGTTTCTGAATTAGCAAAACCTGCAAGCGTTAAAGGAATAAACATAATTGCCTGCGCAAAAATAATGGGCATCACACCGGCAGCATTAATTTTCAAAGGAATATACTGACGTACGCCCCCGTATTGTTTGTTTCCAACAACTCTTTTAGCATACTGAACCGTAATTCTGCGCGTTCCTTGAACAAGCATAATGGATGCGGCAATCACCACAAACAAGAAAATAATTTCAAGTAAGAACATGACCAATCCACCACCCGATTCATAAAAACGAGAAACAAATTCTCTGATCACAGCACCTGGGAAGCGTGCAATGATACCGATTAAAATGATAAAAGAAATTCCGTTTCCAATGCCTTTATCAGTAATCCGTTCCCCTAACCACATGACAAACATGGAACCTGCGGTTAAAATGATGGTTGATGTAATGGTAAACCAAATACCACCGGGTAAAGATGAACCGACCTGATGCAGTTGTACGTTTAAATTAACCAGGTACGAGGGAGCTTGAAGCAACAAGATACCCACAGTCAAATACCGGGTAATCTGGTTCATTTTCCTACGACCACTTTCACCTTCACGTTGCATCTTCTGGAAATAAGGCACCATGATAGAAAGTAACTGCACCACAATAGATGCGGAAATATAGGGCATAATCCCCAATGCAAAAATAGACGCATTGGCAAATGCACCTCCTGAGAACATGTCTAACAAGGCCATTAACCCACCACTGGTTTGAGATTTTAATGCGGCCAAATCCACCGGATTAATACCGGGAAGGACAACGAATGTTCCGAAACGATAGAGTAAAACAAACAAAAACGTTGTTAAAAGTCTGGTACGGAGATCTTCTATCTTCCAGATATTTTTTATTGTCTCAATTATTTTCTTCATGTGAACAACCTTTTCTTACATTAACGGATAAACATCCGGTAATTATTTTATAACAACTGTTCCTCCTAACGCAGTGATAGCCTCTTCTGCCGCTTTTGAGAAAGCATTGGCTTCTACATCTAATTTCGTTTTCAACTCTCCTTTTGCCAAAATTTTAACCTTATCTTTTTTGTTGATAAAGCCATGTTTCAGCAATTCGTCAAGTCCTATTTTTTTCAAATTGTGTGTTTGAGCCATATTCTCCAATGTGTCAAGATTGATAGCTTTAAACACAGTTTTGTTGATGTTTTTAAATCCAAACTTAGGAAGACGACGCTGGATGGGCATTTGTCCACCTTCAAAACCAACTTTCTTTGCAAATCCGGAACGTGATTTTGCCCCTTTATGTCCGCGTGTTGAAGTACCTCCTAATCCGGAACCGGTACCGCGTCCAACTCTTTTTCTTGTTTTAACTGAACCTGCTGCCGGTGTTAATTTACTTAAATCCATATCTTATATTCTAAAAAGATTCAAATCCTGTTTAATCAATAATTTTCACCAAGTGTTTAACCTTTTCAACCATTCCCAATATTTGGGGAGTAGCTTCATGTTCAACTACGGTATTTATTTTTTTCAAACCCAAAGCCTGTAGCGTGCGTACTTGGTTCTGAGGACGTCTGATTGTACTTCTAACTAATTGTATTTTAATTGTTGCCATCTTAATCCTTATTTAACCGTTAAACACTTTATCTACTGAAACTCCACGATTCTGAGCTACCATAAAGACATCGCGCAACTCTCCCAATGCAGCCATTGTAGCCTTTACCAAGTTGTGAGGGTTAGACGATCCTTTAGATTTAGCCAATACGTCTGTGATACCAACACTTTCGAGAACAGCACGCATAGCACCACCGGCTTTTACTCCTGTACCCGGGGAAGCTGGTTTTAGAAACACCTGTGCTCCACCAAATTTTGCATATTGTTCATGTGGTATTGTTCCTTGATATATGGGAACTTTAATCAGATTTTTCTTGGCGGCTTCAGTTCCTTTGGCTATTGCGGAGGTAACTTCACCTGCTTTTCCCAGTCCCCATCCTACGATGCCGTCTTCGTTGCCGACTACAACAATTGCAGAAAAGCTGAAAGCACGTCCACCCTTCGTTACTTTAGTAACGCGGTTGATAGCAACTAATCTGTCTTTTAATTCCAAATCACTGGTTGTTTTTATTATATCCATATCCGTTGTCTTACCTGATTAAAATTTAAGTCCGCCTTGACGAGCGGCTTCTGCCAATTGTTTAACTCTACCATGATATAAATAACCGTTACGGTCAAATACAACTTCTTTGATACCTTTTTCCTGCGCATTTTTTGCAACCATAGCGCCAACTTTGGCAGCTTGTTCGGTCTTAGTCATTTTTTCTTTCATTCCTAATGAAGAAGCAGATGCTAAGGTTGTACCATGAACATCATCGATCAACTGAGCATATATTTGCGTATTACTACGAAAAACGGTCAAACGAGGTTTTTGTGCGGTACCCGATACTTTTCGACGGATATACGCCTTAATTCTATTCCTTCTATTAATTTTCATTTCCTTCAATATTTATTATTTGCCTTTTACTGCTGATTTACCGGCTTTGCGACGAACAACCTCGTCCAAGAATTTAACACCTTTTCCTTTATAAGGCTCCGGTTTACGGAATGAACGAATCTTCGCACAAACCTGTCCAATCAATTGCTTGTCAGCACTCTCAAGGATAATCAGCGGATTCTTGTTTCGCTCCATCTTGGTTTCAACCTTGATTTCTGCAGGTAAACTCATGTAAATATTGTGGGTATAACCTAAGGAAAGCTCTAAGAGCTGACCTTGATTGCTAACCCTATATCCCACCCCTACAAGTTCCAATGTTTTTTGATATCCTTTAGAAACACCTGTAACCATATTTTGGATGAGGGAACGGTACAGACCATGCAGTGCACGATTTTGCTTCTCATCATTAGCACGTGCTACATGACATTGATTGTTTTCAACAGAAACGGTAATATTAGGATTAATCTCTTGTGTTAGTTCTCCCTTCGGACCTTTAACCGTAACAACAGAGTCCTTTTGTGTTATGCTTACTCCACTCGGGATAGTAATGGGTAAATTTCCAATTCTTGACATACTTCTCTCCTCCTCAATTAATAAACATAACATAATACCTCACCACCTACTTTCAACCTACATGCCTCTTTATTGGTCATAACACCCTGTGAAGTAGATACGATTGCAATTCCAAGTCCGTTCAAAACACGTGGCATATCCTTATACCCGGTGTATTTACGTAAACCTGGAGTTGACACCCTGATAAGTTTTTTTATTGCATTCACCTTGTTTACAGGATCGTATTTCAATGCAATTTTAATGGTACCTTGTGGTCCGTCATCTACAAATTTGTAGTGAAGCACATAACCCTGCTCATGTAAAATACGGGTTATTTCTTTTTTGAGATTGGATGCAGGAATCTCTACAATTCGATGTTTCGCCTGAATAGCATTCCGCAATCTCGTTAAATAATCTGCAATTGGATCTGTCATATTTTTATTTTTAAATTAATCCCGACTGCCGGGACAATATTTAAACCCCCTAAATCCCCCGAAGGGGAATTTTTGAGAGCAATTATAAATAATTAATTATTATCAATAATTATATTGGTAATCTCCTAACATCCACCCCTTTGGGGGTTAGAGGCTTTACCAACTTGCTTTTTTTACGCCGGGTATCAAACCCTTTGACGCCATTTCCCTGAACTGAATGCGAGAAATTCCAAACTGTCTCATGTATCCTTTCGGACGACCGGTAATTTTACAACGGTTGTGATAGCGAATGGGCGACGAGTTTCTTGGAAGAGTCTGAAGTGCATCATAATTACCTTCGGCAATATACTGTTCACGTTTAGCCGCATATTTTGCAATCATCCTCGCTCTTTTCACCTCACGGGCTTTCATTGATTCTTTTGACATTGTATCTATCTCTTTTTATTAATCTTTCTTAAATGGTAAGCCAAATTCTCTCAGCAATGCATAACCTTCTTCATCGGTTTTAGCAGTTGTAACAAAGGAAATATTCATCCCGGTCAATCGACTGACATTATCAATATTGATTTCCGGAAAAATAATCTGTTCCTGTATTCCCAAGGTATAGTTACCTCTACCATCCAATTTATTACTAATTCCTCTGAAGTCGCGTACACGCGGAAGTGCCATCCGGGTCAAACGTTCCAAAAACTCGTACATGCGATCGCCACGAAGCGTAACACGTACGCCGATAGGCATTTTTCTACGTAATTTGAAATTTGAAACGTCTTTTGTAGACAGTGTTTGAACAGCCTTCTGACCGGTTATGGCAGTCATTTCACTGATTGCATTATCAATGATCTTCCTGTCGGCAACAGCAGCTCCCAATCCTTGGTTGAGTACAATTTTCTCCAGCTTGGGAACCTGCATTACGGACTTATAACCAAACTCCTTTATCAATGTAGGAACAATGCGTTCTCTATAATCTTGTTTAAAACTTGCTGTGTTCATTGCTTAAATCTCTTCTCCTGTTTTTTTGGAAACACGTACTAATTTACCTTCCGCATTCAATTTTCTTCCGACACGAACGGGCTTTCCGTTTTCAAGCAGATTCAAATTTGAAATATGTATGGGAAGTTCCTGTTTAACAATACCACCGTGTGGACTTTTAGCACTTGGTTTTGTATGTTTCGAAACCATGTTGATACCTTCTACGATAGCTCGTTGCTTATCAACAAGTACTTTCAACACACGACCAGTCTTACCTTTGTCCTCACCAGAATTCACATAAACCGTGTCACCTTTTTTGATATGTAATTTACTCATCACGAATTAATTTTATGAAAATTATAATACTTCAGGCGCAAGTGATATGATTTTCATGTTTGTTGCACGTAACTCACGTGCTACGGGTCCGAAAATACGACTTCCACGAATCTCCCCTGCATTATTCAATAACACACAGGCATTATCGTCAAAACGAATATAAGATCCGTCTGCCCTGCGAACTTCTTTTTTCGTGCGCACTATCACTGCTTTTGAAACAACACCTTTTTTAATTTCGGATGACGGCACGGCACTTTTTACAGTCACCACTATCACATCACCTAAAGAAGCGTAGCGTTTGCCGGTTCCTCCTAAAACACGGATACACAGTACTTCTTTTGCACCGGAGTTATCCGCAACATTGAGTCTTGATTCTTGTTGTATCATAATTACTTAGCCCTTTCGATAATTTCAATTAATCTCCATCTTTTTAACTTACTCAGCGGACGAGTTTCCATGATTCGTACGGTATCACCGATATTGGATTCATTCTTCTCATCATGCACATGATATTTTTTTGTTTTATTTACGAACTTACCGTAAATAGGGTGCTTCTCTTTCCATCTTACAACAACAGTAATGGTTTTATCCATCTTGTTGCTAAATACAACACCCGTTCTTTCTTTCCTTAGATTTCTTTCCATCCGTGTCAATGTTATTTAAATTAATTATTTTCACGCTGATGTAATTCGGTTGCAAGACGGGCAATTGTACGACGTACTTCTTTTATTTGCAACGGATTGTCAAGCGGAGATATGGAGTGATTCAACTTCAATCGCACCAAATGCTCTCTTTCAGCATCCAAACGTTCAAGAATCTCTTGATTACTTAATTCTCTTATTTCTCTGATTTTCATACGATAATAATTTGTTTTTAAGCTGTCGTATAGAACTCTCGATAAACCAATTCAATCATTCATAATCGATTAAATTTGTTCATGTTCGTCTCATACCTCATTAAGCATTTTGAGTTGTATCATAATCACGTCTTACTACAAAACGTGTGGTAACCGGTAATTTTTGAGCAGCTAAACGCAATGCTTCTTTAGCTATTTCGTAAGATACACCTTCTACTTCTATAATCACTCTGCCGGGAGTTACAGGCACAACGAATTCTTCGGGAGCACCTTTACCTTTACCCATACGCACTTCAGCAGGTTTTTTTGTGATTGGCTTATCGGGAAAAACCCGAATCCATATCTGTCCCTGACGTTGCATATAACGGGTAACAGCAACACGTGCGGCTTCTATTTGACGCCCGGTAAGCCATTTGGATTGCAGTGATTTTATCCCAAAAGAACCGAAAGCCAATTGGTTCCCTCTTTGAGCATCGCCTTTCATGCGCCCCTTTTGCTGTTTCCTGAACTTTGTTTTCTTAGGTTGTAACATAATATATTTACATCAAATTCATTAAATACATATTATTTCCTTCTTCTTCTAAAGCCTTTACCACCGCCTTCACTGAAACGATCATCGCTTCTGCGACCACCTATTTCTTTAGAAGCACCGTAAGTGGGTGATAAATCTTTCTTACCGTAAATTTCGCCACGACAAATCCAAACCTTAACACCTATGAGGCCGACCTTAGTCAAGGCTTCAGCATGGGCATAGTCGATATCGGCTCTGAATGTATGTAAAGGAGTTCTACCTTCTTTATACATTTCCGAACGAGCCATCTCAGCTCCGTTTAAACGTCCGGATATCTGGATTTTGATACCTTCAGCACCCATACGCATGGTTGAAGCAATAGCCATTTTAACAGCACGACGATAAGCTATCTTTCCTTCAAGCTGTCGCGCAACGTTATTTGCAACGATTACTGCGTCAAGCTCAGGGCGTTTGATTTCGAAAATATTGATTTGAATTTCCTTATCAGTAATTTTCTTTAATTCTTCTTTTAGTTTATCTACTTCTTGTCCGCCTTTACCGATAATAATACCCGGACGAGAGGTACATACCGTTATGGTAACCAGTTTCAAGGTACGTTCAATTATAATACGCGACACACTGGCTTTTGCCAACCGGGTATTCAGATATTTTCTGAGTTTATAGTCCTCTAAAAGCGTGTCACCGTAATTGTTTCCACCATACCAATTCGAGTCCCATCCACGGATAATTGCTAAGCGATTGCTTACTGGATTAGTTTTTTGTCCCATCGAGTATTAATTTTCGTTTTCGTTATTATTTTTGGTATCTACATATATTGTAACGTGATTCGAACGTTTGCGAATACGATAACCACGACCCTGAGGAGCCGGACGGAGACGCTTCAGCATCGTAGCCGAATCAACGTAAATCTGACTTACATACAAATCAACGCTGTCTGCTTTTTGTTCTGTTTTCTGCTCCCAATTGGAAATTGCGGATTTAAGCAACTTCTCTAATCTTCCGGAAGCTTCTTTTGGCGAGAACTTTAAAATACTTAATGCTTTGTTGACTTCCATACCTCTGATCATATCTGCCACCAAGCGCATTTTACGCGGAGAAGTCGGAACATTATTAAGTTTCGCAAAGTACTGCGTTTTATTTGCTTCTTTTCTTTTTTCTGCTGATATTCTTTTTCTTGCACCCATTTCGGAAATTTTTAATGCTTTTTATTAAATAGTTTCAATGGATTATTTCTTCTTACCACCGTGACCGCGGAAGTTACGAGTTGGTGCAAATTCACCCAACTTGTGACCAACCATATTTTCGGTAATATATACAGGAATAAATTTGTTTCCATTATGAACTGCAATGGTATGACCTACAAAATCCGGCGAAATCATAGTGGCACGTGACCAAGTTTTGATAACAGTCTTCTTCCTGCTTTCATTCATGTCCACCACCTTCTTTTCAAGCTTCAAATTAATATAGGGTCCTTTTTTTAATGAACGGCTCATTTTATTCTATTACTTGTTAACTGTTATTTTTTCTTCCTTTCAATTATATATTGACTTGACTGCTTCTTAGGCGCACGTGTCTTGTACCCTTTAGAAAGTACTCCTGTACGTGAACGAGGTTGTCCTCCGGAAGCACGACCTTCACCACCACCCATCGGGTGATCTATCGGGTTCATGGCTACACCACGAACGCGTGGACGACGTCCGAGCCAACGTGAGCGTCCGGCTTTACCGGATTGCTGCAATGCATGATCGGAATTTCCAACGGCTCCAATCGTAGCTTTACATGCAGACAACACTTTACGCAACTCACCTGAAGGCAACTTAATCACAGCGTATTTATCTTCACGTGAACTTAACTGAGCAAAAGTACCGGCTGAGCGCACCATGGCTGCTCCCTGACCCGGTCTTAGTTCAATATTGTGAATGATAGTACCCAAAGGAATATTCTGCATCGGAAGTGCATTCCCTACTTCGGGAGCAGCTTCTGCTCCTGACAATATCTTTTGGCCTACCTGTAATCCGTTGGGAGCCAAAATATACCGCTTTTCACCATCCGCATAGAACAGCAAAGCGATATTTGCCGAACGATTCGGATCGTATTCAATGCTCTTTACAGTTGCAGGAATACCATCCTTGTTGCGTTTGAAATCAATTACTCTATATTTTCTCTTGTGACCGCCACCCATATTACGGACAGTCATTTTTCCTTGATGGTTACGGCCTCCGGTTTTTTTAATACCGCTAACAAGAGATTTTTCTGGTGTCTTCGAAGTAATTGCGTCGAAGGTACCAATAATCTTATGTCTTTGCCCCGGTGTTGTGGGCTTTAATTTACGTACAGGCATTTGTATATTTACAATTTAACTATTTACAATTTATAATTTACAGTTTAATTTAAATATTACTGTAAAAATCTATGGTCTCGCCTTCTTTCAATGTAACTATAGCTTTTTTATAAGCTGATGTCTTTCCGGTAATTGCACCGCTCTTCGTATAACGATTCTTTTTCTTCGGAGCAGCAATCATGGTGTTTACATCTATTACGGTTACATTATACAAAGTTTCAATGGCGTTTTTGATCTCGATTTTATTCGCATCTCTCTGAACCTTAAAGCCATAGCGATTGAGTTTTTCACCCAATCCGGTCATCTTTTCCGTTACAATCGGTTTCATGATAATATTCATAATTGGCCTCCTATGCTTTAAAAGTTTGTTCTACTGCAGCAACAGCTTCTTCGGTAATTATAAGATTTTTTGCATCAAGCACTTTGTAAGTGTTTAATTCCGAAACTGTTACAACTTTCACTTTGGCTAAATTTCGAGCCGACAAATATACGTTTTTATTTCCGTTTGCTAAAATAATTAACGCTTTTTTATCTGCAAGCTTCAAATTTTGTGTCAAAGCAATCATATCTTTGGTCTTGGGAGCATCAAACTCAATCTGATCTACCACTGTGATCAGGTTTTCTTTTGCCTTATAACTCAAAGCTGATTTACGAGCCAGTTGTTTTACTTTTTTATTCAACTTAAATCCGTAATCGCGCGGAACCGGACCAAAGATGGTACCTCCTCCAACACGTACAGGAGATTTGACGTCACCGGGACGAGCACCACCGCCTCCCTTTTGACGTCCTAATTTACGGCGCGAGCCTTTTACTTCACTACGACCCTTTGTCTTGTGCGTTCCCTGACGTTGGTTTGCCAAATACTGTTTTACATCTAAATAAATAGCATGGTCATTTGGCTCTATTCCGAAGACAGCTTCATTCAAGGAAATTTTTCTTCCCGTATCTTCTCCTTTTACATTAAATATACTTAATTCCATGATTATTTATTGATGATAACGATTGAACCTTTAGCACCGGGAACGGAACCTTTTACCATTAAAAGATTATGTTCCGGAATCACTTTTAAAACCTGTAAGTTGTGAATGGTCACTCTGTCGCCTCCCATACGACCTGCCATGCGCAGTCCCTTGATCACACGCGACGGATCAGAAGAAGCACCTATCGAACCCGGAACACGCTGATGCTTCTGCCCGTGGCTCGATTCTTTTACTCCGCTAAAACCATGACGCTTCACAACGCCTTGAAAACCTTTACCCTTTGAAGTTCCAACTACATCAACAAATGAGTTAACTTCAAACACTTCTACAGTGACTTGATCACCTAATTTGAGTTTTTTATCAAATTCATTGAACTCAACCAAGTGTCTTTGCGGCGCTACTCCTGCAGCTTTAAAATGACCTGCCTGAGGCTTGTTGGTGTGCTTGTCTTTCTTTTCCTGAAAGCCCAGCTGAACTGCCTCATACCCGTCTTTTTCTATTGTTTTGATTTGAGTAACAACACAAGGACCTGCTTCAATAACAGTGCACGGCATATTTTTACCGTCGGCACTGAAAACCGATGTCATTCCGATTTTTTTTCCAATTAATCCTGGCATTTCAATTAATAATTAGCTCCCTAAATCCTTTAAAAGAGGATTATCAAGAGACGAGTTTAAAATTTATTTTAGCACTTTCAAATCTTCACTTTCGAAGAAGTTTGAAGAGGCTTTATACTTTAATTTCTACTTCAACCCCGCTGGGAAGTTCTAACTTCATGAGGGCATCTACAGTTTTGGCTGAAGAGTTATGGATGTCAATCAGTCTTTTATAAGAGGACAACTCAAACTGTTCACGCGATTTCTTATTCACAAAAGTGGAACGGTTCACCGTAAAAATCCTTTTGTGCGTTGGCAAAGGAATCGGACCGCTTACATGGGCACCTGTAGATTTTACTGTTTTCACAATTTTCTCTGCTGATTTATCAACCAGATTGTAATCGTACGATTTTAATTTAATTCTAATTTTCTGACTCATAATGATTTTAACAGCCCCCTATATTTCCCCAAGGGAGAACTTTCAGCAAGCATTCTTTTTTAATTAGTTATTATTTTTATCATCAACTTTTTAATTAAGAGTCATTCGCTAATCAAAAAGTTTATTTTCTTTCAAATTCAAAATTCCCAAAAATCATTCATTCCTGAAGATTTACGGGTTTACAATAAATCCACCTTACCTCCTGCTTCCGTCAACACAACTTTGGCAAGAGCATTCGACACCTCAGCATAGTTCGAAAACTCCATGGAAGAAGTTGCACGACCCGAACTGATGGTACGTAAGGCTGTCACATATCCGAAAGTTTCAGCTAATGGCACCTTAGCCTTTACAATCCGGGCACCGGCACGACTGGATTCCATGCCTTCAATCTGTCCCCTGCGTTTGTTGAGGTCAGCAATGACATCGCCCATATTTTCTTCAGGAGTCACCACTTCTATCTTCATGATAGGCTCTAACAAAATAGGTTTTGCCTTCACACATGCTTTTCTGAAAGCCAACTGTGCACATATCTCAAATGAAAGCTGATCCGAATCAACGGGATGATAAGATCCGTCAATCAATGTAACTTTCAATTTCGACATGGGAAAGCCGGCTAATACGCCGTTTTTCATTGCAACCTGAAAACCTTTCTGTACAGAGGGAATATATTCTTTGGGAATATTTCCACCTTTCACAAGATCTATAAACTGTAAAGAACCTTCGAAATCTGAGTCGGCAGGTTCAAGACGAACGACTATATCGGCAAATTTACCGCGACCACCGGTTTGCTTTTTATATACTTCACGAATTTCTACTGCCTCTGTAATAGCTTCCCTGTAAGATACCTGAGGACGTCCTTGATTACATTCTACCTTAAACTCGCGTTTCAGTCGGTCTATAATTATTTCCAGGTGAAGTTCACCCATTCCTGAGATAACGGTCTGACCGGATTGCTCATCCGTATGCACAGTAAATGTCGGATCTTCCTCAGCTAATTTGGAAAGTCCCACACTCAATCTATCCAAGTCCTTTTCTGTCTTCGGTTCAACTGCGATACCTAAAACGGGATCAGGGAAGTCTATGGACTCAAGTAAAATTTGATGGCTCTCATCACAAAGCGTATCTCCGGTACGAATATCCTTGAAGCCGACACCTGCACCAATATCACCCGCAGAAATAAATTCTACAGGATTTTGTTTGTTGGAGTGCATTTGAAAGATGCGGGCAATGCGTTCTTTTTTTCCTGAACGGGAATTATACACGTAAGAACCGGCTTTCAATACGCCTGAGTACACGCGAAAGAAACACAACCTACCTACATAAGGATCGGTTGCAATTTTAAATGCAAGAGCAGTTAAAGGCTCATCCGACTTAGGGTGGCGAACAATTTCCTTTCCAAAATCATGCGGATCTGTACCTACAATTACATCAGTATCCAACGGACTGGGTAAAAATGCACAAACAGCATCCAACATGGTTTGCACACCTTTATTCTTAAAAGAAGAACCGCATATCATCGGATTAATTTCCATTGACAAAGTAGCCTTACGCACTGCTGTTTTGATTTCCTCTTCCGTGATGGTTGACGGGTCATTAAAATACTTCTCCATCACAACTTCATCAAATTCCGCAATGGTTTCGAGCATCTTGTCTCTCCACTCTTTTGCTTCATCAAGTAAGTCAGCCGGTATTTCTTTTTCCTGATAGATTGCTGTTACTGAATCATCGGGCCAAATAACGGCTTTCATCTTGATCAAGTCAACAACACCTTTGAATTTTTCTTCTGCGCCGACAGGAATTTGAATGGGGCATGGTCTAGCACCAAGCACCTTTTCTACTTGACGAACAACTTCAAAAAAGTTGGCTCCCGACCTGTCCATTTTATTAACATAACAGATGCGTGGAACATTGTACTTGTCAGCCTGATGCCATACGGTCTCCGACTGAGGCTCAACACCTCCTACGGCACAAAACGTAGCAATGGCGCCATCTAAAATGCGTAATGAACGTTCAACTTCTACTGTAAAATCAACGTGTCCGGGAGTGTCGATTAAATTGATTTTATATTTATTTCCTTGATAGACCCAAGACGTTGTAGTGGCAGCGGAGGTAATGGTAATGCCCCTTTCCTGCTCCTGTGCCATCCAGTCCATGGTAGCAGCACCATCATGCACTTCTCCGACTTTATGCGTCAGACCGGTATAATACAATATCCGTTCTGATGTAGTCGTCTTTCCGGCATCGATGTGCGCCATAATACCGATATTTCTGTTATATTTTAAATCTTGAGCCATTAATTACAGTGTATTTCCAAATTTATTTGTGCTTTACAAATGAATTAGAATCTAAAGTGAGCAAAAGCACGGTTTGCTTCTGCCATTCGGTGCATATCTTCTTTACGTTTAAAAGCTCCACCTTGGCTGTTGTACGCATCAATAATCTCAGCAGCTAATTTCTCAGCCATCGAACGTCCACCACGCTTACGTGCATACAATATAAGATTTTTCATTGAAACTGATTCCTTCCTGTCCGGTCGGATTTCTGTAGGAACCTGGAATGTTGCTCCGCCGACACGGCGTGATTTAACTTCTACCAAGGGGGTAACATTTTCGAGCGCTTTCTTCCAGATTTCGAGGGGAGTTTTATCTTCGTTTGGAAGTTTGTTTTTCACAACTTCTAAAGAGGAATAGAAAATATCGAAAGCAATTGATTTTTTGCCATCGAACATTAAGTGGTTCACAAATTGGGTAACCATCGACTCGTTGAAAACGGGATCGGGTAGGATAACCCGTTTCTTTGGTTTCGACTTTCTCATTTTTTAAAAAAATTGTTTGTTTTTGGTTGCTCTTTAGTCTCGCTTCAACATGCTCCGCTAAGCTGTTTACTCAACCTTCATCTGCTACCGGTAAAACAAGTTTATAACTTGATTTTTAAATCTCTCTTATACTTATTTAGTATTTATAAATTTACTTTTTATTTCGTCTGTTTCGGACGCTTAGTACCGTATTTTGAACGACGTTGTGTACGACCGGCAACACCGGCTGTATCTAACGAACCTCGAACTACGTGATAACGAACACCGGGAAGATCTTTTACACGTCCGCCGCGAACCATCACAATTGAGTGCTCTTGCAAATTATGACCTTCACCTGGAATGTAAGCATTCACTTCCTTTTGGTTAGTCAAACGTACACGCGCCACCTTCCGCATGGCAGAGTTTGGCTTTTTAGGAGTAGTGGTATATACACGCACACAAACTCCGCGGCGCTGCGGACAAGAATCCAAAGCCGGAGACTTACTTGTATCGGTAATTACCGTTCTTCCTTTTCTAACTAACTGTTGAATTGTAGGCATTTAAAATTAGTTTATACTGTTTATTCAAAAAAAAATCCCAAAACGGGCTGCAAAGTTACAAAAAGATTTTTAACCTACAAGTAGTAGGGTGTTTTTTTATACATAAAATTATTCTTGTATTTTTGTTGTTTCATGGCTTTTTGTCATAAACAGCCAACTACTGCGTTACTTTTGAGTTCCGAGTTCCGAGTTCCGAGTTCCGAGTTCCGAGTTTTGAGTTCTGAGTTCTGAGTTTTGAGTTTTGAGTTCTGAGTTTCGAGGTTAGAAAATTTGGGTGTTTAATACAATAATAAATAATACATGAGTCGTATCAGCGATAATTTTTTTCAACAAGATGCGGTATCTTTAGCCAAAGCGTTGTTAGGTAAAATTTTGGTTCGTTCTTATCCTGACGGCTTTGTTGAAAAATTTATCATTACTGAAACGGAGGCATACATGGGCACGGAAGATCTTGCCTGTCATGCCAGTAAAGGTAGAACACCACGTACCGAAACACTATACGCAGAAGGCGGTGTGTTGTATGTTTATCTAATTTATGGTATGTACCAAATGTTGAATATCGTTTCCGGAAACATCAATCATCCTGAAGCTGTTCTGATTAGATCTCTAAACAAAACAAAGGGTCCGGGGCGGGTCGGAAAAATTTTAGAAATTGATCGAAGTTTCAACGGTGAAGACTTAAGGCAATCAAAACGCATCTGGATAGAAGATGCTCCTCTCGTTACAAATTACGAATCCTCACCTCGCATAGGAATTGATTATGCCGGAGAATATTGGAAAAATATCCCCTGGAGATTTACAATATCTTCAGACTAAGCTTCTCCCCCTCCAAATCCCATTGGAATAGGCGGTGTCATCTGAGATTCGGAAATTTTTATCTTGCCGTTCTGGGCTTCATACTTGGCTATGTTTTCCTGCAAAGCAAATAAAAGTCTTTTGGCGTGCTCGGGAGTTAGAATAATTCGTGATTTTACATTTGCCTTGGGTGTTCCGGGCATAATTCTGACAAAATCAATAACAAATTCTGAAGTTGAATGGGATATGATGGCAAGATTGGAATAAATGCCTTCTGCAATTTCAGGACTTAATTCAATATTAAGTTGTGTGGGCTTTTTTTGTTGATCCATGATGTAATTTTTTAATGTGTAATACAAAATATAACTATAGTAGGGGCTGTCTCAATACGAATATTCAATTTTCTTCTTTAAAGTCGCCTATAGCCAAGCTTTTCTTTGGTTTTATACCCAACTCTCTGAGTTCCTCTGCCTGACGCATCAAATTTCCGCGTCCGGTTGCAAGTTGACCGAAAGCTGCTGTATAGGATTCTGTCGCCTGCTCTAATTTTTTACCTATATCTTTCATGTTATCGATAAATCCTGCAAATTTGTCGTACAGCAACGCACCTCTTTCAGCAATAGCCAGAGCATTCCGATTTTGATATTCTCTTTTCCATAAATCTGAAATTAGTTTCAGTGAAGTAATCAGATTCGTGGGGTTCATCAGCAAAATTCTTTTGTCATAGGCAAATGACCATAAATCTTTATCGCCTTGCATGGCTGCAATATAGGCAGGCTCACTCGGAATAAACATCATCACGAAATCGAGTGATTTGTCGTAATCGTCATATCCCTTAGTGCTTAAGGTGATGATGTGATTTTTAATCGCAGCCACATGGGCATCCAATTCTTTTTGCTGAGTTTCCGGATCAGGCGCATCAATGTATCTCGTGAATGCGTTCAGAGAGACTTTGGAGTCTATGATTACAGTACGATTGTCAGGATACATGACAACAGCATCCGGACGCATTTTTTTATTTTCAGAGCTTGAACGTAAAGATTTACCCTCCTCATCCTTAAGCTCTTCTTGTATGAAATATTCTTCGTCTTTCCGCAATCCGGATTTTTCTAAAATGGACTCCAATATCATTTCGCCCCAATCACCTTGCGTCTTGCTGTCTCCTTTCAACGCCTTTGTCAGATTACGGGCTTCTTCACTCATCAGTTGATTTAAATCAGCTAACTTTTTAACTTCATTGCCAAGGGAAAAACGCTCTTTGGATTCTTTATCATATACTTCCGTTACGGTTTTCTTAAATTCCTTGATGTTTTCATCCAAAGGTTTTAAAAGGGCTTCTAAATTTTCTTTGTTACGCTGTGTAAAACGCTGTGATTTATCTTCCAAAATTTCGTTGGCAAGATTTTTAAATTCTGCAGCGTATTTTTCCCCTATCTTGTCAACTTCCTCTTTCAGGGTAGCCAGCTTTTCTTGTAATGCCTTGACTTCAGCCTCTTTCTCAGTGGTTTTTACGTTTTGCTCCCTTAGTAATTTATCTTTTGCGTCCATCTTTTCCAAGAAAGCGTCCAATTCGTTCTGTTTTTCATCAAGCTGTTTTTCAAGATTGACGATTTCATTTTCAGTCCGGGCTTTCAAAGCAGCAAATTCTTTATCCAAATCGGCATAATTGTTCTTCTCAACCAAAATAGTATGTGAAACAAGATTTTTTGCAAGCAGATATCCGATTATCAAACCTGCTGCAATACCAATAATAACCAATATAATATTCATGATGATATGGATGTGTAATAAATCTAAACTCTAAGGCAGCTTGCTGTTTTATAGTTGAATAGACAGCCCCACAAAGTAACAAATTTTTTCTGATTATCACATGGAACTGGGTCGAAATTCTCAACTTTCATTAAAAAATCCATGTAAACCCAAGTAAAAAATCTATCTTTGTGCTCCAAAATATTACAATTAATCATCAGTGAAAATGAGATTTAAATTACCGATTGTTATTCTGCTTCTTTCTGTTGTGGCTTTGTGTGGACTGAATGCACAAAAAATCATGTTGGAAGGCGGATACTTCAATCCCAAAAGATTAGGCAAGTCAACCAGTGAAACTTATTTCGATGCGGTTCGCATCGGTGCTTCAACGGATTTCGATTTGAAATACAATTTTGCAGTGCAAACGGGTTTGTATTACAACATTGGGTACTCGAATAAAGTTCAAAGTTACGAAAGCGTTTTTGATAGTATAATTTACAGAAGTTGGAGCCATGCAGTGGAAGTACCTTTACGTCTGGTATATTATCAGCCTTTGTTCAAAGATTTCAAAATATTTGGCTTTTTGGGTCCCAATTTCCAAATCGGATTAATCCAGAATCAAAAAACCATCTCTTATTTGAATGACCCGTCTGTGTATCCCCATATCATTTCAGGAAAAAGCAGCATGTACAAACCGGACGACAACCGCATCGGTTTAAAATCAGGTTTACATCGTATTAATTTCCAGTTGGGTGCAGGCGGTGGCGTGCAATGGCGACAATTTATGCTCAAAGGCGGCTATGATTGGGGCATCAATAACCTTGATAAAAGTAAAATTGACTATGTACGACAAGGCAACTGGTATGTGTCTTTCGGATATCAAATTAAATAAATCCGGTTATTGACAGCAGGCAGTATTTAGGAGAGAATGTGTGTTACATTTGAATCCATAATAATGTAAGTTTCCGAATTCCACAGAACAATTAAAAAACAAATTATAATCGTATGAACCTTTACGATATTTTTCTTAAACATCCTGTTGTAACGACCGATAGCAGAAATTGTCCTGCCGGCTCTATCTTTTTCGCCCTAAAAGGAGAAAAATACAATGCGAATGCTTTCGCTGCCGAAGCACTTGAGAAAGGTTGTTCCTATGCTGTCGTTGATGAAGCTGAATACGCCCTTGACGAGCGCTATGTTCTCGTGAAAGACGTGTTGCATTCTCTGCAAGAATTGGCTGCCACACACAGGAAGCGAGTAGGAGTGAGGATTATCGGTATTACCGGTTCTAATGGAAAAACGACTACTAAAGAATTGATTACATCTGTTTTAAAAGAAAAATATAAGGTTCATGCTACTCAGGGAAATTTAAACAATCACATCGGTGTACCCCTGACACTTTTACAGCTTACCAATCAACATCAGTTGGCCATTGTTGAAATGGGTGCCAATCATCCGGGAGAAATAAAGCATTTGTGTGAAATTGCACAACCCGATTTTGGCATCATCACTAATGTTGGAAAAGCTCATTTAGAAGGCTTTGGCTCTTTCGAGGGAGTGATGAAAACCAAGGCAGAATTGTATGCGCATATCGCATCCAACGGCATGGGGGTCTTTATCAACAGCGATTTGAATTATTTGCAAGAAATGGCTGCCGATGCGGGACTTTCTACCGATAAACAAATTGCATACAGCATAAAAAATCATCCTGATTTATCCATCATTACAGGTAAAATCGTATCCGGTGATCCGTATTTAACCATGCAATGTCAAACGGGCAGTACTTTTGAGATTGTCACGCATTTGGTTGGAACTTATAATGCTGAGAATGTATTGGCTGCCGTGACTATCGGTCATTTCTTCGGGTTGAAGAACTCGCAAATAAAACAAGGAATAGGGTTTTTTGTTCCCCAAAACAATCGGTCTCAATTTTTTGAAACGGGCAACAATAAATTGATCATAGACGCTTATAATGCGAATCCTACCAGCATGGAGGCTGCTATTTTGAATATCCTACAACTGAAACATGACAATAAATTGTTAATTTTGGGCGACATGTTGGAACTCGGAGAGCATGCAATGCCTGAACATCAAAAGATAGTGGACTTAATAAAAGAAAAAGGATTTCAATCCGTTTATTTGGTTGGAAGTACATTTAAAAAAACTCAACACGCCTACCGCACTTTTGATGACGTGGATAAACTCTGTGCGTTTCTTTCAGAAGAAAAACCCAAAAATCAAATTATATTAATTAAAGGTTCCAGGGGCATCCAATTAGAAAAAATTATTTCACTCTTATAAAACTACTATCTACTAACTACTCATCATGTTCAAATCTAAAAATCTGATTTATTTTATCCTTGTTTTACTGATTGTGGCGTTGATCGGCATCATTTGTTATTTATACAATGATGCCAGGCAGAAAGAATTGGAACTTGAATCCGTTACCGAAATCATGGATCAGGAAAAAGAACGTGTAGAAGAAGAATATTTAGATCTGACTTATCAATTTGATGGTTATACTTCAACCATTCGCAATGATTCTTTGTTGAAAGAGTTGGAAACAGAAAAAGAACGTGTTCGCGAGTTGTTGGAAGAGTTGCGTAACACCCGTGCTACCAACGCCCGAAGGATAAAAGAATTAAAAGATGAACTCGATTCGATCAGGAAAGTCATGATGCATTTAGTCGCTCAAATTGACTCTCTGAATACTGAAAATATACAACTCAAACAGGAAAATCAGGAGATTAGGTTAAAATATCAAGCTTCTTCACATGAAGTTGAGTTGTTATCAAGGGAAAAAGAAAATCTGCATGAAGTAGTTACGAGGGCTTCAAAATTAGAAGTAGTTGATTTTAACGTTATCACTTTAAATGATAGAAACCGAAAAACCGGAATTTTCAGTCGCATTGCTCATTTGCAATTTGATTATACGATAGCAAAAAATATCACTGCCGAACCCGGTTCTAAAGTCATGTATGTCAGAATCACCAGACCCGACGGAGAATTGCTGACCAAAGACATCAACAATATGTTTAGCTTTGAAAACGGTAAGATAGGCTATTCTGCTAAAAAAGAGTATGAATACGGAGGAGAAGCGTTGAGCGATGTTATTTACTGGAAAGTTGAAGAAATTCTTTATCCGGGTACCTATCGCATTGATTTCTTTACTGATGGTAATATTATAGGTAGTTATACCTTTCTTCTGAAGAAATAACATCATTGAACCATGGTTCCACGGAAAGCTAAAAATTTTATCAAAACAGCAAAAGATTTTTCTCACCTGAGCTTTGCCTCTACACTTTGTGAAGCTTATAATAAAGTTTATCCCGTTCATATTCCATCTACCGACCTGTTACTTGAAAATCGTAGAACAAGAGTTGAGCAAGGTCTGCAACCTTTAACAGAGAAAATGGCAGTCAAAGGATTCAATCTCATCCGTTCAAATTGGAAAACAATGGACTTCATTCCTTCAAATATAAAAAAAATTGTAACTTTGCCCCTTAATTATTTAGGTTGGGACCCCCAACGAAACATGCCGGATTTTGCAAAAAAATCTTTTTCAGCCAAGATAAGAGAAAGGAATAAAAAACAATGAAATATCTTGCTAACAATATGATAAACAAACTGACAATTTTTAGTTTTATACTATTTTCTATAGTCCTAATCTCCGCTTGTGAAGAAGAAAAATATGCCGATTGGAAAATTATGAACGACCAATGGCTTGAGGAGTTTAAAGAAATTCATAAAAATGATTCTAATTTTTTCGTAACAGAAAGTGGTTTGTGTTATCACGTGATATATAACGAATATAAATACACCAGACCACATCCTACCAGCAGAGTAAAAGTGTCTTACAAAGGGCAGCTTATTTCGGGGAAAGTTTTTGATGAGAAAGAAAATACTTATATGTATTTACAAGAAAGTATCAAAGGGTGGCAGGAAGGCTTGCGATTGATGCGCGATGGATGGCACTTTATCTTTTATATTCCTGCTGAGTTAGCTTATGGTAAAAAAGGTCAAGGCCTTGTACCTCCTCACTCTGTATTGAAATTTGACTTAGAATTAATAAAGACAGATAATTATTGAATATTTTGAAAGCTAAATTATTAAAAATCAGCCTTAAACGTAGCTTGTTGGGTTGTCTGCTTTTTCTTGCTCTGCAAGCTTTCGGTTCTGTTTACAACCTAAACAATATTCCTAATCCAAAAATAATTGATCAACGCAGTCATGTGAGTAATCCGGACAATATCATCAGTACCGGAACTGTTAAGCAGTTGAATGATGTGTTGCAATCACTTGAAGACTCTACCCTCACAGAAGTTGCTATAGTATTGGTTGAATCAATCGGAGATGAGAATATCGAATTATTTGCGACTGATTTATTTACAAAGTGGGGAATAGGAAAGGAAAAGGATAATAATGGTTTGTTGATACTGTTTGTTAAAGATCAACGTGCCATTCGTTTTGAGACCGGATATGGTATAGAGGGAGTTTTACCGGACGCATTGGCTTCCCGCATTCAGAATCAGAGTATGTTTCCTTATTTTAAAACAGGTAATTATGACGAGGGATTTATCAAAGGAGTGGAGCATGTTGTCTCCGTTTTAGAAGAGGAAAAATTTGAAGAAGCCCAAAAAACAATTGCGTGGGGCGTGGTATTGCCCATCATTATAGCCATCTATCTGATCATCATCCTGATTTCATTCGTATGGATTGCTTCAGCCGTTAAGAAAATCAAACACAACGATTTGTTGCCCACAAACATCAGCAAATACAAGGCACTCAAAAGTGAAAAGAAAAGTATTCTGCTGACATTGAATATCGGTATTCCTGCTGTTGCTTTTGTGTTGATTATTTTATTCGTCGAAAATCCCGTTTTCTTATTATTTCTACTTGGCGTGCCGGTAGTTACTTACCCGGCAAATCTATATTCCAAAATTATGATGTGGAAGATCCGTCGCCAGCCTATTCCGTGTAATGCTTGTGATGGAACCATGCGCATCCTTTCGGAGAAAAAGGAAGACGAATATTTAAGTGTTTCGCAACAGTTTGAGGAACAGCTTCATGCGGTTGACCATGACGTTTTTGTGTGTAAAGATTGTGGTAATCAGGCAGTTTTTACTTTAGATAAACCAAGTGTATATGCTGAATGTCCAAATTGCAAAACCAAAGCTTTTACCTTACATAAAAGAACGGTGATGGTAGCACCTACTTTTATACATGGAGGAACAGAGCGCGTGACTTACAAATGTCAATTCTGCGGACATGAAGATCATAAAAACAATAATCTTCCGAGGATATCAAGGGGCGGTCATATCGCTGCAGGTTCGGCTGCCGGAAGTATCTTCAGCGGTCGCGGAGGATTTGGAAGTGGAGGAGGATTTAGCGGTGGCAGCTTCGGTGGCGGCATGTCGGGCGGAGGCGGAGCTACCGGAAGATGGTGAACTGGGTTCACGGGTTCCGTGGTCCGAGGTAACGAGTTCCGAGACAGTTAAACGATTCAACGATTCAACAGTTAAACAATTAAACATATGAAAAAGAAAACCATCATCACATTATCCATCATAGCCATATTGGTTATTTTGGTGTTTGCAGCTATCAGTACCTACAACAGCTTAGTAGGATTGGAGGAAAACGTTGGTAAGCAATGGAGCAACGTTGAAAATCAGTATCAACGTCGTGCCGATTTAATCCCTAATTTAGTGGCAACAGTAAAAGGTTATGCTGCACATGAAAGTACAACTTTAGAAAATGTGGTTTCAGCCAGGGCACGTGCTACGCAAGTGACTGTGGACCCGAACGACCTTACTCCTGAGAAACTGCAGGAATTTCAGGCTGCACAAGGTGAATTAAGTTCAGCATTAGGTAGATTGCTGATGATCACAGAAAACTATCCGGATCTGAAAGCCAACGAGAATTTCAAGGAATTGCAGGTACAACTGGAAGGAACTGAAAACAGGATTTCTACTGAAAGGACAAGGTTCAATGAAGTGAGCAAGGACTTCAACGCTAAAATTCGTCGTTTCCCGACCAATATTATTGCGTCTATGTTTGGTTTTGAGAGGAAGGCATATTTTGAAGCTGAAGCAGGTAGTGAAAAAGCTCCTACAGTAGAGTTCTAAACTATATTTAGCGACGTCTCATAAGTACCAACTGCTGTGTTACTCTCGATATTTAGGATCGCGGGTTCCGTGGTGCGAGGTGCGGGTTCTGGGGTGCAAATCAACCTTGACAAATTTCAGCAATATCAGGATGAAGCGTTCAACAGCAATAAGTAAAATTCGCATTTTTGTATCTTTTGCATGCACAGTCTTACTGATGGGATGTGAGGGTAATTACGTGTCTTCCATTCCCAACTATCCTGTATTCTTAGATATAGATTTACGATTAGCACCCTATAATACCACACTTAAAAACAATAACAATTCATATGTGTTGTTTGAAGAACCCAGGATGGGAAAAGAATTGACAGATAGAATCGGTTATGGGGGAGTGATTGTGTATGCTGACTTTGAAGGTAAGTATTGTGCTTTTGATTTGGCTTGTCCGCACGAAGCACTGCCATCTGTCAAAGTGAAACCCAATGATTTGGGACAATTGGTATGTGATAGTTGCAGCAGTGTTTACGACATTAGTTTTGGCGTTGGGCATCCCACAAAAGGACCTTCAAAAGAAGGTCTAAAACGGTACAAAACCATGCTGCAAGGTGACCTGTTACGTGTAACTAAGTAGTCACCAATTATTTTTGTTCCTGAAAATTGACCTTAAGCCCACTGCTCCCACATAAAGCGGATAAAGCAGGGATAATGAAAGTATCATTCCAAAACTAAGTTTTAGCTGGAAAAAATCTTTAATCCTCAAGAGGAAGATATAATCCGTAAAAAATTTAATCAGAAAAACGAACCCCCATAAGTTCCAAATTTCTTTGTAAAATATTCCCATAAAAAACAACACCAACAATAAAGCATTCATGGCACTTACAATCAAGCTGGTTGCAATGATGTCCCAATCCGTATATTTGGCAGCTTTGGAGGTCCATCTGGTACGTTGATGTATAAAGGTTTTCAAGTTTGGATTGGGCGCAGTTATCACGAACGCACCAGGCGACAGTAAGGGTGCAATTTTACCCTTTCTTTTTTTTATGGCATGTAATAAAAAAACATCGTCACCGGATATCTCTTCCGCGTGTAAATCCGCTTGACTTTTTAACCAACTTTCTTTGCTGAAAGCCATATTTGCAGCATTGCAGAAAATCGGTTTCCCATTACCGGCAGCAGCCAAACCTGAACCAACCAAGGTAGCAAACTCTAATTGTTGCAATTTGGCAAAGAATGAATTTCCGCCGTTAAATCTTACGGGAGCAATGATCAAATCTGCTTGCTGCTTGTGTTGAAATTCCACTAAGGTTTCTATCCATAGTGGATGAGGTACGCAGTCGGCATCCGTGGTAATGATAAAGTCACGGGTAGTGGCTAATATTCCTGCTCGCTGTGCCTGTTTCTTTCCGGGTTTGGAAGATTGAATGAGTTGTGCTTTTGCAAACAAGCTCAATGAGTTTTGCAATATAGACAAGGTATTGTCCGTAGAATGATCATTGACCCAAATCAACTCAAAATCTTGATGTGTTTGATTGCGTAGGGCTTCAATCAAGGTTGGAAGATTTTGTTCTTCATTTTTGCAACAGATCACTATGGATGGTTTCGGTAAAATTGCCTTTCCCCCTTTTTTAAGCTTGGTTTTATTTACAAAATCAGGAATACGATGCCACCCTCTGATCAGGGTAAAGATCAGCAAAAGGTAAAAAACGGTCAGTGCAAAAGATAAAAAAGCCGTTGTAGTCAGCATTAGAACATATAATTCAGGTTGACATAAGTGCCTGCAACACCATCTGCTTTATTCAGTGAGCGACCATGGTCAACAGAAATGATAAAGTTTTCGTTCCAGCCGATTTTTAAGCCTATACCCGCTGAATTGTGAAATTTCCCGGATTTATAATCCGTCAGCATCAATTCATCTTTAACTTCTTGTGTCATGCTATCAAAACCTTCGATAATGATAGGTCTGAGTATAACTCCACTATCAAAAAATACATTGGTACCCAAATAAAAGTTTTGATTAAAAAGCGAAAATTTGAAAAACTTGTACCTGAATTCAAAATTACCAAAGGCGATATCATTGCCTATCACCCTGTTTCGCATAACACCCCTAAGTGATCTCTTGCCGCCCAAACCTTGATTTTCAGCAGCAGTTAAGAAGCTTGTTATCAAAAGAGGTTGTGCGTAATACGGCACCTTGCTTTTTCCTACAGTAGCCTGATAAGTCAGTCTGTACGCAAACACCATATCATTTTCGATGATGGGGAAGTACTGGCGGTGTATCAATGCAAACTTGGTGTGAGGAAATGGATTGATGAATCCCAGGGCAGATTGGATTACTGCTTCTGTCCAAATGCCTTTGGACGCAAATGCCTGTTGGTCACGGGAATCATATTTTAAACCGATTTTTAAGTAATTGATATACCCGCCATTGGCTTCATCTTCGCCGATAATTCCATGTTTAACATAACGCTGATAGAGTGAACCACCGGATTCGGCATCCAGACCCAACTTGCCGATATTCACCGTATCCATATCAAAATGATAAAAAGAATATCCTCCCACCCAACCAAACTTTGACATTCCGAAGTTTCCTTGTACATCAACTTTGGCACGGAACATATTGCGCTCCATGCTGTTGAACAAGCGTGATTGAGTTTCGTCATAAACGGATTGATAGCCATTGAAACCGTAAAAAGACAGCATCTGATCGGTAAAATAGGTTACATCAACTGTGGTCCTGATGTTGGGAATCAACTTTTCGGAATCGTACATGATGCGATTGATGCCGGTACCTTTAGTATAACGCGACCATTCCAAATACAAAGAATGATCATATTTGGGGTAGCGTGTTCCGTCCCCATAATGAAATAAATTCACAATGGCTCCATACTGAAAACCTAAGTCAGAGTCAAAAGAAACGGCCGGAATGGCCCCAAAGCCAAAACCGGTTTTTATTTTCTCTTGGGAGAAGATGGTCAGTGAGCAGAATATTAGGCTCAAAATCAGGGCTTTAGTCTTCATAATTTTCAATTTTATTTGAATGATGATTGAAGAAATAAAGTTCAAAGATAATGGATTTTTTGGATACTAAGTATCGGATATCAGACTGAGTCAAGAAAGGTATGAAAGAATAAGCCGTCATTTCTTATTTGCCATTCCATTCTCGTTCTCTGTTCTTGACAGGCATAAAGGCTTTCACAAAAAAGAGACGCAAGGAAAAACCCTACGTCTCAATATAATGTATTGTGTTAAGCATTAGCGATTCTGAACTTACAGTACTCCTAGATTTTTGAGTATATTATTCGTTGCTCTTACAGCATTGCAGCTTTTTATAAACAAATTCATTTCTTCTTCATTTAATTTATAATCAAGAATTTGTTCTACCCCCCTTCGTCCTACAACCACAGGAACACCTATGCAGATATCCTTTTGGCCATATTCTCCGTCCAACTCAACAGAACAAGTAATCACTTTTTTCTGGTCACGTAAAACAGACTTTATCAAATAAGCAGCTGCTGCTCCCGGAGCATACCAGGCCGATGTACCAATCAATTTAGTCAATGTTGCACCACCCACCATGGTGTTGGCAACTGCTTTGTCCAACGTTTCTTTGTCTAAAATTTCAGTAACCGGACGACCTTTATAAGAGGCAAAACGTGTCAGAGGAATCATGGTTGTGTCACCATGACCGCCAATAACAGTACCTTGTATTTCATTGGGCTGTGCATTTAGCGCCTTGCTTAAATAACACCTGAAACGAGCACTATCCAAAGTACCACCCATGCCGATTACTCTATTTTTAGGTAAACCGGTACTTTTTAATGTGAGATAGGTCATGGTGTCCATCGGGTTGCTAATCATAACCAAAATGGCATCCGGAGAATATTTCAGAACATTTTCCACTACTGAATTTACGATCTTAGCATTCACACCAATCAATTCCTCGCGGGTCATACCGGGCTTCCGGGGAATACCTGAGGTAATTACAACTACGTCAGAATCAGCGGTAAGCGTATAATCATTCGAACTTCCTGTCACTGTGGAGTTAAATCCCAATAAAGTGGAAGCTTGCATGATATCAAGGGCCTTTCCTTCAGAAATGCCTTCTTTTACATCAAGCAACACTACTTTGTCTGCTACTTCATTTACAGCCAATATGTTTGCGCATGTTGCACCAACATTTCCGGCACCTATTATAGTTACTTTAGACATAAAAATTAAGTTTGAATTTTAATTGTTTAATTAATATTGAAGCTTTATACGTACTTACTTGCTTGCAATATTCAATGTTGATTTGCTGCTAAATCATATAACCGAACAAAATGGAAGCCTGTAAGGTTTGTTTACGTTTTAAAAAAGACCTGCAAAAGTACAATTATAGTTCTGATTAGAGAAAAATTTCTTTAATTATTTTACATTATTAACTTTTGTGCATCCAAAGACTTTTTCCACTGTACCCAACCGACTATTGCCATGACGGAATAAACGACAAATAAAAAAGCAGTCGGATAAAGCCCTCTGTATATGTACAGCCCCACAGCGACGGCATCTACAACAATCCAAACAAACCAATGTTCTATCATTTTTTTAGCAAGCATCCAGGTCGCAGTGATGCTAAGAGCGGTAGTAAATGAATCTCCAATCGGCACCGGAGAATCAGTAAAGACAGTCAAGATGTAATAATAGATAAAAAAGACGGCAACCGTCAAGGATGTAAGCATGATGCCCTGATGTATCGTCGTTTTTCGAACAGGTAAATCCTCTCCCGTATCAGCTTTGCCTTTCTTCCAACTAATCCATCCATACACGCTTATCACCAAATAATAAATCTGCAAAGACATATCAGCATAGAATTTACTTTGGAAGAAAATTACAGTGTACAATGCAGAGCTCAAAAAACCAAAAATCCAAAGGCTGATTTTTTGCTGAATCGAAAGATAGAGGTACACTAAACTGAGCAGGGTACCGATGATTTCGATGAAGTGCTGGGAAAGATAGGGGAGCATGATTTAGTTCTGAGTTCTGAGTTCTGAGTTCTGTGTTACGGGTTCCGAGGTCCGGGTTCATGAGGTGCAAATTCTGAAATTAGGGTTTCGTATTCCAAATTGTTGCTTAGAATTTGACTGTATTCATCAGGGTTTCGGAGGATGTATATGGCTCGTTGCAGTGCTTCATTTTCTACATCCATGATACGATAATATTCGTTCATTGACCAAATATCACGCGCAATAAGGGCTTTTAATTGTAAGCTTATCAAGTCTTTTGATTGATTGTATTGCTCTTCATTATACACAATTCCTTCTTGTTCTGCCATTGCTTTCATTTGATTCAACAAATCCGTATTATCTATGGAGAATGTGTTTTTATATTGCTCAAAATCACGGTATTTCCTTTTCAAACTATCTCTGTTCCTGTCATTGTATTGAACCACAATTTTATTCATGATACCTTGAGCCACAATTTTTCTGTGGAAATCGGTAAAGCGAGTTGTATCTAAAGGAATAAACACATCGGGCATGATACCACCCCCACCATAAACCGTCCTTTTTAACACATTGGTTGTGTATTTGAGCGAATCAGAAAAATGAATGGAATCAATATGCTGCATCTCACCATGTTCGTACCTGTCTGCCAAATCTTTTCTGTATTTTTCTACGCCATCTTTATAAGGTTTTTGAATGGATCTGCCACTTGGCGTATAATAGCGTGATGTTGTTAAACGCAACATAGATCCATCGGACAAAGAAATTTGGCGTTGTACCAATCCTTTACCGAATGTTCGCCTACCTATAATTATTCCTCGGTCCCAATCCTGTACGGCACCTGAAACGATTTCACTCGCTGAAGCAGAATATTCATCTACTAAAATAATCAGCTTTCCTTGCTCAAATCCCCCGATAGCCGTTGCAGTAGAAGTCATGCGTCTTTGCTTTAAGCCCTCCGTATATACAATCAGCTTATCCCGACCCAAAAACTCATCCGCCAATTCGATGGCTGCATTGAGATAACCACCTCCGTTACCTTGAAGGTTTAAAATTAAATGTTTCATGCCCTCCTTTTTCAAAGCGAAAAATGCAGTTTTGTATTCATCAATGGTCTTGCTGCCGAAATTATTAATTTTAATGTAACCGATTTCTTTATCAATCATATAAGACGCATCAATGCTGTTAACCGGTATTTTATCGCGGATGATTTTAAACAAGATTAATTCCGGCACACCGCGGCGCAAAATTTTTACTTCTACCTCCGATCCTTTCTTTCCCCGCAATCGTTTTGTCACATCTGAATTTTGTATTTTCTGTCCGGCTATCAACTCACCATCTATATACACAATTCTGTCGCCCGGCTTCACCCCTACCTTTTCAGCCGGTGTATCGGTAATGGTTTGAACCACCAATATGGTATCATTGAAAATCTGAAATTGTATGCCCACTCCTTCAAAACTTCCTTCCAAAGGTTCATTTAATTTCTCAACCTCTTCTTTCGGAATGTAGGATGAGTGAGGATCTAAATCCTTCAAAGTCGCAACAATTGCCGTTTCTACCAATTTCTTTTCATCTACGGAATCTACATAAAGATTGGTAATGGCACTGAATACATTGTTTAGTTTTAATAAATCAGCGTTGAGTCGAAACTGTGAAAAAACAGCCACAGAGCTGAATACAACACAAGCAAATAGAAAAATTCTTTTCATTTCCATAAAAATATTGAAGGACAAAGGTAATGGTTTTTTCTAACTAATGGGATATGGAACACAGAGATGGAGTTCAATTAATATAGTACATCAGTTTAAGCCTTAAATCCCAAATAAATCGTTCGCCGTTTTTAATTCTCTCACATCACACTCTTTAATCTCTGCGATGCGTTGATACAAATTTTCAATGGCTATTTGACTTTCATCAGTTTCTATCAATAGCCTGTTTAAAGGAGTAATTTTCACAGATTCTGTATTGAATTTTTCTCCAAAAGACAAATAAATATCTTCTTTCAAAAACTGTAATGCCAATTCGGGTTTTCCCCTGAAACCATGTATAATCCAGGCTTGCTCAGGCCTGACAGATTGATGAAGGCGAATAATTTCATGGCTGAATCCCACACAATGAATGAGCAATGGCAATTGATTTGTCTCCGAAAGATAAATTTGTTTTTCGAACACTTCAAGTTGTTTTTCAAGGGAGGCGGATGTATGTTTATCTAAACCGCATTCTCCCACAGCTATCACTTGCTCATAATTCAACATGATTGTCATATTATCATACCACACCGAACGTACCTTATCGGCATCCCAGGGATGTATACCGGCAGAAAAATAAATGTGCCGATCATGCGGTAATGTAACTGCATCATCATTTATTCTGATATTATATATGATAGGAATATCGTCAGAATTGATTTTATGTGTATGTACGTCAATGAACATCAGGCAAGTAAAAAAACAAAGATAAACAAATTTAATTTATTTGATATTATTCGTAACTTTGCATCCAGCTTATCTAAAGCAATTTTTAAAATATTTTTAATCCTTTTATTCATGACTACTAACGTATTGTTCAGCAATTTACCCTATCGAGTAGCCGATATTTCCTTAGCCGATTACGGCAGGAAAGAAATAGAATTAGCTGAAAAAGAAATGCCGGGGCTGATGTCCCTGCGCGCTCGTTTCGGCAAAAAGAAACCTTTGAAAGGTGCTCGCATCATGGGTTCTTTGCATATGACCATCCAAACTGCAGTTTTGATTGAGACTTTGGTTGAATTGGGTGCTGAGGTGCGCTGGTGCAGTTGCAATATCTATTCTACTCAAGATCATGCGGCGGCAGCCATTGCAAAAGCCGGTGTTCCTGTGTTTGCATGGAAAGGAGAGACTTTGGAAGAATACTGGTGGTGTACTTTGCAGGCACTTTCCTTTGGTGATGACCAAGGTCCTACCTTAATAGTGGATGATGGCGGAGATGCCACCCTGATGCTGCACATGGGAGTAGCTGTTGAAAAAAATGCCGAAGTACTCAATAAAAAAGCTGAGGGTGAAGATGAAAAAGAACTTTACGCTATCCTGAAAAAGGTGTTAAAAGAGCGTAAGGGTGTTTGGAAGGAAATGGTGAAAGAAATTCGTGGAGTTTCTGAAGAAACCACAACAGGTGTTCATCGCCTTTATCAAATGATGGAGCAGGGTAAATTGTTATTTCCGGCCTTCAATGTCAACGACTCTGTGACTAAATCCAAATTTGATAATTTATACGGTTGTCGCGAATCTTTGGCTGACGGCATCAAGCGTGCTACAGACGTGATGCTTGCCGGTAAAGTGGTAGTGGTTTGTGGTTATGGTGATGTGGGTAAAGGTTCAGCTAAATCCATGCGTGCATATGGTGCGCGGGTGTTGGTTACTGAAATTGATCCCATCTGTGCTTTACAGGCAGCCATGGAAGGTTTTGAAGTTTGCACGGTTGAGGATGCACTCGCTGAGGGCAATGTATTCGTGACTACTACCGGCAATAAGGACGTGATACGCATTGACCATATGGCCAAAATGAATGATGGTTCCATCGTGTGTAATATCGGCCATTTCGACAATGAAATTCAGGTAGAAAAATTGAAAAAATACCCAGGGATAAAAAAGGTGAATATTAAACCGCAAGTGGATAAATATACTTTCCGAACAGGTAACAGCATCATTTTATTGGCAGATGGTCGCCTGGTGAATTTGGGTTGTGCGACCGGTCATCCCTCTTTTGTGATGAGTAATTCGTTTACCAACCAGACTTTGGCTCAAATTGAACTGCATACCAAGGATTATCCCATTGACGTGTATCGCTTGCCCAAACATTTGGATGAGGAAGTTGCACGCCTGCACTTAGAACAATTGGGCGTTAAATTAACCAAACTCACTCCCGAACAAGCGGCTTATATCGGTGTTCAAGTGGATGGTCCGTACAAGCCGGAGCATTACAGATATTAAGATTCTTTTATACCCCCAATACAATCGCCGGCGCAATCTTCAATTCCTTACTGATGGCGCGGGCGATTTTTAATGTAGGCTCAGCTTTCCCGCTTAAGTATTCGCTTATCCGAGATGGAGATACGCCAATACGTTCTGCCAAGGCTTTTTGAGATATGTTTTTTTCTTCCAATGCTATTTTCATCACGTCAGCCAAAGGAGATGATGCAATAGGGAAATGTTTCTCCTCATAAGCCATGACTATATCAGACATCAAAGATAATTCGATGGCTCTTTTATCGGATACAGGTGTCTCATCTGTAACTTCATGTAGCAATTCATCTATTCTTAACAGAGCAGTTTGATAAAGTTTTTCATTAATATCTTTTTTGATTGTTACCATCTTTTTGAAGTCTAAATAGTTAAACAATTAATTGAGTCATAATTCGAATGTGATCCAACGAAACGGATATACACATATCCATGCGTAAATTGAATCACTACCACCAATCGATATTTGTTTCCTTTGATGTTAAACACATACCTCTGATTTCCTATGAAATCTACATGATTAAAATCTTTTTTAATGTCAGCAAAATTTTCCCAAAGAGCTTGTTTGACATGCATATACCATTGCTCGAGTGGGGCCTTACTATCAGGATATTTGTTGTAAAATTCAACTAATTTCCGGTGCGAAACAATTTTCATCAGATAATTTTCAATTTAAATAAAACAGGTTTAGAGCGCAAAACTAAACAATTATTTTTGAAATGCAAAATAAAATAAATAATATTCTAAAATATAGAATTAATACTTTAATTTGCCTGCAACTTTTTCCATACCATTTTCATCAATAGGGAGTTGCTTTAATAATTTTTTTAAAGCTTTTAACGCTAAGTCAGAAATTGTTTTACAAACTTCATCAATTAAACTTTATGAACTTTTTAAATTTTAAAAACTTAAAAACTTACTTCTTTCTTTTTGTTATCCCCTTGTTGTTCTCAGCTTGTGAGTCTGACATTGATATAAAGAAAGAAGCAGAACCCATCCGCCTGAAAGTTGGGATGGAAAAACGGGTAGCACAGGACAATGAATTTGCATGGGACCTATTCAAGCAGGTGCTTGACAACACGAAAGAAGCCAACACTTTTATTTCTCCATTGAGTGTGAGTATTGCTTTGGGGATGACTTGGAACGGTGCCGACGGCAAAACCAAGTCTGAAATGGAATCAACTTTGAAAATGTCGGGAATGTCTGAAAAGGAAATCAATGAATATTATCAAATCATGCAAAATTCATTGGTTAAGATTGATCCCTCCACCAAACTTAATATTGCCAATTCCATTTGGTATAAAGAAGGTTATCCAATCTATAAATCATTTTTGGACGTTAATAAAGAATATTTCAATGCAGAGGTATCAGCTTTGGATTTTAGTAATCCTAAATCTTTAGACATTATCAACAATTGGTGCTCCGAAAAAACCAACGGATTAATAAAGGATCCTTTAGATAGAATTCCTGCTGATGCGATCATGTATTTGATCAATGCGATATATTTTAAGGGCATCTGGAGCAGTGAATTTAAAGAGAATGATACTTCAGAGAAAGATTTTGTCTCCTCAAGCGGTAAGACTAATAAAGTTGATATGATGCAACAAGAGCAGACTTTCAATTACTTTGAAGATGATAAGGCGCAGTATCTTGACATGCCCTATGGTAATAAGGCTTTTAGCATGACAGTAATTTTGCCCAAACAAAAAAACACCATTGAAAGCTATTTGAAAGATTTTGATATGGACGAATGGAATAGAATAGTAGAAAATCTCAGTCCCAGAGAAGTTAAAGTTTATTTTCCAAAATTCAAGGTACAAAGCAAGTTAGAATTACAAGATGTTTTGTCTATCATGGGCATGCCATTAGCTTTTGATACAGAGGCAGATTTCTCGCGCATGTCGGAAGGCGATTTGCTGATTTCCAGAATTATTCACAGCACCTACTGTGATGTAAACGAGAAAGGTACGGAAGCAGCAGCCGTAACCGTGGTAGAGGTAGGTGTAACGTCTATGCCGCTGGAAAATCCGGTCTTTAACGCCAACCGTCCGTTTATTTTTATTATCCGTGAAAAAAGCACCGGAGTTATTTTATTTATGGGTAAAATGGGAGAAGTTGAGAAATATTAAATTGCTTTGCAAACTTCACAAATCAAACTTTATGAACTTTTTAAATTCTAAAAACTTAAAACCCTACTTCTTTCTTTTTGTCCTCCCGTTGTTATTCTCAGCTTGTGAGTCTGACATCAATATAAAGAAAGAAGCAGAGCCTATTCGCCTGAAAGCTGGGATGGAAAAACGGGTAGCACAGGACAATGAATTTGCATGGGACCTATTCAAGCACGTGCTTGATAACACGAAAGAAGCCAATACTTTTATTTCTCCATTGAGTGTGAGTATTGCTTTGGGCATGACCTGGAACGGTAGTGACGGCAAAACCAAGTCTGAAATGGAATCAACTTTGAAAATGTCGAGAATGTCTGAAAAGGAAATCAATGAATATTATCAAATCATGCAAAATTCATTGGTTAAGATTGATCCTTCCACCAAACTTAATATTGCCAATTCCATCTGGTATAAAAAGGGTTATCCAATCTATAAATCATTTTTGGACGTTAATCAAGAATATTTTGATGCAGAGATATCAGATCTGGATTTTAATGATTCTAAATCTTTAGACATTATCAACAATTGGTGCTCCGAAAAAACCAACGGATTAATCAAGAATCCTTTGGATGAAATTCCTGCTGATGCAATCATGTATTTGATCAATGCGATATATTTTAAGGGTATTTGGAGCAGTGAGTTTAATAGTAAGGACACTTCGGAGAAAGATTTTGTCACCTCAGGCGGTAAGACTAATAAAGTTGATATGATGCGCCAGGAACAGACTTTCAATTATTATGAAGATGATAAAGCGCAGTATCTTGACATGCCCTATGGTAATAAGGCTTTTAGCATGACAGTAATTTTGCCCAAACAAAAAAACACCGTTGAAAGTTATTTGAAGGATTTTGATGCAGACGAATGGAATGAAATAGTAGAAGGTCTCACTCCAAGAGAAGTTCAGGTTTATTTCCCGAAATTCAAGGTACAAAGCAAGTTAGAATTGCGAGATGTTTTGTCAGTCATGGGTATGCCATCAGCTTTTAGTGGAGAGGCAGATTTTTCTCGCATGTCGGAAAACGATTTGCTGATTTCCAGGGTTATTCACAGCACCTATTGTGATGTAAATGAGAAGGGCACGGAAGCGGCAGCCGTAACCATAATAGAGACGAAAGAAATGGCTTTGCCGGAAAATCCGGTCTTTTATGCCAACCGTCCATTTATTTTTCTTATTCGTGAAAAAAGCACCGGAGTTATTTTATTTATGGGCAAAATGGGAGAAGTTGAGAAATATTAAAGAAATTTTTCATAAATTTGTACCTCAATTTTGGTTTTTTACTCATGAATAAAATTATTTCTAAAGAATATTTTTCAGATAAAGTTGTAAGATTAGAAGTTGAAGCTCCCCTGATTGCTAAAGCACGCAAAGCCGGTCATTTTGTGATCGTGCGTGTCGGTAAGATGGGCGAACGCATCCCGCTTACCATTGCTGATGCTGATGTTGAAAAGGGCACCATCACCTTGGTAATTCAAATGACCGGCGTTTCATCCACCAAATTGGGGAAATTAGAAGTTGGCGATTCCATAACAGATTTGGTTGGACCGCTTGGTAAAGCCACACACATTGAGAATTTTGGAACTGTTGTATGTGCCTGCGGTGGCGTGGGCACTGCTCCTATGTTACCCATCGTGAGAGCCCTCAAAAAAGCCGGCAATAAGGTGATCACTGTGCTGGCGGCACGTACCAAAGAGTTGATTATACTGGAAGAGCAAATGCGTTCGTTGTCCGATGAGCTTATTGTGATGACGGATGACGGCTCTTATGGAAACAAAGGCTTGGTAACCAATGGCGTTGAGACTGTTCTCAACAGAGAAAAGGTGGATTTGTGTGTCACCATAGGTCCTGCTATTATGATGAAATTTGTCAGTTTGCTGACTAAAAAATACAATATTCCAACAGTTGCTTCTTTAAATACCATCATGGTTGATGGCACCGGTATGTGTGGCGCTTGCCGTGTGACAGTCGGCGGTAAAGTGAAATTCGTATGCGTTGACGGACCCGAATTCGATGCCCATCAAGTTGATTTTGATGAAATGTTGATGCGCTTAGGCGGATATAAAGATTTTGAGCGGGAAGAGATGGAGAAGTTAAGTAAATTGGATAAGGAAGGATGATGCTTCTAAAACACCTGATTGTTTTTTAGTTGATTATTTGTTTTGAGACAGCCCCAGCTTAGGGGACTAAATTTTTTATCATGCCCAATATTTCTGAAGAAAGATCCAAACCCTGGAGAGTAGCATTAAGAGAATCTCTAAAAGTAAAAGAACGCATGGCTATACCTCGTGTAGTGATGCCTTCGTTAGATCCTGCATACCGTGCCCAAAACAATGAAGAGGTCAATTTAGGACTTACCCCTGAATTGGCTATGCAGGAAGCCAAGCGATGTATCGATTGTCCCGAGCCTACCTGTATGACCGGTTGTCCCGTCAATATTTATATTCCTCAGTTCATTAAACAAATTGAAGTAGGTGAATTTGCAGAGGCTGCCAAAACCTTGAAAATAACCTCTGCATTGCCTGCTGTTTGCGGTCGCGTTTGTCCGCAGGAAAAGCAATGTGAGGCCAAATGTATCCATGTACGGACGGGAAAAGATCCGGTGGCCATCGGACATTTGGAGCGTTTTGCCGCCGACTACGAAAGAGAAAGTGGCAATATATCCGTACCAACAGTAGCCGCACCGAATGGAATTAAAATCGCCGTAGTCGGTTCAGGACCGGCTGGATTGTCCTTTGCGGGTGACATGGTCAAATTTGGTTATGATGTTACGGTTTTTGAAGCCCTGCATGAAATCGGCGGCGTGTTGAAATACGGTATTCCCGAGTTCCGTTTACCTAATTATGTGATTGATGTGGAAATCAATAACCTGCGGGATATGGGAGTGAAATTTATGACCAACTGCATCATCGGCAGAACCATCAGCATGGAAGACCTAAAAGCAGAAGGCTATCAGGGTGTGTTTGTGGGTAGTGGTGCCGGATTGCCGCGGTTTATGAATATCAAGGGAGAGAATTTAGTAGGCATCATGTCTTCCAATGAATATTTAACACGCGTAAATTTGATGGATGCAGCCAATCCTGAATCGGATACTCCTGTATTTAAAGGAAAAAAAGTAGCGGTTATCGGCGGTGGTAATACGGCAATGGACTCGGTGCGTACTGCACTTCGTTTAGGTGCTGAGCGAGCTATGATAGTTTACAGGCGCTCCGAAGAGGAAATGCCTGCCCGAATAGAGGAGGTGCATCATGCCAAAGAAGAGGGCATTATCTTTATGACTTTGCGCAATCCCATTGAATTTCTTGGCAACGAACAGGGGCGTGTGACCCATATGATCGTGCAAGAGATGGAATTGGGTGAACCTGATGCTTCCGGGCGCCGTTCTCCCATTGAAAAACCCGGTTGCACGGAAATTATAGAAGTTGATGAAGTCATCATCAGTGTAGGCGTATCTCCCAATCCTTTAATTCCACGTTCAGTGGAAGGATTGCAACTCACCAAGTGGGGCACTATCGTTGTTGATGAGGAAACCATGCAAACCGACATCCCCATGATTTTTGCCGGAGGCGATATAGTCAGAGGCGGCGCTACAGTTATCCTGGCTATGGGTGATGGGCGCAAGGCTGCTACTTCTATGCATGAATGGTTGCAAGGAAAGAAGTAATGACTTTGTCATTTCTCTTCATTTTTTTGTCTTGATACAAAAAAACGAAGCAAAAAAAAATCAAGACTGCGCCCGCTTCGCTCGAAAAATTAGCGTTCAAACAGCTAAATCGTCCAAACTCACAACTTCGTTGCTCAAACAAGGACGATTTTTAACGCTGTTCTCACTTATTTTTCGGCTCATCGGACGAGGTCAATGTCGCACCACCAAAAGTACATAACAAAAAGCCCAGGGGCTATCTTTACTTTTAAGACAACCCCTGGGCTTTGTTATCAAAAGAGGTTTTATTAATCTTCCTCTTTCTTCGTTTCCTCGTATTCCTTCAATAATTTTTCCTGAATATCCATAGGAACCAGTTCGTAGCTGGCGAACTTCATGCTGAAAGAAGCGCGGCCACCACTCAATGAACTCAAAGCAGTCGAATAGTTGCTCAACTCTTTTAAAGGTACTTTGGCCGATAATTTTTCAAATCCTTTTTCACTCGACATACCCATGATTACGCCACGGCGACCTTGCATGTCGCTCATCACATCACCCAATCTGTCGGATGGAGCCAGAACCACTACATCATAGATTGGTTCCAATAGTTTGGGTCCGGCTTCTTTAAAAGCCTGAGCGAAAGCATTTCTTCCGGCAAGACGGAAAGAAATTTCATTGGAGTCAACCGGGTGCATTTTACCGTCATAAACGATGACACGAACATCACGTGCATAAGAACCTGTCAGCGGTCCTTGTTCCATGCGGTCCATCACACCTTTCAAAATTGCGGGTAAAAAGCGGGCATCAATAGAACCTCCTACGATGGAATTGATAAAAATAATTTTACCGCCCCATTCCAATGCAATTTCTTGTGTATCGCGTACGGAAATTTTAAATTCTTGTCCGCCAAAGCGATAAGTTTCCGGAACAGGTGCGCCTTCAACATAAGGCTCAATGATCATGTGCACCTCTCCAAACTGTCCTGCACCTCCCGATTGTTTTTTATGACGATAGTCGGCACGGGCTGCTTTGGTAATGGTTTCTCTGTACGGAATTTTAGGCTCTCTAAATTCAACAGGAATTTTATCATTGTTTTCCAAACGCCATTTCAGGGTACGTAAGTGGAACTCGCCTTGTCCGTGAACAATCATTTGTTTTAGTTCTTTCGATTGCTCCACAATCCATGTCGGGTCTTCTTCGCGCATCCGGGTCAGCACTTCACTTAGTTTCTCATCATCAGATTCGGAAACTGCTTTGATAGCACGACGATATTTGGACGCCGGGAATTCAATCGCTTTAAAGTCATACTCACACCCTTTTGCATTTAATGTGTCACCGGTACGAGTATCTTTGAGCTTCACAGTTGCACCGATATCGCCGGCAACCAACACGTCCACATTGGTACGAATTTGTCCGGCAACAGCAAATATCTGCGCTATACGTTCTTTGCTACCTCTGTTGATGTTTGTCAGGTCATCTCCGACTTTCAAAGTACCACTCATCACTTTGAAATAAGAAACTTCGCCAATATGCGGTTCAATACTTGTTTTGAAAACAAAAATGCTGGTTGGTGCTGATGCATCGGGTGCAATTTCTTTATTACTCTTGGTCACCGGCTTGGGCACTTCATTTACAGATGGAGTAACATTGCCGACAAATTCCATCAAGCAGCCAACACCCATGTTTTGCAAGCCGCAAACAGTTATCAAAGGATACATGCCGCAACTCGCTACACCGGCGCGGATACCGGCAAGAATCTCTTCCGAAGTCAATACGCCTTCCTCGAAAAACTTTTCCATCAAAGCTTCATCATGTTCTGCAGCAGCCTCTATCAAAGCATCATGCAAAGCATCAGCTTTTGCTTTCTGATCGGCAGGTATATCTAATACTTCAGGCTTTCCGCCACCCGCATTGTACTTTATCATCTTCATTTGAAGAATATCGATGATTGCGTTAAAGTTTAATCCGGGATTTACAGGATATTGAATAACAACGACCTTGTTACCGAAAGTATCTTTCACTTGTTCAAGGGTACGGTCAAAGTCCACCTTTTCATGATCGAGATGATTGGCAACAAAAATTACAGGTTTGTTATGGCTCTCAGCATAACGAAAATGATTGCCGGTGCCCACTTCCACCCCGTACTGGGTGTTCAGTAAGATTAAAGCCGTGTCGGTCACATTCAGAGAAGTAACCACTCCGCCAATAAAATCATCCGATCCCGGGCAATCGATAAAAGTAAGTTTTTTCTCGTTCCATTGGGTTTGAATGATGGTAGAAAAAACCGAATAACCGTATTCCTTTTCTACAGGAAAATAATCGGACACTGTATTTTGTCCTTCGATAGTGCCCTTACGTTTTATAACACCACTCTCGTTGAGTATGGCTTCAACGAGAGTGGTTTTCCCAGAGCCGGAACTTCCTAGCAAGGAAATGTTCCTAATTTCATTTGATTGATATTGTTTCATAAGTTTATAAAATTAAAATTTCTTATTATGTATGGACTAAATCAGTCCGTTCCGTTATTAATATTTGTCAAAAAATTTGTTGCAAAAAAATGAGCGGCAAGATACGAAAAACTCCTGTAATAGCGCTTGTTTTTTTGTATGTTTTATAGCACAATTTCAAATTAGCAGTTAAAGAAGGTTAATTGCCTCCTGTTTTTTCTTGACAATCCTCCAGGCTTTTATGTCATAATGATTCCACCACCACTCATTCAGCTTGTAGGTCAGATAAGCACTTCCTATCCCCAAAGCTGCGCCTGCCAATACATCAGACGGATAATGAACGCCAAGGTGCATGCGCGTAACGCCTATTGCCGTTGCCCATGTGTAAGCAGGTACAATAACATACCATTTGGGATATTTCAGACTAAGTGCGGTGGCCGTCACAAAACTACAGGAAGTATGACCGGATGGCATCGATCTGCTTTTCAAAACTTTATAAGCTTCTATCTCTTCAGGATAGCTAACGCCCGGACGCGGACGATTGAATATACGTTTGAGAACATCGGTAGCAACTACATTAACACCTGATGCCAAGGCAATGTAGCAGGCATCTTTCAGCAAATCCTGATCTGAACGTATAAGGCCATATCCCGCGATAGCAACCGGTGCAGCCAGACTGATATATAGGGCTGATTCTGTCAGCACTACGGAAGTTGGTTTTAGACCCGGTGCCGCATGGTTGATTTGTTTCAATAGCACAATATCCGTATTTTGTGCCGGTAATGTGTTGGACAAAATCACAAAACCAAGCAAAAACAGAATAAATGTCGTAAATTTGCGCATCATTTGAATTTTGTCGACAAAAGTAGTAAAAAATGTATAAAATCGCGATTATCGGACCTGAATCGACGGGAAAAACTATGTTGGCGGAACAGTTGGCAGCACATTACCATTCCCCGTGGGTTCCCGAATATGCGCGGATGTACATCGAAAGCTTGTCAAGGCCATACCATTTTGATGATATCAAACATATAGCCTTGAAACAAATCGAGCAGGAAATTGAATATGAAACAGACCGGACTTATCCTTTTGTGTTTTTTGATACGGAGTTGATCATTACAAAAGTCTGGTTTGAATACTGTTACAATGAAGTTCCTTCTTTTGTTGAGGATAGACTAAACACCGGCTTTTTTGATTTGTACTTGCTGTGCGAACCGGACATTCCCTGGGTAGCTGATCCAGTTAGGGAGCACGGACATGACAGGGAGCATTTTTTCAATTGGTATCAATCTGAAATTGTTAAACTTAAAAAGCCCTACGTTTGTATTCATGGAATTGACGAAGATCGTGTACAGAACGCAATTCGTAAAATCAATGATTTTTTCAAGCTTACAAATAGTGAATTCGTAAATTGATGATTTAAAATCGAATATTAATACAATAAATAATGAATACTAAAAAAACATTGGAAGTTATTCAAAAGCTTGCTGACACCGGAAGTATCAGTGAAGTATGCCACGAGCAATTGCATAATACCCCTATGCCATCGGAGGATACGCTGAAAGAAATGATCAATTTGATTCGTTCCATCATTTTTCCGGGTTATTTCGGTGATGCGGCTGTCAATGTCAATTCGAGGTTGTATCATATAGGAGTGAACATAGATAAGTTACAATCTCTTTTACAATCGCAGATTAAGGCCGGTTTGTGTTTTGAATCGACTTCTGACGAACAGGTTTGTGAAGACATAGATCACCTGGCAAGAAAGAAATCCATTGCTTTTATTTCTCAGTTACCGGAAATCAGAGATAAACTATATACCGATGTCGTAGCTGCCTACAATGGCGATCCGGCTGCCAAAAGTTATGGCGAAGTCATCTTTTGCTACCCGGGCATTCGCGCCATCAGCAGTTACCGCATTGCCAATACCTTGCTAAAATTGGAGGTGCCGCTGATCCCCAGGATTATCTGTGAGATGGCTCATTCTGAAACAGGTATAGATATCCATCCGGGAGCATCCATTGGTAGTTATTTTACCATAGATCACGGGACAGGGGTAGTGATAGGAGAAACGGCTAAGATTGGCGACCATGTTAAGATGTATCAAGGTGTTACCTTAGGTGCAAAAAGTTTTCCTTTGGATGAAAACGGCAATCCCATCAAAGGAATAGACCGCCATCCTAAAATAGGCAATAATGTCATTATCTACTCCAACTCAACCATTTTGGGCAATGTTACAGTCGGTGACAGTGCTGTCATAGGCGGAAACATTTGGATAGATCAGGATGTTCCGGCAGGAGCGAAATTGGTGCAGAAAAAATGAATAGTAGTTGGTAGTTTGAAGTTAAAGAAGTTAGGGAAGTTATGGGGAATTCATATATTGCTAAAACATTAAAGGGTTTGGAAGAGGTGTTGGCAACCGAATTAATTGCTTTGGGTGCCGATAATGTTGAAATTCAACGCAGGGCTGTGGCTTTTACGGGTGATAAGATGTTGCTGTATAAAGCTAATCTACATCTTCGTACGGCATTGCGTATCTTAATGCCTATTTATACTTTTAAGGCTAAAACACCGGATGAAATTTATGAGGCGGTCAAAAAGTTCGATTGGGAGCAGTATATGGATCTCAAGACCGGTTTTGCCGTAGATGCCACGGTTTTTTCAGAAGAAATCACCCATTCCAAATATGCTACTTATCGTGTAAAAGACGGTATTGCTGATTGGTTTAGAGAAAAGTACAACAAACGTCCGTCTGTGAAATTAAATAATCCCGACTTACAGCTCAATGTGCATATCTCTCACGACACTTGCACCATTTCTTTGGACAGTTCGGGTGAATCATTGCACAAACGAGGCTATCGTGTCAGTCAGACAGATGCACCCATCAGCGAGGTGCTGGCGGCAGGCATGTTGTTGCTGGCAGGTTGGGATGGACAGTGTAATTTTATTGATCCTTTTTGCGGTTCAGGCACCTTTCTGATTGAAGCGGCACTCATTGCCCTAAATATTCCTCCGGGACTATATCGTTCGTCTTTTGGTTTCGAAAAGTGGAAGGATTTTGATAAAGATCTTTTTGATGTTCTGTATCAGGATGAAAGTGGAGAAAGAACTTTTGAACACCGGATTTTCGGATACGATATTTCCCGCAAAGCCATCAAAATTGCAGAAGAAAATATTAAGAGTGCAGGGTTAAGCAAATACATACAATTGTCGGTTCAACCCATAAATCAGTTAAAAGCACCTGCCGGAAAAAATTTGATCGTGACCAATCCGCCGTATGGGGAGCGTTTGGATTTTAAAGAGCTTGCCGATACTTACGAAACAATCGGTTCTGTATTGAAGCACAGATTTCCGGACACAAGTGCCTGGGTCATCAGTTCACAAGACAGTTTGTTACATAAGATAGGGCTGAAACCGTCTAAAAAGATAGATTTATTGAACGGAGCCTTAGAGTGCCGCTACAATGGTTATGATATTTTTGCCGGAAAACGCAAAGATTTTTTGACAAAGATTTGATGAAATCAAAAAAACAATTACCTTTGCAGCCTCAACAAACGCCCAGATGGCGGAATTGGTAGACGCGTTGGTCTCAAACACCAATGGATTCACTTCCATGCCGGTTCGATCCCGGCTCTGGGCACTCTCCAAAGAAAAATCAAAACACAGCAGGAAATCATAAGTTTTTAATATCCCGGATTTTGTATCAGTTGGGAATGAATAGTTAATTCACTCATCGGTATAGGCAATAGTAACCTGTATTCCTCAATTCCATACACATCTTTGGCAAAATCGTTTCTTTTCATGAAAGCAAAGTTGGTATTGCTGTAAAGCATCAATTGCAATCTTGCATCCTTTATTTTTTCCAGCACATTACTGCCTGATAAGTTTATGCCTTTGGCAGTAACTATTTCTGTCAGCAGCGATTCAGCTTCAGGAGATTTTCCGTTCTTATAAAGGCATTCAGCATGAGAAAGAATTACATCTGTATAGGTCATTATGGGAAGCGGATTGACATTGAATATATTTCCACTGTTTTTTGGTCCGCCCATATTGTGTTTAGTGGCAAATATTGTTTCTTTACCGCTCCCGCTATTGAACAAATTCGTTATTGTTTCTTGTTTGTTATAATTGGATGTATCAAGTTCATAAAAACCATTGTTGATAACTTCTTCCAAAAGCTTTTCAGCTTGAATGTACTCACCCTGGTACATGTAAATATTGGCAAGCAGTATTCTTGCTACATCCTTCGATAAGAAGAAAAAGTCATTGGCATCACCATTCAACGATTCGTTCCTTTTTTCCTTAAAATAGTTGATTGCCTCTTCCAAATTCTTTTGTAAGTCAGTAAAGATTTCATTTTGTGGAGTTCTACGGATATCACGTGTATTATCCATATTAGGAACAAAATTGATATAAGGAACATCTCCCCATAGCACCACCATGTAATAATAATACATGGCACTGAACACATTGAGATAATCCTGATACACCCCAAGTTTTTTGGCCTCCGCATCTTTAAATGTCATAATAACCCTATTGGCTCTGTAGAAAGCACCCCAAATGTCATAAACTACACTGCTGCTTGGATGGATGTATTGGTTTACCCAATCACTTTCCTTGTTATAGTAATAATATTGTTCTATAAGGTTCAGTTTTGAAAATCCCTGTGCAATTTCCGAAGCAAAGGAATTTACAATTTGTTTCATCGTATCCCTTAATTTGGGCGTAGGAGCATTTTCATTCCCTTCCTGCAAAATTTTGACTTCACCTAAAATATTGCCTAAACAATCGTATAGTTGTACAGAAGTTGATTTTGCAATCTTGAAAATTGACGGCGATACTTTTATGATCAATTCGTTTGCGTTTATACTTTTTTCTATCGAAATATCCGTGTTGTCTACATTTTCATAGATCTCCGAAAAAATATCATTAGGTATTACGATCGGCGGTTCGTCAGGATCCACAGGCTCTAATCGTGGTTCAAGATAAACAGGAATGGGTGAAGATATGCCGATAGTATAAATTCCTCCTTCTTTGGGGACATTGAGTTCTGTTATTTCCAATACTACTTCCTGTCCTTCCTGCAATACTTCATTTCCGGCTATTCCATCATTGTCCCAGTCAATAAAGCGTTCCAGTTCTTTAACCTCCACTTCCAGTCCAAATGTTTCGTAATACTCTATGATATTGCTTCTTACGGAAGAAAGCTTGCTCCATAATGCTTCTTTGTCTCCTCTAATTTGTTGTATTGTACTCTCTTCAAAAGTTCCCTTTTCGCCAAATTCCTTACATAATTTTGCTAAGTATTTTCCTAGGGTAGTTCCACTTTTATCTACAAGTAATAGAGAAGATATGGCTATAAGCGCGGCAGCTTCGTCTGTCCCTTCTGCGATGGAAAATGTAGATGCATCTTTTTCGGCATGCTTTTGAAGTCCGAAGGCGGAAAATAATTCCTCCTGGGCTTGCTTGTCGGCTTCCCCAAATTTTATGTTGTCTGCGATAAGTTTTTGTATTCTCTGATACTTTAAATGCGTGAAAAAATTTACGTTTGCTGTCGGTCCATCGGATAAGTCCACTAAAGCACGCAGTCTCAATTTACTTGTTGAAAATTCTCCCTTGATCTCATTGAAAAAATAACCGTTTGCAGTTACTTCTGCGTAAGGAGTTTGAAACAACCTGGGTTCAAATGAGAAACTGCCAAAATTGTCTTGAATAGTGGTAGAATCCGGACTTCCCAAAGCTTGCAAATTACCATCCATGGGTTGAATAGTAACAGTAGAACCAATGACAAAAGGTCCTTTTTCTACTTTCCCTGAAACAGTATAAGTCTTAGGTTCGAATTTGTTTTCCAAACCCTTGTCTTTATCGCATGAGGAGAGGAAAAATGCAATTATGACAAATAAATAAAGGCACTGTTTTGTTTTCATTGTTGTAGTTGTATTTTCGGTGTAAGCTTAAACTCTTACCATTTTTAATAAAGGTTCAAAAGAATAAAGAGCCGCTCTTCGCCCTGATGCTTCTTCTATCTGTTTTAAATAGCTTTGTTCAAGTAGTTTTCTGATTATCAATGTGCCTGTTGCGGGGGGAATACCCGTGTTTTTAACAAAACGATTATTCCTAAAGACAGGATACGTAAAAATAAAATCCAATATTTCCATATTCCATTTGGATGACAACAGTTCTGCAAATTCTGCCTTCATATCTTCATACAAGTTTTTTATTTTTTCGGCTATTTGCAAATTTCTTATCGCCTGACTTTCAACTGCGATAAGAAAAAAGCGTATCCATTCATTCCAATTGTAAGTTTTTGAAACATTACGCATTGTTTCTATATAAAGGTCTTTGTTCTCTTCCAAATAATCACTGATATAGAAATGGGGCTGCGACAAAACTTTTTCTTTCCACAACAAAAGTGGAATCAGCATTCGTCCAATTCTACCATTTCCGTCCTTAAATGGATGCAGGGCTTCAAACTCTAAATGCATAACAGCAGTTTTAATCAGTGAAGGTTCCGTTGAAAATGAAATGTAATCAAAAAGAGTTTCTAATGCTTGCGGAAGAAGTTCCGGACTTATCGGCACAAACTGTATTTTGCGTTTTGTTTTATCTGCCAAATAGTTCTGTATTGTTTTGAACTCTCCCGGAGATTTACTCGCACCTCTTCCCGCAACTAATAATTGTTGATGTATTTGTTTGATGAAATTGATTGAGAACTCGTAACCTTCCTCCAAGGCTCGTTGCGCATTTTTCAATGTCCTTTGGTAGAGTATGGTTTCAATTATATCGGACTTAGCACTCAATGAAGCAGTGCCGTCATCGTCTGCTTCATACTGCAATATTTCATCCATGGTACTTATTGTTCCTTCAATTCTCGATGACAAAAGTGCCTCTCTATTTCGTAAAGGTGCAAGTAGTATTTCGCTGTTATGCAGATTTTTCAGCATCTGATCGAAACGAGCAAGGGCATCGGTAGCACGGATAAGTTCATCAATGAAAAAGGTATAATCGACACTTGGCGGAAATTTACCATAGTGGTAATTTATGGCTTCATTAAAATCATAATCCATAGGGCTTGTTTTTTGCTTACAAATATATGAACTATTTTGTAATTAAAATAGATACATTACAATATTTTTAAAAATATTGTTCTCAAATTGATTTGTATTTAAAAAATGGAGACAAATATGCTTGATTACATAAATTTCATTTTTATTGTAATCAAAATAGTTTGATTACATAAAATGTAACCAACTTATTTAGTGGTATTGTCGGCGAGCGGGTCTGTTGGCTTCTAGAAAACCCATCGACAGAGATCTTGCCAAACACTTTCTCTGCCCTGTAATTCTGTCGCAAATCCACTATAAACTCACCTAAAAATACGCCACTTTGTCAGTATTCTCGTCTTGGTTTTTATTTTGATTGATACGCATCAGCAAATATTAACTAATTAAGAATCAAGATTATGAATATGAATACTAACCAACAACAAGAAAAGGCATTGAATAAATATGCCGTTAACCTAAACGATCGCGCTAAAGCCGGTAAACTGGACCCGGTGATTGGGCGTGATGATGAAATCAGGCGCTTGTTACAGATTTTGAGCAGGCGCACAAAAAATAACCCCATACTGATTGGCGAACCCGGCACCGGTAAGACTGCTATTGCCGAGGGATTGGCACATCGAATTATCCGTGGTGACGTACCTGAAAACCTGAAGAGCAAGCAACTTTATTCATTAGACATGGGAGCTTTGATTGCAGGTGCCATGTATAAGGGTGAATTTGAGGAAAGACTAAAATCCGTTGTCAATGAAGTGATAGAAGCCGATGGCGAAATTATACTTTTTATTGACGAGATTCATACACTAGTCGGTGCAGGTAAAAGCGAAGGCGCCATGGATGCTGCCAATATATTGAAACCTGCTCTTGCCCGCGGCGAACTTCGGGCTATTGGTGCTACCACCCTGAATGAATATCAAAAATATTTTGAAAAGGACAAAGCTTTGGAACGCCGCTTCCAGATTGTCATGGTGAATGAGCCGGATGTTCAAAGTACCATTTCTATCCTGAGAGGGTTGAAAGAACGGTATGAAAACCACCACAAGGTAAGGATTAAAGACGATGCCATCATCGCAGCCGTGGAGTTGTCGAATCGTTATATCACTGAAAGATTTCTTCCTGATAAAGCCATTGACCTGATGGATGAAGCAGCCGCGAAACTTCGTTTGGAAGTGGATTCCGTACCGGAAGAACTGGATGTGATTGAACGTAATATCAAGCAGTTGGAAATTGAAAGAGAAGCTATTAAAAGGGAAAATGACACTAAAAAATTAGCACAACTGAAAGAAGATATCACAAAGTTGAAAGAAGAAGGAAGCCGGATCCGCGAAAAGTGGTCGTCCGAAAAAGCTTTGATTGATAACATACAACAGGCAAAAATTGAAATTGAAAAATTGAAATTCGAGGCTGACAAAGCAGAGCGTGAAGGAAATTACGGCAAGGTAGCTGAGATTCGTTACGGAAAAATTAAAAATTACGAAGACAAGATCAACTCCTATCAAACAGCATTGGCTGAACTTCAAGGCACTGACGCACTTATCAAAGAAGAGGTTGACTCTGATGATATTGCTGATGTGGTCAGCAGATGGACGGGTATTCCGGTGAACAAAATGCTGCAAAGCGAACGGGACAAATTATTGCATTTGGAGGAAGAATTACACAAACGTGTCATTGGACAGGAAGAAGCAATTGAGGCTGTTGCAGATGCGGTAAGGAGAAGTCGCGCCGGCTTGCAAGACCCTAAACGACCGATAGGCTCGTTTATCTTTTTGGGTACTACCGGTGTGGGTAAAACCGAATTGGCTAAGGCTTTGGCTGAATATCTTTTTGATAATGAAAACATGTTGACACGTATTGACATGAGTGAGTATCAGGAAAAATTTTCGGTTACGCGTCTGATCGGCTCTCCTCCCGGCTATGTGGGTTATGATGAAGGAGGACAGCTTACTGAAGCCGTCAGGATGAAGCCTTACTCGGTGGTACTTTTTGATGAGATTGAAAAAGCGCATCCGGATGTATTTAATGTGTTATTGCAAGTATTAGATGATGGTCGCCTGACCGACAATAAGGGTCGCACGGTCAATTTCAAAAACACCATCATCATCATGACATCCAACATAGGCTCATCGTTGATAAGAGAAAATTTTGAAAAGATGACGGTAGAAAATCACGATGCTTTGTTTGAACAAACCAAAAATCAGATTTTTGAATTGCTTAAACAAACCATTCGTCCGGAGTTTTTAAATCGTGTGGATGAGCTGATTATGTTTACTCCTTTGAATAAAAAACAAATAGAAGACATTGTCAGGTTACAACTCGCCGGCATACAAAAACTGTTGGCTGAGAACAACATTCATTTGGAAATCAAAGAAGATGCTTTGAAGTTGATAGCTACAGCCGGTTTTGATCCGCAATTCGGTGCTCGACCTGTGAAACGCGCCATACAAAAATTGCTCTTGAACGATTTGTCAAAAGCAATTCTTGCAGGTACCATTCAGCAAAACAGTACTATTTATGTCGAGACAGATAAGGGAGTGCTGAAATTTAGGAATTAATCGAAAGTATCTCGTAAGCGTCAACAAAAAGCCAACTATCTCATAATGATTTAGTTGGCTTAATTTTATAAATTACTGAATATCTCTGATGATCAGGTATTCATTCCGCCGCAAACATGGATAACTTGTCCGCTCACATAAGAGGACAGGTCAGATGCGAGGAAGAGCGTTACCTTGGCTACTTCTTCCGGCGAACCCCCACGACGCAAAGGGATCATTTGCGCCCATTGGGCACGTTGTTCTTCTGTTAATACTTGGGTCATCTCAGTTTCGATAAAGCCGGGGGCGATGGCATTGGCGCGGATATTTCTGGAGCCTAATTCTTTGGCAACAGATTTAGCCAATCCTATCATTCCCGCTTTAGAAGCTGAATAATTAGTCTGACCGGCATTACCGGACACCCCAACCACAGAACTCATGTTGATGATAGAGCCGGAGCGTTGTTTCATCATAATGGGCGTACAAGCCTGAATGAAATTAAATGCAGATTTCAAATTCACATTGATCACTGCATCCCACTGTGATTCACTCATACGCATGATTAAACCGTCTTTGGTAATACCTGCGTTATTTACTAAAATATCTATTCTTCCAAATTCCTGATGAATTTTTTCCACTACCTGGTGGGTTTCATCAAACAAAGCTGCGTTGGATGCGTATGCTTTCACTTTCACGCCTAAAGCTTCAATCTCTTTTTGGGTGTTTAAAGCATTTTCATCTATCTGTAAATCAGTAAATGCAATGGCGGCTCCCTCACTTGCCAATTTTAATGCAATGGCTTTTCCAATGCCGCGAGCAGCACCGGTTACAATGGCAACTTTTCCTTCTAATAATTTCATATGATTATAGTTTATTTTCAATTATATTTTTTCACTCATCATGGACAATAAGAACTCTTCGTTATTCTTGGTTCTTTCCATGCGGTCTTTCATAAACTCCATAGCTTCAACCGGATTCATATCTGCCAGGTACCTGCGCAATATCCACATGCGGTTCAGCGTATCATTGTCCAACAACAAATCATCGCGTCTGGTACTGGAAGCCATAATATCAACAGCCGGGAACACCCTTTTGTTCGACAAACGTCTGTCTAATTGCAATTCCATATTACCCGTTCCTTTAAATTCTTCGAAAATCACATCGTCCATTTTGGAACCGGTTTCCGTCAATGCAGTTGCTATGATGGTCAAGCTACCACCTTTCTCAATATTTCTAGCAGCTCCGAAAAAACGTTTGGGTTTATGCAAAGCATTAGCATCCACACCTCCCGTCAATATTTTTCCCGATGCAGGAGCAGCAGTATTGTATGCACGAGCCAAGCGTGTGATGGAGTCCAATAAAATCACCACATCATGACCGCATTCCACCATTCTTTTTGCTTTTTCATGTACCATGGATGCTACGCGCACGTGCCTTTCAGCCGGCTCATCAAAAGTAGAAGACACTACTTCCGCATTCACACTTCTTGCCATATCCGTCACTTCTTCCGGACGTTCGTCAATTAATAACACTATCATAAATACTTCCGGATGATTGGTGGCAATAGCATTGGCTATCTCTTTCAGCAAGACGGTTTTACCTGTTTTGGGTTGTGCCACGATCAAGCCACGTTGCCCCTTTCCAATGGGAGAAAATAAATCAACCATACGAACAGACAGCGGATCATTTATACCGGTGCATAAAGTAAATTTTTCATCCGGGAACAAAGGAGTGAGGTGCTCAAAAGGTACACGATCCCGAACATGCTCGGGACTCCTGCCATTGATTTTAGTCACACGAATCAATGGAAAATATTTTTCTCCTTCTTTTGGAGGTCTGATAGACCCTGATACAGTATCGCCCGGTTTTAAACCAAACAATTTGATTTGCGACTGCGAAACGTAAATATCGTCCGGAGAACTCAAATAGTTATAATCGGCAGAACGTAAAAAACCATATCCGTCTGCGACCATATCCAAGGTTCCTGTTCCTTCTAAGATACCGTCAAAATCATAGGGTTTATCTTGTTTTTGGACGATGAATTTCGGACGATTGTTGTTTTGCTGGTGTTCCTGTTTTTTTTGATGAGTTTGCGATGCACCTCGTTGGTTGTCTGTAGCTTGCTGATCAGCTCCTGATTGATCGGTTTCTTCTTTTGATTTAATCTGTTTTTTACTTTTTTCTTCTGTCTGAGCACCACTGTCTTTAGCTTGAGAACTTGCAGGTTTTGCTGTCGCCTTTGACGCTACTTTGGGAGCAGCTTTGGAGGCAGTTTTAGGGGCAGATTCATTCTTGGGGTCCGCAGTCTTGGAATCTTCAACTTTTTTAGTAGTCTCAACTGCTGCCGGTTGTTCTGCTTTTTTAACCACCTTTTTAGGTGCAGTCTTGGGCTTCTCCGTTTTAGCAGTTACTTTGGGCCTTTCTTCTATTGTTTTCTTGTCAACTGTCTTTTGAGATTTTTCGGCTGCTTTAGCCGCATCCTTCTTGACCGGCTCATCAGGTTTGTTTGTTTTGGCTGTTGTTTTTTCCGCTTCTTTTGCAGTTTCTTTTGTTTCTGATGCTTTTTGGGCCGATGTCCTGGTGGTACGTTTAGTTCTTGCCGGAGCATTTTTTTCTTTTGCGGCTTTCATCTGTGCATTAATCACCGCCTGTTGATCCAAAATGTCATAAACAAGCTGTTGTTGAGATACGGAACCGGATACTTTAATATCTAATTCCGTTGCAATCTTTTTTAGCTCAGTCATATCCTTAGACTCAAGCTGGGTAAGGTTATAATTACTCATAAAATTTTGAAAATACGTTTATCCAAAGGTTTAAATTGTATTGGGGATACAAACGCTAGATAATATTTATTAATTAGAATGTATAAAATCGAATGACGTAAAAGCAGAGTAGCTTTATAGAAAGAACAGAAATACGCCACAAAGATAACTTTTTTATTTTTCTAAGACAAATTTTTACATTTTTTTCTTCACCTGATAAAACATCAGATGATTTCAATTCATTCAATAAATTAAGAAGTCGGGATTTTTTAAAATTAGATTTAGTCGAAAAATCACACATTGAGCCATAAACAAGATTGTATTAAAATGGTGTTTCATCGGCACCACCGGATTGATAATTGACATTTGGATAAATTTCATGCTGTGTTTGATCATAGCCGCCCGGCTCATTCAGTTTTGATGAAAAAGCCTGATAACTTCCCATCATATTATCCTCTTGAGTTATATCATCAATATTTGAAAATTTCGCATAAATATCTTTGAATTTCAGATAAAAACTACCCGTAGCACCGTTTCTATGCTTAGATACAATGATTTCAGCCAATCCAACCATCGACCTTCCCTGACTATCTTCTGTAAGACCATAATATTCCGGACGATGAATAAAACACACCAAATCGGCATCCTGTTCGATAGCACCGGATTCACGCAAATCAGACAACTGCGGACGCTTGCCTTCCCGACCCTCCACACCCCGATTCAATTGTGAAAGTGCAATAATCGGTATATCTAATTCCTTTGCCAAACCTTTCAATGAACGCGAAATGGTACTCACCTCCTGTTCCCGGTTACTATAATAGTTCATTCCTGTAGCATTCATCAATTGCAAGTAATCGATGATGATGCACTGTACTTTATGTTCTTTAACCAACCTGCGTGCTTTGCTGCGTAACTCAAAAATAGACAAACTGGGCGTATCGTCAATGAAGATGGAAGCATCCATTAATTGCGTAATGTTTTTGTCAAAAATCTGCCATTCATCATTGGAAAATTGACCACTTTTAATCTTCTCTCCTTCTATTTGGCAAACATTCATAATCAAACGGTTAACCAATTGGACGTTGGACATTTCCAAAGAAAAAACAGCTACCGGAGATTTGTAATCAACAGCCATGTTTTTTGCCATAGACAACACAAAAGATGTTTTTCCCATGGCGGGACGTGCAGCAATAATAATCAAATCGGAATTCTGCCAGCCTGATGTTATCCTGTCTAATGAATGATATCCACTCGGAACGCCGCTAGTTCCTTTTTTTTGGGCTGCTTGCTGTATGCGGGTTCGCGCTTCTTCAATAACAGGATTGATTTGAATAAAATCTTTTTTAAGGTTATTCTGCGAAATATCGAATAACATGCCTTCCGCTTCCTGTAGCAAATCATGCACATCTGTTTTATCATCAAAAGCTTTGGTTTGCACTTCCGAGGAAAGGCGAATCAGTTCCCGTGCTAAATATTTCTGGGCAACAATTTTAGCGTGGTATTCCAAATGGGCAGCCGAACTGACTTTTGTAGTCAGCAAAGTAATGTAATAAGATCCTCCTACTTCATCAATGGTTCCGTTCTTTCGCAATTGCTCGGTAACGGTATGCATATCAATGGGTTCTTGTTGCAAAACCAAAGATTGAATGGCTTCAAAAATACGCTGATGGGCAATTTTATAAAAACATTCAGGCTTCAAAATCTCGGAAACTTTTGGGAAAGCATCCGTTTCAAGCATAATCGCACCCAAAACCGCTTCTTCCAATTCAAGCGCTTGCGGCGGCAATTTGCCCATTTCATTAGGACCTATCACTGTGGGTTGTGTCTGACGTTTGGGGTATGTAGGTTTCTCTGCCATATTTTTCAGCCGTATATTTTACGTATATTATAAATGACAAAAATACTGGATTAAAAATAAAATTCAAAAGAGATTTGCAAATACTTATCAAAAGCTTTCAACAAAAATTTGATACTTTTCAAATAGGTCCAACTTGGGTATAAAACCCTTAAATAAACCGTATATAGCTGAGCCTGAGCCGGACATAGACGCATAGGATGCACCTAAATCGTAAAATTTATCTTTTGCATGCCTCAACTCCGGATGTTTTCCAAATGCAAAAGCTTCAAAATCATTGTGAATGGTATTTTTCCAATTTTCAATTGGTTGATGAATACTATCTATGAGGTTTTGAGCCGGAAATTGGGGAATTATGGAGGCATAAGCTTCCGGTGTAGAAATATGTATGTTCGGAATTATTACCACCAATGTAAAATCCGACAAAGAAAAATCTATAGCAGTAAATACATCTCCTATACCGGTAGCATAAACAGGCTTATTTTTGATAAAAACGGGACAATCGGCGCCCAAACGACCGGCATATTTTTCCAACGCATCCTCATCAAGCTTCAATGCAAAAATTTCATTCAAAGCTTTCAATGTAAAGGCCGCATTAGACGAACCTCCCCCCAAGCCACTTCCGGAAGGAATGTTTTTGGTCAATTGAACATCAATGGCGCCTAAATTGAAATCCAGCTGCAACAAGCGATAAGCTTTGACTACTAAATTATCTTCAGGACTCCCACCAAAAGAAGCATTCCTGACTTCCAAGCGACAATCGGCATCCTGCAAATCGGCTGCTTTGGATATCATCAACTCATCTTTCAATCCTATTGGGTAAAAAATGGTTTCTATATTATGATAACCGTCTTGTCGCTTTTCCACGACATTTAAACCGATATTGATTTTGGCATTAGGAAAGAGAAGCATCTGACTTATTGTTATGTGATGTGCAAAGATAGGGAGAATTTACGATTTGACGAGATGAATGACTAACTTATTCCGGGTTCCGAGGTCGCGCGTTTCGGGGTCGCGGGGTTGGTTGCTCACAAATTTACGCAGATTGCGGGGTGCGGTTTTTTCTAAAAAAATCACACATTAGCCATCAAATAATTTTTTTTTAAAAAACATATTGTTGTCTGAAAAAAACTATTTAAATTTGTCCTCGCAATTTGACAGTCAGCCAATTATGGACACCTCTCAGACTTTCAGTATGAAACATACATAATTTGATTCTATCAATTATTTCGTCCATGCAAATAAGTAAAATTAAAAGCTCCATACAACAACTTAAAAGCAAATTTAATCCTTTAATCGTTATGAAAACAAAATTTTTCTTCGGTATTTTTGTGACCATAGTCACACTATGCGTATGTTCCTGTGAAAGCGAAAGGGACGGTCATATCAAAGAGATAAAATTCCGTAAAGCAGATATTGTCGGAGCTACAACGCTTGCTCTTGCATCGGAAAGCGGAGAACAAGCTGCCAATGCTCCCCATAAAGCAAAGGGTTCTTCAAACGATGAGGAAGACCCTTCTTATTCGGTATCTAACCCCCTATATAAAGTTTCGGAAGATGGTACTCTCGTAGAAGTTACCTATGTAATCGAAGTTGATGGAGACGATGGAGAAACAGCAAAACAAGTAGAAGCCAATATGCGTCTCGTAATGGAGTATGTTTATGCCGTTGGCAATGACTGGCTTTGGCTTGTAAACTGCAGGTATGATTATCCGGGCATAGAAGACGCAGAAGAGCCCCTTCGCGGCAAAATACTTGAATTCTTAAACAAGAGAAAAGAAGAAAGACCACTTAATTTTCTTGTTCGCAAAAGCGACGGTGCTCTTTTCAATTGGAAATCTGATGAAGGATTTTCAAGCATAAACCCATACGGAAGTGCGATAAGAGAGCCTTCTGATGTCATAGGACAGGTAGAATAAATAGGAAAAGACTTGTATTCCGTTGCTTCTCGTCATAAAAATCTATTATTTGAGAATGATACTCAGCCAGGCCTATATAAATTGGCAGACAATGGTAATGAGCTTGCCGTTCAAAAAATCACCGGTAATGATATTCGACCAACAAATATATTACCCACTAATGATGGATATATTGGCGTAAACGTTTATTATGATGATCCAACTATACCACCCAAAATGGTTATAGACGACACAGAGCCACCTATTCCATCCATAATTTTCTTATCGGACTACGAATTAATAAATCTTCCACAACCGGAAAGCGGACATTATAATTTATGTTCCATTAACGGTAAGTTATACATCATACACAGTAAATATAGCGAGGGGAGGGTAACTACCGATTTTCGTAAACCGATTATCGAAAATTCCCCAACAAAATCTGTTACCGCAGGAGAAATTATTGCTACAGCCGACTGCCAACCTACAATGAAAAGCATTTGTAAGGGTAGCACAATGTCATGGCTGGCAGATGGTAAAGCATATACTTTTTCCCCCGAAGAAAAAACACTTACAATAAGAATTCTCCCTGAACATTATTCATCTTTTGAATATGATTATTATGATGGAGTCGCCTATCTGCTGAATGGAGATGCAACATACTTCTGGGTTTGCGATATGGCAAAAGATGAAGCAGAAAGAGTTGACGTAGTATGGGATGGTGTGGAAGAATATCGTTCAAAAATTGCTATGAGTACGGTAAAATTTCTTAGATACAGTCCAAGTTTCCAGGGCTTTGCCAGTATAAGCAAGCTTAATGACGGACGCAATATCACACTTGTCATTCCTGCAATTGGAGAAGATAAAGGAAAGATAAAAGCTATTGTTAGTGGTGAAAACACTGTCGGACAGGTTGTTTCTGTTATGGTACGTTTGAATTAGCAATTCAAATAGTTTTCCGTACCTTTGCGGGCAACTTCAATCCTTTTGAAGTTGGAGCAATTCATTTCAAGCCCTAAAAATGAAACAACAATATATTCGCAAACCGGAATGGTTGCGCAACAAACTTTATAGTACAGAGCAATATTCGACCGTACACAGCCTCGTCAAAGAAAGGGGATTACATACCATTTGCACCAGCGGGAAATGTCCCAATCAAAGTGAGTGCTGGAGCCGTGGGACTGCTACGCTTATGATTTTGGGTGACATTTGTACCCGTGCTTGTAAATTTTGCAATACCACCACCGGTAAACCGCTGCCTCCCAATCCTCACGAGCCACAAATGGTGGCTGACACAATTAAAGAGTTAGGTCTGAAACATGCCGTGATTACGTCTGTTGACCGCGACGACCTGAAAGATTATGGTGCCTCATGCTGGGCCGAAACGATTCGGGCAATCAAGAAAGCAAATCCCAACACGACCTTGGAAGTATTGATACCTGACTTTAACGGTAAAACCGAACTGATAGATTTGATCATTAAAGAGAAGCCTGATGTTATTTCACATAACTTAGAAACGGTCAGACGCATTACCCCTTTGGTACGCTCCAGTGCTAAATACGAAAAGAGTTTGGAGGTGTTAAAGCATATTGCCTCTCGCGGCTACAAGGCCAAAACAGGCATCATGCTCGGTTTAGGCGAAACAGAAGAAGAAATTTTAGAATTGATGGATGATTCCCGCGCGCACAATTGCTCTATACTCACCATCGGGCAATATCTGCAGCCTTCCCGTAAGCACATCCCGGTTTCGGCTTATATTCATCCCGACAAGTTTGCCGAATACAAACAAATCGCCTTGGAGAAAGGGTTTAAGTTTGTAGAAAGCGGTCCTTTTGTACGTTCTTCGTATCTTGCCGAAAAACATGTGTGACGGGGCTTTGCGGTACGCGATCCGGGTTCCGGGTTCCGGGGTACGAGGTCCGTGGTGCGGGGTCACGAGGTCGGTGGTTAATGGACAGGGACTAATCTCTCGCAGATTTTTGCAGATTGCGACTGACCTTGACCGATGAGCCGAAAAATAAGTGAGAACAGCGTTAATAATCGTCCTTGTTTGAGGCGGTGTCTCATAAGTGCCCAACTGCTGCGTTGCTTTCGATATTCAGGCTCAGTCACATACTTCAGTATGCTCCTTCGCCCTCAATCTCAGCGCCTTGCATTTGAACACTTCTAAGACACCTTGCGGGTTTTTGGTTAAATATTTACTTTTGAGACAGCCCCGAGTTTGGACGATTTAGCTGTTCGAGCGCTAATTTTTCGAGCGAAGCGGGCACAGTCTTGACTTTTTTTTGCTTCGTTTTTTTGTGTCAAGACAAAAAAATGAAGAAGGGATTTAACAAAGTATTCTTAAGAAATTTTAGGAACTAAATCAAATAGCTCTTTCAAATTGTCAAAGTTATCCCGTTTTGAAGTGTGACCAAAGGGTTTGGCACTGATCTCATCGTGATTGACCAAGACTTTCACACCGAATGTTTTATTGGCAGCGAGCTTCACTGCATACTCACCCATCCTGGCCGCCAGGATTCTATCTTCCGGAGTAGGAGAACCGCCACGCTGAACATATCCCAACACAGTAGCCCGGCAGGTAAAGCCTGATTTTTCAGTGATCTCATTTGCAAATTCGTGAACATTTAAAATGTTTTCCGTAACGACGATGATTGCATTTCTTCTCCCCTCTTCTTTCTTCTTTTTTAAAGTTTCGATGATGAGGTTTTTATCAATAATATTTTCGGGCGTAATGATAAATTCTGCTCCGGTCGAAAGGCCCGCATACAAAGCAAGGTCTCCCTTTTTTCGTCCCATGGTTTCAACAATGGAAGCTCTTTGATGAGACGACGATGTGTCTTTGATTTTATCAATATTTTCAACAACCGTTTTCAAGGCTGTATGAAATCCAATTGAAAAGTCGGTACCATCAATATCATTATCAATTGAAGCAGGAATTCCAATGGTTGGAAAGCCCATATCATGTAATCCTTTGGCACCCATAAAAGTACCGTCTCCGCCAATCGTTATCAACACATCAATACCATGACTTCTTAAATTATCAATGGCTCGTTGTTTTACTTTCTTCAAATTAAAGTCAGGCATTCTGGAAGTTCCTAATATAGTACCTCCCTTGTCCAAAATACTCGAAACATCCGAGTGCTTCATCGGTTTAATTATATTTTCGCAAAGCCCTTTATACCCGTCGTAGACAGCAAAAGCCCCCATTTTTTCATACAGTGCACTTCTTACAACCGCCCTCACAGCAGCATTCATCCCCGGAGCATCACCTCCTGATGTTAAAACAGCAATTTTCATTTTTTTAAATTATTATGGTGATTAAAAAACAATCTTTCTACTTTCAATTCTCATTTTTTCGTTTTCAGCGTCTCCTCCATTTTCAGCATCTCATCTCTCAATCGCGCAGCTTCTAGGAAATCCATCTCTTTAGCGGCAGCCAACATGGCGTTCCTGGTTTTTTGAATAGCCTTCTCCAAAGCAGTTGCCGACATATAATGGACCACAGGATCGGCGGCAATGGTCGGCTTGATATCAGGTTCGATATAAGCTTTTGGATCCATTTTGCTCAAAGCAGAACGTTTCCCTTTGACGATGGCAGTCGGCGTAATGCCATGTTTTTCATTATACGCTAACTGTTTTTCTCTACGTCTGCTGGTTTCGGCAATGGTTTTTGCCATGCTTTCGGTGATGGTGTCGGCATACATCAGTACCTTGCCGTTCAGGTTACGCGCTGCCCTGCCTGCCGTTTGTGTCAGTGAACGATGGGAGCGCAGAAAACCTTCTTTGTCCGCATCTAATATAGCTACTAAGGAGACTTCCGGCAAATCCAGGCCCTCACGCAATAAATTCACGCCCACCAAAACATCGTAAATCCCACGCCGCAAATCTTCCATGATCTGTACCCTCTCCAGGGTCTCCACATCAGAATGAATATAATTACAACGTACTCCCATCTTGGCGAGATAATTCGTCAACTCTTCCGCCATGCGTTTGGTCAGCGTAGTAACCAATACCCGTTCGTCACGTTCCGCACAAACCGTAATCTCCTCTAGCAAATCATCAATCTGGTTCATGCTGGGGCGGACTTCAATCACGGGGTCTAACAGACCGGTAGGACGAACCAACTGATCAACTACTACCCCACCCGATTTTTCCAATTCATAATCTGCAGGAGTTGCCGAAACATAAATGGTTTGTGGTGTCAATTCTTCAAACTCCTCAAATTTCAGCGGTCTGTTATCACGTGCAGCCGGCAACCTGAAACCATATTCCACCAAATTCTGCTTGCGCGAAGCATCACCGCCGTACATTGCCCTGATTTGCGGAATGGTAACATGACTTTCATCAATTACCATCAGATAATCATCCGGAAAATAATCCAACAAACAATACGGACGGGAACCGGGCGACCGACCGTCAAAATACCGGGAATAGTTTTCAATACCGGAGCAGTAGCCCAACTCCTTGATCATTTCCAAATCGTAGCTGACACGCTCGTAAAGACGTTTGGCTTCATGGTCTTTTCCGATGGAACGAAAATAACCCACCTGCAGGTCTCTGTCTTCCTCAATATGACGCAGAGCCTGACTGATCCTTTCTTTGGTAGTTACAAAAATACTGGCGGGAAAAATCCTATAACCGTCAAATTTTTCTATAATATCCAGATTGGCAGGCTCAAGAGTCATGATTTCATCAATCTCATCTCCCCAAAACACCACCCTCAGTATAAAATCTGCGTAGGCTAAAAAGATATCCACCGTATCGCCCTTCACCCTGAAATTGCCTCTAAGCAACTCTATATCATTGCGATTGTACAGCGCATCCACCAGATTTCGTAGAAAAACATTGCGCACCAATTTTTGTCCTTGCCTGATCTCTATGACATTGGAAGTAAAATCATCGGGATTACCGATGCCGTACAAGCAAGATACGGAAGAAACGACTATTACATCTCTGCGCCCCGACAATAAAGCCGATGAAGTTGATAAACGCAACTTCTCGATTTCCTCATTGATGGATAAATCTTTTTCAATATAAGTGTCCGTAATGGGCAAATAAGCCTCCGGCTGATAATAATCGTAATAAGAAACGAAATACTCCACCGCATTCTCAGGGAAAAACTCCTTAAACTCACTATACAACTGCGCTGCAAGGGTTTTATTATGACTTAACACCAAGGTCGGACGATTGACCTGATTCACCACATTAGCAATGGTGAAAGTCTTTCCCGAACCCGTAACCCCCAATAAGGTCTGCGCAGTCAAGCCCGCATCCAATCCCTCCACCAATTGCTTGATGGCTTCCGGCTGGTCACCGGTAGGTTTGTAAGAAGACGTGAGTTTAAAAGCCATGTTTGCAGTTCCGATAAAATGAAGTGCAAAGATAAGTATTAATTGTGGAATGTGTAGTTAGAACTAAGAACGATGAACGATGAACGATGAATTAAGAGCCAAGAGCTAAAAGCTAAAAACTGAACTCGCGACCACGGAACTCGTTAACTTCCCTAACTTCCTTAACTTCTTTTAACTTCCAAAAAAACTACCAACTACTAAAAATAACTTCCCCAACACAAACAACAATATTCCATTTCAAATGATATATTTACTCCATTTGTAATGGAATATTTTGGTCAATTCAAAAAAACAATTTATTTTTGCAGGAAAATCAGTTCTATATGGGAATAAATATGCAACAATCAGCACTAGCCGAAATAGCGAGAGAGCAGAAAATTGGAGCGTTTTCTGAAGTTGAAAAAATAATAGAGAGAACATTAATGTCGGATTTACCTAACATTAGTACGCATGCCTTGATACTTTCAGGCATCAGACGTTGTGGTAAAAGTACACTGCTGCGTCAATTTGTACGTCGTAATTTTGAAGATGTCTTTTACTTGAATTTTGAAGATGTAAAACTATATGGCTTTGATATCAAGGACTTTGTTTTATTGGATAAGGCAATTGATGAGACCGGATTAAAAGTACTTTATTTCGATGAAATTCAGATTATTGATGGATGGGAGTTGTATATTCGACAAAAGTTAGATCAAAAATTTCAAGTGATTATTACCGGTTCCAACGCGAGTCTGCTAAGTGTGGAATTAGGGACAAAACTGACGGGAAGACATATTACCAAGGAACTTTTCCCATTTTCTTATCCTGAATATTTAGATTTTCAAAAAGCGGAAGCAAACATTGAAAGTTTACAGGCATATCTTACAGAAGGGGGATTCCCTGATTACTTAAAACAAAAGCTGCCTGAAATTCTTGACTTTTTGATAGAAGATATTCTAAACCGAGATATTATTGTCCGCTACAGCTTAAAAGACGGTGGAGCAATAAAAAAGTTATGTGCTTACTTATTTGCAAATAACGGAACGCTCGTTGTGCCTTCCAAATTGACATCAGCTATCGGCGTAAAATCAAGCACAACCATATTAAATTATTTTTCCTATTTCGAAAATTCATATTTGATAGCAATGGTACCGAAATTTGATTGGTCGGCAAAAGCACAAATGTTAAGTCCTAAGAAGATGTACGCGATAGATCCCGGTTTAGTACAGGTTGGAAGTACATCATTGAGTAGAAACATAGGACACTTACTTGAAAGCGTTATTTTCTGGCACTTACGCCGTAAAACAAAAGACATTTACTACTTTAGTGAAAATAACAGAGAGTGTGATTTTATTGTACGTTCAAAAGACAAAACAACACAAGTAGTTCAAGTGTGTTGGGAACTAACACCGGAGAATGTAGAAAGAGAAGTGAACGGATTGGTAGAAGCCATGCAGTATTTTAAAACAGAAAATGGCATTATTGTTACCGCGAACTCTACAGACACGATTCGAACCGAAATAGGATTAATATCTGCCATGCCTGCACATCAATATTTGATGAAATGAACGAAGAAGAACGAAAAACTAAGAACTAAGAGCTAAAAACAGAACTCGTACCCCGAACCCCGGTAACTTCCCTAACTTCTTATAACTTCCCTAACTTCCTACCAACTACCAACTACTAAAAAACAATGAACCGCACTGTTTTTTGTTGAGAAAACTCCTGAAGACAGGATTTGAGGTGCTTGCTTTCTCTGTAATCTGCCGAGTCTATAAGACTTACCCGAGGGCGCAGCCCGCCATTAAAAACAAACATGGACTCGTTGAATGTTTAGTGTTGAGTTTTCCAATCTCAAAACAATGCGGCCATTATTTATTTCAATGTTCGAAATGTATTGCAAATGTAACAATAATATCCATACTATCCTCATGTTTACAAAGATATTTGAGGAATTTCAAAAATAATTGAGGATATCAGGTTTTTATTCGAAAAAGCATAATGGATATTTTTTGGATTAAAAATAAAATACTAATTTTGTAGCCGTTTTATTTTAAAAGATTTTTACCATCAACATTAGCTTGTCATGTCAAAGAAAGCCGCCAAAAAGTCCAAAAAGCAAGATCAGTTTGAAAACGTAGAACAGGTATTATCAGCTTCTGAAGCATTCATTGAAAAATATCAAAAAGAGATATTATACGGTTTGGGTGCAATCGCTGTTTTAATAATGGCTTTTTTGGCTATCAACAACTATGTCATAAAACCACGTGCTGCCGTAGCTGCTAACGAAATGTACAAAGCACAGCAATATTTTGCAAGAGATTCGTTCCAATTAGCTCTTCAGGGTGATGATTTTGAAGCCATTGGATTTGAAGCCATCAGTTCTAAATACAGTTTAACTACTTCCGGAAATTTAGCAAAAGCCTATGCCGGTATCTGCTATTACAATCTTGGCGAATATGAAGAAGCCATTCGTTTCTTATCTTCTTATGACGGTAATGACAATTATTTTGCACCATCTGTAACCGGTTTGATTGGTGATTGCTATGTTGAATTGGACGAGTCATCCAAGGCAGTACGATATTTTTCAAAAGCTGCAGCATCAGGAAATGAAATCGTTGCTCCCATCTTTTTGAAAAAGGCTGGCATAGCCTTAGAATCAATGGGAGACACAAAAAAAGCTTTGAAGAATTATTTAGAAATTAAAGAGAGATATCCATTAAGCCAAGAAGCCCAGGATATTGATAAATACATTACCCGGCTTCAGTAATATTATATGGCTACTCAATATCAAAATTTATCCGACTACGATCCGGATTTACTTCCTCCCAAAGACATTTTAGAACAACAGCGCTATGCGATTGCAGTTGCCGACTGGAATCCTCAGGTTACTTATGCTCTTCTGCAAGGTGCCATTGAAGGTTTGACCAGCAATGGCGTATTGAATCGTAACATTGAAGTTGTGCATGTCCCCGGTACTTTTGAGCTGACTTTCGCTGCCAAAAAGTTTATGTGCGACAATATGGAAGAGAAAAAGTACGATGCTATTATCGTGCTTGGTTGCGTTGTTCAAGGAGAAACCCCTCATTTCAAATACGTGTGTCAGGGCATCACACAAGGAATAACCGCTTTGAATTTGATCCAAAATGGATGTCCGGTTATCTATGGAATCTTGACTACGGACAATATGCAGCAAGCACTGGAAAGATCTGGTGGTATTCACGGAAACAAAGGCGTTGAAGCTGCTGTGACTGCTATTAAAATGGCGAATTTGTAACGAGTTGCGGGGTCCGTGGTCCGAGTTCACAGGGTCATGAGATATTCATCGTTTTTAGTTCTTAGTTTGTTTTGGAAGTTAAAGTAGTTAGTAGCTAGTAGTTGGTAGTTAAGAAGTTAGAATTATAAACCACAAAAGGCACAAAAGAGATTTCACCACTCACTAATCACCAAACGTCTTTGTTCTTTGCTCTTTTGTCTGATAAAATCGGCACCACGGTCTAAGTCCGCACTCTTCACATTTGGGTTTACGAGCCTGGCATACATAACGGGCATGTAAAATCAACCAATGGTGTGATTTGGCTATCAACTCTTCAGGGATATATTTTACCAAGGTTTTTTCAGTTTGAAGTGGAGTTTTGGAATTGGTTGTTAATCCCAACCTTTCAGATATCCTAAATACGTGCGTGTCAACAGGCATGACCGGTTTTTCATACAAAACGGAAGCCACCACATTGGCTGTTTTTCTTCCCACACCCGGCAACTTTTGCAATTCATCCACATCATCAGGAATAACTCCATCATAGTCCGACAAAAGCTTTTGTGCCATCTTTACCAAACTCTTGGATTTATTATTGGGGTATGTAATGGATTTAATATATTCATACATCACTTCAGGTGTGGTTGAAGCCATACTCTCTATGGTCGGGAAATCTTGAAACAGCTTGGGTGTAGTCATATTCACCCTTTTATCCGTACATTGAGCAGATAAAATAACTGCTACCAACAATTCATACGGATTGGTGTATTCTAATTCGGTCTCAGCTACCGGCATATTCTCCTGAAACCACTGCAATATTCCTTGGTAACGTTCTTTGGTGGTCATGATGGTTTATTTGTGGAAGTTAATAGGAAGTTAAGAAGTTAAAGAAGTTAGGGAAGTTAAGAAGTTAGAATTTTAAACCACAAAAGGCACAAAAGAAATTTCACCATTCACCAAACACTAATCACCAAACGTCCTTTGTCTTTATTCTTTGTTCTTTGTTCCTCATCGTTCATCGTTTTTAGTTCTTAGTTCTTCGTTCTTCGTTCTTAGTTCTTAGTTGAATAAAAAAGGTAAGCTTACTATATCGCACCGCTACAACCTACTTACCCTTGCTGCGGTCAGGCCCTGGGGGAGTTCATAGGGAGCTGGTCGTATAGAGCTTACCCGGCACAAAAATACTGCTTTTTTACGAATTTGCAAATTTTATTAATAAGGGGTGCTGGGAAATAGGCGTCAGAATGGCTAATTTTTAATACTCAATTTTATTTTTGTAAATTTGCGGCAAGTTAGAACATGGGAAGAATATTAGCCATAGATTACGGGAAAAAGAGGGTCGGACTAGCTGTTACCGATCCGCTTCACATCACGGCAAATGCCTTAGAAACCATTAGCACGGAATGTATCTTCGATTATTTAAAGCAATATCTTGCCAGGGAAGATGTTGAAAAATTTGTGATTGGACTACCCACGCAGATGAATGGTAAACCATCGGAATCTATGCAGTACATCCAAGCTTTTGTAGATAAGTTGGGGAAATTATTTCCAAAACAGGAAATAATTTTTGTAGATGAGCGGTTTAGCTCCTCATTAGCTCAAAAGACCATCCTTGAAGCGGGTGTCAAAAAAAAAGCCAGACAAAACAAGGCTTTAGTAGATAAAGTTGCTGCAACCATTATTTTACAATCTTATTTATCGTCCCTATGATACTACCCATCGATTTATACGGAAACAGTATATTGCGCAAAGAAAGTGAAGAAATCACTGCCGATTATCCTGATTTGAAACAGTTAATCGACAATATGTTTGAAACCATGTACAATGCAGATGGCATTGGCTTGGCTGCTCCTCAGATAGGCCTAGCAATTCGCTTATTGGTGATTGATTTAGCACCGCTTGGAGAAGAAAATCCTGAATTGGCCCAATTCAAAAAAGTGATGATCAATCCAATTATGCTTGAAGTAAGTGAAGAGGAATTAATAGGTTCAGAGGGATGTTTAAGCATTCCGGGAATCAGTGAAGATGTACCTCGTTCGCAATGGATTAAAATTCAGTATTATGACGAAAACTTCAAATTGCATGTTGAAGAATTTAAAGACTTCAAAGCCCGCGTGATTCAACATGAGTACGACCATATTGAAGGAATTTTATTCACTGACCGCATCAAACCTTTACGCCGGCAAATGATTAAGTCGAAATTGAACAATATTGCCAAGAGAAAAGTGGATTGCAAGTATAAAGTTGCGAGAAACTAACCTCGTTACCCCGGACCTCGCGAACTCGGAACAGCATGCAAATTAAGACAACAATCTCTTCAAAGACTGCTTCACCTTTTCGAAATTAAATTGTTTTATCAAATCGTTTTTGTAAGCTACAATTTCATCATTGCACAAGTTACCGATGCTGCCTGCATGGGTGTGCCGGACCTCTTTGTCCGGAATAAAGATGCCGGCTTCAATGGCAAGTCCGACTTGTTTGTAAGCATCACGAAAAGGCATTCCGCCTAAAGTCAGTTTATTGACTGTTTCTACACTGAACATGGCATCGTACTTAGGATCATCTAATATGTTCTCGTTGATCTGAACTTTCGACATCATCAGTTCAGTCATTTGCAGACAATCCTTTAGTTCGGAGAAGGTCGGAATAAACAACTCTTTGATAATTTGCAAGTCTCTGAAATAGCCGGAAGGAAGGTTGTTGGTAATCAAGGTAATTTGCTGAGGTATTGCCTGAATTTTATTGCATTTGGCACGTGTTAGTTCAAACACATCAGGATTCTTTTTGTGCGGCATGATACTCGACCCGGTAGTAAATTCCTCGGGCAAGCGAATAAATCCGAAGTTTTGGGAATTGTACAAACATGCATCATAAGCTAATTTTGACAGCGTGGCAGCAACCGAAGCCAAGGCATTGGCAACGATGCGTTCCATTTTGCCACGCCCCATCTGTGCATACACCACATTGTAGTTCATGCTGTCGAAACCTAATAACTCGGTGGTCATCTGGCGATCCAAAGGAAATGAAGAACCGTATCCGGCTGCTGAACCAAGCGGATTGCGATTGGTGATTTTCCAGGCAGACAACAACAACTGCAAATCGTCGACAAGACTTTCGGCATATGCACCAAACCACAATCCGAATGATGATGGCATAGCAACTTGCAAATGGGTATATCCGGGTAGAAGAACATGCTTGTACTGATTACTTTGTTTCATTAGAGTCTCGATCAGTTGGTTGACTAAGTCGACTATTTCCATCAACTCCGCACGGGTATAAAGCTTTAAATCCAACAATACTTGGTCGTTGCGTGAGCGTCCGCTGTGAATCTTTTTGCCGATATCCCCCAATCTACGCGTCAACAACAGTTCAACCTGAGAATGAATGTCTTCTGCACCTTCTTCTATTGAAAAACTCCCTGCACTAACTTCATGATAGATGTTTTTCAGTTCCTTAAGCAGTAGTTGCAATTCATCCTGTCCGAGTAAACCGACGGATGCTAACATGCGAATATGCGCCATAGATCCAAGCACATCATAACTTGCCAGGAACATATCCAATTCTCTATCCCGTCCAACTGTAAACTGATCTACCCTTTTATCTACATCTGTTGTTTTTGTCCAAATTTTTGCCGCCATATTCAACTGTTTTTTATTAACCATTTGTTCAAAAAATCCTCAAATAAATCCGCGAAAGTATTGATGCCTTTTTCTAATTGCCTGTTGAACATCATTTTTAAAGTCCATGAAAGTTCAACTTGTATTGTAACTTGCAACTGTGTGTCGTTTCCTTCAGATTCCTTTAGAAAAATTTCTCCGCTTGCATCCACCGGCAATTGGGTGATATCAAAGCGAATCAGTTTATTCACCTGCCTTTCAGAAATACGAATGCCTATTTCACCAAAATCATCAACAGCTAACAGACAAGAATCTTGGTCATGTTCAAGTATCTGAAATTTCTTTATAGGCACCTCCACTTCGTTAAGAATTTGAAGATTATTCAAATCCTTAATGACGTTAAAAACTTTTTCTTCGGGTGCGGAAATTATCTTTATGTCACTTTTGTATGTCGTCATCAAATGATTCGAAAAACTCAAGTTTCCGTCAATTTACTACTGTGGTTTTTTCCCCCAGGTAGAAGGGCTTATTCTCCACTCTTTCAAGGTTTCAATGTCTTTTTCCGAAATATAATTGATAGCTAAAGCTTCGCTAAGTACGGTATCATAATCCGATAAAGCCGTTAATTTTACTTTTGCTTTTTTGAACATTTCAAGAGCAACCGGAAAGTCGTAGGAAAAGATGGCAACCACCCCTAATACTTCAGAACCATCATTGCGAACGGCTTCTACAGCTTTCAAACTGCTTCCGCCGGTAGAAATTAAATCCTCTATTACCACTACCTTTTGTTTGGGTTTTAAATCGCCCTCAATCATATTTTCCAAGCCGTGATCTTTGGGTGTAGGACGAATGTAGATAAAAGGCAAACCCAACAAATCAGCAACCAAAGCACCTTGTGCGATGGCTCCGGTTGCAACTCCTGCTATCACATCAACATCAGGATAATTCTCCTGAATGATACGTGCTATTTGAATTTTGATGTAAGTTCTAATTTCAGGATAAGAAAGTGTCTTTCTATTATCGCAATAAATGGGTGATTTCCACCCGGAAGCCCAGGTAAAAGGATTGTTGGGTTGCAACTTAATAACCTTAATCTTAAGTAGTTTATCGGCTAATTGTTTTCTATAAAGTTTCATATGTTAATAATTTTAGTTTCAAACAATAATAATTCATTTTTTAATACTCATATGGAACTCGCATGGCATATGGTTGGAACCTTAAATTTAAAAAATGTGCACGCTCGTTTCATTTTATTAATTAACCGGTGGTAAGAAGGCATTTTCAATATGTTCGATTTTATAATCGTTTCCATCCGGCATCACCGAAATAATATCGAAACGTGTTTCTCCCATCCAATTATATCTTTTGATGTAGCTACCTGCAGCATTTACCAAGTTTTTAATCTTCTGTAAACCAATAGATTCTTCAGGGGCTAAAAAAGAGTCTGTGGAACGTGTTCTTACTTCAACAATAACCAACCAGTCGTCCTTTTCTGCTATGATATCAATCTCCAATTTACCGGCTCTATAATTTGTGGAACGGATTTTGTACCCTTCCGCCAGCAAAAATTCACGTGCACGAATCTCTCCCGCTTTACCCAGTTCGTTGTGTTTCGCCATAGTTAAAGTTTAATTTTATTACAATGCTACAAAAGTATAGATTTTTTATGATTAATCCTTTTAATTAGAACATTTAATATTACTTTTGTAAGACTTTATCCAACTACATGGCAAATAAAGAACATAAAAAAAGTTCGTATCGGAAAAGACTTCGTAGGATACATCGACATGAATTCATGTTGAATGAACTTGAGAACAAAGCATTGATGCGGTATATCAATCAATACTGCGTTACCAATAAATCCAAGTTTATACGTGAAACTTTAATTCGGGCAGTTTTACGACAATTTGAAGAAGACTCGCCCACTTTGTTTGATTAGGTTAGTAAAAGAATTGATGTTTTTGAGTAAACAAATGAAACGGAAAGATTTTCTTCTCATCTTTTGTGTCTTTTTTGTCCGGATGTCCATTTTTCCCACTATTAATAACCATGCCGCCGACAGTATTATTATCAGTACTACGAATATCAATGATTTAATTGAACGTGCCTTTAGTACAGAAGGCTCCATTGTAACTGATGCAGACTCTCTTGATTTAACATCTCCTGATATTGAATTTCCGGAAGTTGATTCCGACTCACTGAGTGATACGCCGCAGACTGTCATTCCTGTTGAGGAAGTAAAATACAAGCCATTGGATATCCAACAAATTTTGGCCGAATATGAGAAAAAAAAGATGAAGCCTGTCATTGTTCCGATTGACAAAAGATTTTTAGAAACCAACCCCTTATTCATAGATTTAGTATTTCACGGATTTTCTGCAAAACCCATTCATTTAGAAATGCCTTCTGTTCGTCATACTATCGACAAAACATGGGACAATGAATTGATTCAGGGTGCTACCTTGCTAAAAAATGAAGCTTCTTATAATGCCCTACAACAACTGAGAGATAAAACAACCAGACGATTGGCAGCTCATGCTCCTTATTTAATTGCTTTTCATATAGATGAGCTTCCGGATATTACCGATTTAATTAATTTTCAACTCGACATTAATCCCATTGAGGAATTTAGACTAAGTTCCCGAACACAAGATTATGAACACCAAAGAATAGTTATTGAAAAAATGAAGCCTTTACAATGGACTATGAAATCGAATGCGCTGTTACAGTTTTCTCAAAGTTATATTTCTTCCAATTGGCATCAGGGAGGTAGTGACTATATTTCTATTTTGGGAATTTTAGATGGGAGATTCAATTATGACAACAAAAAGAATATACAATGGGATAATTTTGCTGAGTGGCGTGTTGGATTTAACTCAGTTGAGGGCGATACACTCAGACTCTTAAATACCAACGATGATATTGTCAGAGCAACCAGCAAATTGGGTATTAAAGCGGGTGGTAATTGGTATTATAGTACTTCGGTTGACTTTTCGACCCATCTTTTTAATAGCTACAAAGGGGTCAATTCTACCCAAAAGAAAGTTAAGTTTTTAACACCGGTAAGGTTTAATGCAGGTATCGGGTTAGACTATAAATACAAAAAGATTTTCTCGCTAATGCTTTCTCCCTTAAGTTATAAATTTATTTACGCGAACGACACCACTGAAATCAAACAAAGGTCATTCGGAATTTCAACAGGTACAAAAGTTTTAAGCCAGGTCGGAAGCTCCCTTAGGGCACAATTATCTTACAGCCCAATGCGTGAGCTTGATATTAATTCCAAATTTTATTTCTACACCAATTATGAAAAAATAGAGGTAGATTGGGAAATTGTTGGAGATTTCAAATTTAACAGATTTTTGTCAATCAGACTGGCTCTGAATCCTCGATATGACAACACCGTATTCTTAGCTGCAGGAGAAAAAGCCAAAATACAATTCAAAGAATTACTCACTTTTGGCCTTTCGTACAGGTTGCTGTGATGAAATCCGCTGCAACTTATGAAAATCTTGCATGCCATGCTTCAAAATACTGCAAGTTGCTTTCATCGTGCTTCTTGATGGATTGTCTGATTCTATCCAAATCATTCATCACATCGGGCCTTGATTTAGAAAAAAATTTATCGGCATAACAAATGATTTCTTCTTCTATTGATACCGGCCTCATGTCTCTATGGGGTAGCGGAAGTTTTTTCTCTATAATTTTTTCCATTGTAAAACCGATTCCGGTATGTCGTTCGCATACTTTGGCATGTTGCTCGAATCCTTCTTTGCGCAAAATATCAGCCCCTAAATAACCATGCTCTATGTAATGATGTGTGCCGTAACAGAAAATTTGAGGAGCATCACATAAAAAAATCCCTATATCATGTAGCATCGCTGCTTCGGCAATAAAATTTTTATCTGCACATAATTCAGGATGTTTCATCGTAATTTCTATCGCTTTATGTTTCACCTGCTCACTGTGTTTAATTAACAGTTGATGTAATTCAGGGAAGGGAGCATAATACTTCTCGATAATTTGATAAGGATTAATCATGATTGCCGGTAGTTTTAAAGAAAGTTCAATGAGTTAACAGCACAATTTTTAGTAGAAAACAAGGGGAAATACTGTACTTTCATTACGATGAAAAACAAATATTTATCCCATGAGCAAAGGTATCAAATAGATATGTTGCTACAAAGAAAAACACAACAAAAAACACAGCTTATCCTAATTAAAACCAGCGCATCAACCTTCAACAAAAAATTAGGCGTAATTTCAAGAAACACGGTTATCTACCTGCATGGCGCAGGAGTGAAAATATTTCTCAGCTTATTGCAAATTCAAAAAATGATTGTATCTTTGCAAGGCATTTGGAAAAATGCAAACTGGTGTGGTAGTTCAGCTGGTTAGAATGCCTGCCTGTCACGCAGGAGGTCGCGGGTTCGAGTCCCGTCCATACCGCAAAAAGCGACTTTTTCAAGTCGCTTTTTTTGTTTAAAAAAATTGAAACAAAAAAATAAGTATTTTAACGACTACTCAAAAAATTCTCCAAATTCCACGCAGCTATATGTTCAATGCCTTCATTGGTAGGTATCTTGTAATCATCCATACTTACAACATACTTATCGAAATTATCATCAATGAGTTTTAATGAACGGTATTCTCTCTCTATTGTGTGTTCTTCGGTAAGGCTAAGAGTTACTTGTAAGTAGAGCCTTTTATCGCCTTTTATTGCCACAAAATCAACTTCCGTATCTTTTATTGTTCCCACATAAACCTGGTATCCTGCACGTCGCAAACTCAAATAAACGGCATTTTCCAAAAGATATCCAATTCCGTAGCCATATCCGGCATAAAGATAATTTCGGTAGCTTAAATCGTTCATATAGTATTTGCTGTTGCCTGAAATGGTGTCTTTGCCTTTTATGTTGTATCGCTCAACTCGATGAACAAGAAATGAACTTTCCAAATAGCTAATGTAAGATGAAAGCGTTTCATAGTTTGTTTTTCGCTTTTTCGATGCAAAATAATTGATGATATTAGTTATCGAGATTAGATTAGATGCAGTATTTACCAAATAAACAAACAAATCGTCTAACAACTTTACATCTTTTACATTATATATTGATACTATATCACGCAACATTACCGTGTCTTTAATGGAAGATACGTAATTTTGTTTCATTTCATCGTTAGGCAAATTAAATAATTCCGGTAAAGCTCCGCTTTGAAGGAATTTTTTATAACTTTCACTGCCTTTTTTTTGCTGTGTAACTCCACAGAATTCAATATAACTATATGGTAATACTTCAAACTCAACGTATCGACCCGACAAGAGTGTGGCTAATTCTCCGGAAAGTAACTTGGAATTTGAGCCACTGATAAAAAGTTCACAAGGTTCTGCAAAGTCCTGAGAATGCGAGTTTATAAAGCGTTCCCATTCTTCAATATATTGTATTTCGTCAATGAAAATATAGACTTTACCTGTAGGGTTTAGTACTTCTCTATAAGCTTTGTACAATTGCTCTAACTCTATGGCACTTCGTAAAGTTGACAGCTCTATATATTCTTTATTTATGTAAAGAATATTTTCACTTTTTACACCTGCAGACAATAACTTGGATGCAATCTGACGTAATATGTAGCTTTTACCTGCACGACGTTGCCCGACAAGCACTTTTACTAACTTATTGCCCACATATTGTCCGATTTTATCTGTATAAGATGTACGAGGATAACCTAAATCTATGGGATTATTATCCCAAAAATTGTACTTTCGTATAGAATCAATTATTTCAATCATATTTGAATATTTTTTGCAAATGTAATTATTTTCAAATACACTTGAAAATATTGGCAGGTTTTATTCTATTTATTTTCCTACAAATTATAAAATTTACTCATCGCACTGGCTTTTATATCGTCGGCAATGTCAATATAGGGTTTCATCGCCTTATAATCACTATGCCCTGTCCATTTCATTACTACGTTTGCCGGAATGCCCATTGAAAGAGCGTTACAAATAAAAGCACGTTGAGCATCATGAGTACTTATAACAGCATACTTTGGCAAGATTGTTTCAATACGCTCACTTCCTTTGTAATACGTTTTTTGATGTACCGGATTATTAAGACCTGCCAATTCAGCCAAATCTTTCAAATAATCATTCATCTTTTGGTTGGATATTATAGGAAATACTTTTCCGTTCTCAAAATGAAAATCTTTGTATTTATCGTATATAGCTTTGCTTTTATCATTAAATTTTTGCAAAGTTCCATTAGCCCAATTGTTTCGCTTGTTATTTTTTTATCAATATTCCTTGCATAGAACGAAATAATCATCCGGGAATTTTCATTCTTCTGTACTCTACAGGCGTCACATCGTACATCTTCTTGAATGCATGATAGAAGCCGGAAGGATGCTCGAAGCCACAGCGGTCGGCTATATCTTCAATCTTCATTTCGGGTTTTCCCTCAAGCAATAAACGAGCCCTCTGCATCTTTATTCTCAGCATATATGAGGCAGGGGGTTCTCCTGTCAAGGCGATGATTTTCCGGTTTAATTGTCTGGGACTCATACAGAGTTTATCCGCCAAAGTATTTACTTCCAGTTGTCGTTTGTCCAAAAGAAGATTGATAAAGTCCACAGTCTTGATAAGGAAACGACGCTCCACTTCTGTGAGCTGCTCTTCCTTATCTTTATTCGTATTCATGTCGGCATTTTCTCCGAATTTACGACGCAGACGACGATGGCGGTCAAGTAGTTTCTCCACTCGTGTGCGTAGTTCGTCGCTATTGAAAGGCTTAGCGAGGTAGGCATCTGCTCCGGCTTTTATCCCCTCGATACGCTCTTCTTCGGTGATTTTCGCCGTTACTACGATGATGGGAATGTGGTTCACAATCTCGTTGTCGCGAATCTGTCGGCACACCTCCAAGCCATCCATGCCGGGCATCATCAGGTCGGTAATGATGAGGTCGGGAACAAGTTCCAAAGCCTTTTCCAGCCCTTCCTTACCGTTGGATGCGTAAGAAATGGCGTATTGATCGGAAAATTGAGAACCGATGTAGGCAGCAATGTCCTGATTGTCTTCAATGACAAGCAAGCGACATTCGTTGTCCTCTTTCTCACTATCTGTAGGCATTTCTACGGTTTCAGGAAGCAAGGGTTTGTTGATTTCTATATCAGCAGTTATCTTTCGTTGGCTATGATTGTGGATTGGCACGCTGATATGAAATGTTGTGCCTTTCCCCACCGCACTCTCTACCGTAATGCTTCCTTCCACGGCATCTATAATTTGCTTAACAAGTGCCATTCCTACTCCCGTACCCATGTTTCGCACATCACTTTCGGCCTGATAGAATGGTTCAAAAATATGTTTTACAGTTTCCTCATCCATTCCACTACCTGTATCCTGCACATCAATACATAATCGCTGATTTTTAGGCCATATCAATACACTAATTTTCCCATATTCGGGTGTGAACTTAAAAGCGTTGGAGAGCAGATTGTTTGCAACTTTGTTCACATAGTCGGGTATGAAGTCCATCTCCACTGTCTCTTTGACAAAGAGTTGCAGGTCAATATTTCGGCTTCGGGCATATTCGCGCCAAGTTTCGGCTATCATCGTGAAGTATGTAGTAATATTGCCGTTACGCCAGTCAGGATTGCCAACCGAAGACTTGATTTTTGAAATTTCCAAGAGTTGGTTGACAAGAATAAGCAACCCATTTCCTTGTCGCTCAATTACATGTGCCTTCTCTTTTACATCTTCCGCATCGGTGGCTTGCAGGTCATGGCTTAGTCCGAGTATCACGGTAAGTGGCGTGCGAAATTCGTGCGTAATGTTAGTGTAAAAGTTCTCGCGTAGAGCCGACATCTGTTGCAATGCTTGGTGGTTTCGTCTGCGTAAGCGACTGGTGTATAATAGGAAAAGGATAAAAAATCCCAGCACTAACGCCACAGCACTACCGATAATGAATATCAGCTTTCGCTCCTCCTTGGTGTTTTCTATTTCTCTTGCATACTCTTCGTTCTTATATTTAGCATTGTATTGGCTCACAGCCTGTTCCACATCACGATGATACATGGAGTCTTTCAGACGGGTATAGTGATAAAGGTGCTTTGTAGCAGATGTAAGGTCGCTATTCTTCAACGCCTCGTACAGTCCAATCCTAGCACGGCTCTCGTTATAAATATCGCCCCGTGAGGCAAATACGCTCACTGCTTTCTCAAAACATTGGGCAGCTTCGGCGTGGGCGTGGCGACGGTTAAGCAGTTCTCCCATCTGATTGTTACAAATGGCAAGTGAATAATTGTTGCCTGCTTTTTCCAGTATCGGGATTGCCCGCCTCAACGAGCG
>MWCX01000035.1 GCA_002070265.1 Bacteroidetes bacterium ADurb.Bin174 | reverse complement strand
CGGGCCCCCGTCAATTCCTTTGAGTTTCATTCTTGCGAACGTACTCCCCAGGTGGAATACTTAATGCTTTCGCTTGGCCGCTTGCTGTATATCGCAAACAGCGAGTATTCATCGTTTACGGCGTGGACTACCAGGGTATCTAATCCTGTTTGATCCCCACGCTGTCGTACCTCAGCGTCAGTGTTAGCCCGGTAAGCTGCCTTCGCAATCGGGGTTCTGTGTTATATCTAAGCATTTCACCGCTACACAACACATTCCGCTTACCTCATCTAAACTCAAGAACGATAGTTTCAACGGCAAGCTCAAAGTTAAGCTCCGAAATTTCACCGCTGACTTATACGCCCCGCCTACGTACCCTTTAAACCCAATAAATCCGGATAACGCTCGGATCCTCCGTATTACCGCGGCTGCTGGCACGGAGTTAGCCGATCCTTATTCACGGTATACTTGCAATGCATCACACGTGATGCACTTTACTCTACCGAAAAAGCAGTTTACAATCCATAAGACATTCTTCCTGCACGCGACGTGGCTGGTTCAGGCTATCGCCCATTGACCAATATTCCTCACTGCTGCCTCCCGTAGGAGTCTGGACCGTATCTCAGTTCCAGTGTGGGGGACCTTCCTCTCAGAACCCCTAATGATCGTTGCCTTGGGGAGCCGTTACCTCTCCAACTAGCTAATCATGCGCATGCCCATCTACAACCGATGAATCTTTAACAAATAGCACCATGCGGTGCCCCTGTTTTATAAGGTATTAGTCCGTCTTTCAACGGGTTATCCCAATGTCGTAGGTAGGTTGCATACGTGTTACTCACCCATCCGCCGGTCGCCATCAAAGTATTGCTACCCTATGCTGCCCCTCGACTTGCATGTGTTAGGCCTATCGCTAGCGTTCATCCTGAGCCAGGATCAAACTCTTCGTTGTATAATAATCTAATCCGAATGACTCAAAACTATTTATAGTGCGCTATAAAATATACAGGTTTAATAAAAAAGAATTGACAAGAAACTTACACAATATCCCATTTCCTTAAAATCTTATACCTTTATATATTATTGTATAATATAATTTCTATAAGAAATTTTACTTGTACTATTATGCTACTTGTCTTGTTACAATATATCAAAGAACGTTAGAAAAACCACATTTCTTCGCGAAACGGACTGCAAAAATAGCAGGTTTTTTTTTATCTGCAAAATAAATCTCACAAATAATTTGGAAAAAAAATAAAATAAATAATATCACTTTGATAATGTGAGTACTTAGGTCGAAAACTTTTTTTCAAAAATTTTTCTAAGATTTGATTTTAAGGTTTCTGTTTCTTGTTTTGCACCCAATTCCTGCTCCAAAGAAGTAACTGCTTTGTCAGTGAAACCACAAGGATTGATATGATTGAAATAGCTTAAATCAGTATTTATATTAAGTGCAAAGCCATGCATCGTGACATAACGTGAACTGCGAACCCCAATGGCACAAATTTTACGTGCATCTTTGGTGTCAGCATCCAACCACACTCCCGTAGCTCCCTTTAATCCGGTTGCGTGCAATCCGTATTGCTCCAACAAATCTATGACGCAGGCTTCAAGCCTAAAAATATATTCTTTTAAACCTATATTGAAATTGGCAAGATCAAAAATGGGATAACCCACCAATTGCCCCGGTCCGTGATAAGTGATGTCTCCACCGCGGTTGGTACGAACAAATTGGGCGTGCTGTGTTTGTAACTGAATAAAGTCTATCAATAAATTGTGTTCATCGCCGCTTTTACCCAAAGTGTAAACATGGGGATGTTCACAGAAAATCAAAAAATTTTCAGTTTCTTCCTGATTGTTTTTCCGGCGAATGGTTTCTGCAAATAATGCCTCTTGCTCTTCCCAAGCCTTGTTGTATTCAATCAAGCCCCAATCTATATGTTGCATCTTTTTATTCACACAGACAATGTTGTAAGCTAATTATAAAATAAACACACAACTACCTTTAATTAATCATCAAAATTAACCTGCGGTATTTTATACATTAAATTGATAATCTGATCTTTTCTCCTTTGAATATAAGGTGATGGTTTTGCCGGATTGAATCTCCTCGGATTAGGCAAACACACTGCAATAAGGGATGCCTGGGTTCTGGATAGTTTGGAAGCATGTTTTCCAAAATATTCCAAAGAAGCTGCTTCTACTCCGTAAATGCCGCGCCCTGTTTCAATGACATTCAAATAGACTTCCATGATGCGTTCTTTAGACCAGAATAATTCTATGAGAACTGTAAAATAAGCTTCGAATCCTTTTCTGATATATGAACGTTTGGGCCACAAAAACACATTTTTAGCCGTTTGCTGAGAAATGGTACTGGCTCCTCGTATTCTTTTTCCCTTTTGATTGTGTTCCCGCGCTTTTCTGATGTCTTCAAAAGAAAAACCTTTGTGCTCCATGAACAAATTATCTTCCGCGGCTACTACAGCCTGAATCATATGAGGAGATATCCGTTCAATGGGAACCCACTTTTTGCTGTTCTTAACCGGTGTTCCATCGCAAACAGCTTCTGCCGACCGAATCAACATCAATGGTGTAAAATATACGGGAACAAATCGCAGCAAGACAGTCCATGCGATGGTAATGAGAAAGAACCAAAGAAAAAGCTTAGCAATGAAGCGAACTATCTTTCTAAAAAAGTTTTTCACGACAGGCTTTCAAGTTTACTCGTATTTACTCGTACGCCCCCATTTTTAGCATATTTACCTCACGTTCGGTAAGAAAACGATATTTCCCGCGTGGTAAATTTTTCTTGGTCAACCCGGCAAAGAAGACCCGGTCTAAGCGCACTACCTTGTATCCTAATTTTTCAAAAATCCGACGAATCACCCTGTTCTGTCCGGAATGTATTTCAATACCCAAATGTCTGAAATCATCATCTTTGATAAAATCAAGCGCATCGGCAGCAACTTTTTCATCATCCAACATAACTCCGGATAAAATAGATTCGAAATCGGGTATTTCGAGTGGTTTATCTAAAACTGCATGATAAATTTTCTTCTTCTCAAACCTGGGATGTGTCAAGCGTGAAGCCAAATCACCGTCATTGGTAAGCAACAACACACCGGTTGTATTTCTGTCAAGCCGGCCTACCGGATAAATTCTTTCACTACATGCATTTTTAACAATATCAAGTACGGTACGTCTGTCTAAATTATCTTCAGCCGTTGTAACAGTATCTTTAGGCTTGTTTAAAAGGATATAAACTTTCTTTTCAATACGTACCTGTTGATTGTGGAACATCACCTTATCAGTAGGTAGTACTTTCACTCCCATTTCTTTTACAACTTCGCCATTAACCGTGATAACTCCTGCTGCAATGAACTCATCAGCCTCACGACGAGAGCAAATACCGGCATTGGCCAAAAACTTATTCAGTCGAATGGGCTTGGTAGGGTCTATCTCATCCCTCCTGTATTCGGCTTGCTTTTTCTTGCTGTATTTCGCATTAGGATTGTAATCCGCTGTTCTGATCCTCGGACGACGTCTTTCACCTCCACTGTTATCAAAGCGAGTTTCTACATATTCTGTACTATTAGGATTGATTTGCTTTTTAACTGAAAATCTGGCTCGACCGCTTGAAGGTTTTTGGTCGAATTTTCTTTCTGAATGAAAAGAAGACTTATCCTGATGTCTTTTCTCATAATTAGATTTTGCATACTTTTCATCGTTTCGTCTCGGACGATCTGAAGAATAATTAGAAGGTACGTGAGAACCTTTAGACACTGGTTTTAGGTCATTTTTTTCAAACATTTTACCGTCACGGCCGGCATCGACTCCCGTTCTCTTGGGATGACTTTGCCTTTTTTCATTGTCTGTCATTGTGTTAACTAAATTTTAAATAATCTTTTTTCGAGGGCACAAATATCGGAATTTTTCCTGATGTTTCATAATATTGTTGAAATTAAATTAATTCAATGAATGTTATAAATTGTATTTAAAAGATTTTCCCAAACATTCGATTTGTATTGATTTTCTCTAAAAAAGTTACAAAATCCGACTAAAAATATTTCAAACTTTTATTATACCTTTGCGAGGTGGAATTAATTTTTAAAAATATAGAAAAATTATTGGCTGCAAACGACCATGCCATTGTGCCCGGACTAGGCGGTTTTGTGATTCGGCACCAACCTGCTCAGGTTGAGGGGAATAACATACTACCTCCTCACATCACAATCAGTTTTAATCCATTGATGAACCAGCAAGACGGACTGTTGGCATTGGAAATTTCCCGAACAAAAGGTATTACTTACCGCAAAGCAACCGAAATAATCAACAATAAAGTAATAGAATTCCGAAATAAATTACATGTTGGTAAAAGTCTTGAATTTGGTCGTATCGGTACATTCACGATGGATGAAAATCGTAATCTGATCTTCAATCCGTCATTTTGCCCGCCTTTTATTCCCTTCAACTTAAGGTTACAGAAATTATCTTTACCAAAAAAACAGGACAAAGGTCGTTCGAAAGAAATTGTCATCAGACTTAAACGTGATCAGGTGATGAAATATGTTGCTGTTCTGTTAGCCGTTTTCTCCTTGCTTTTACCACCGAAAGTGAATAAAACAACTGATGTGGTTCAAGCCGATTTCAGCAAATTAATACTTGTAAATTTACCGGAGATAACCATTGAGTCCGATATAGACGCAAATACAGACTTTGCACAACAAGCTCATCCCGACACTCAAAGCCAAATGAAAGCAAGTCGTACCTACAAAGTTATAGTAGCTGCTTTTTATACAAAAGAGAAAGCACAGATGGTGTGCAATGATTTGATCAAGAGAAATTATCCGGCTGAGATTGTGCCTAGAGGCAACCTTAACACAATATCCATCCGGTCATTCAATGATTTCAGTGCTGCCATTAGTTTCATGGAAGACCTCCGCATGTACAGCGATGAATTTTCAGATGCCTGGGTTATGAGAACCGCGTCATCCTCAAAGAATTAATTTCTATTGCGGTTATATTGTCGTTTCAAAATCTTTTTTCTATCTTTGCACCCGCTTTTCGAGAAAAAGCATCAGGTATAATCATTAAACAATAATTAAAAATGCCAGTAAAAATTAGATTACAACGACGCGGACGCAAAGGGTATGCTTATTACCACATCATCATTGCCGACAGTCGTGCGCCACGAGATGGCAAGTTTATCGAAAGAATCGGATCTTACAATCCAAACACTGATCCTTCAACCATTACGCTGCAATTCGATCGCGCCATGTATTGGCTACAGGTAGGGGCACAACCTACCGACACCGTACGGAATATTCTTTCTTCAGAAGGTGTATTGTTGAAAAAACACTTATTAGAAGGTGTGAAGAAAGGTGCGTTTGACGAAGCTGAAGCCGAAAAACGCTTTGAAGCATGGAAAGCTTCTAAAGAAAGTAAGCTAAACAAAACCATCAAACAAATTGAAGCAAAAAAAGTAGCTGTTGCTAAAGAACGCCTAGCCGCAGAAGTAGCTGTTAACAAAGCCAAAGCAGCGGAAATCGCAAAATTGGAAGCTGAAGCTAAAGCCGCAGAAGATGCTGAACGAGCTAAGCAAGAAAAAGCTCCGGCAGAAGAAGCAGCACCTGCACCTGTGGAAGAGCCTAAAGCTGAAACATCCGCAGAAACTAAAGAAGAAGCTCCTGTAGAAACAAAAGCGGAAGAACCTGCGGAAACAAAAGAAGAGAAGGCTGAAGAAGTAAAAGAAGAACCGAAAGCTGAGGCTGCACCCGAAGCAAAAGAAGAAGAGCCAAAGGCTGAATAAAAAGACTTAATTTTCTCTACATATGAAAGAGGCTGTCTATTTTTTTAGGCAGCTTTTTTTATTACATTTGCAAAACATTCAATCAACCACCGGCATCATCATCGTCATTTATGCTCAACGTTTCAATCGTTATTTACAAACATAGTCTCAAAGAAACTGAGTCGTTGATTCGGTCTATTTTGGGGTCGGAGGTGCTGAACAAACTATTCATCATTGACAACTCCCCTACCCCTGCCGATGATTTTAAGAAGTTTGAGCAGGAAAAATTGACTTATTTTTTCACCGGTAGAAATATAGGCTACGGTGCCGGACACAATATCGCATTGCGCAAAACAATGGCTGGAGGCGTAACCTATCATTTAATTCTCAATCCCGATATCATCATAGAGACTGATGCGCTGAAAACCATGACTGACTATATGGAAAAGCATAGCGACGTTGGGCATATGATGCCTAAAGTGGTGTATCCTTCGGGCGAGACTCAGTATCTCTGCAAACTGCTGCCTACCCCTTTCGATTTATTCTTCAGAAGATTTCTTCCTGAGAAATGGATAATTCGTAGAACCAAGAGATTTGAAATGAGAAATTCCGGATATGATAAAATCATGGAAGTTCCCTATCTTTCCGGATGTTGCATGCTGTTGCGAACAGAAGCGCTTCAAAAAGCGGGTTTATTTGATGAACGTTTTTTTCTGTATCCGGAAGATATTGATTTAACGCGCAGAATAGGAGAATTCTATCAAACAATTTTTTACCCCCATGTAACTGTAGTGCACCATCATGCCAAAGGTTCTTACAAAAACTTCAAACTGATGGTCATTCACATTTGGAACTTGATCAAGTACTTCAATAAATGGGGATGGCTGTGCGATCACAAAAGGAAAACAATCAATCAAAAACTGATTAAAAAATGGGATCTTTAAATTTTAGCTTTATAGAAATCACGAGTGCCTTTATGGTACTCTTTGCTATCATTGACATCCTTGGCTCAGCACCCATCATCATCAATGTCAAGAAAAACAACAAGAATATTCATGCTTTTTGGGCAAGCTTGGTTGCACTGATCATTCTGATTTTCTTTTTGTTTATGGGAGAAGGTGTTCTCAAACTTTTTGGGGTTGATATTGAGTCGTTTGCCGTGGCCGGTGCATTGATAATTTTTATCTTTGCCATCGAAATGATCTTAGATATTGAAATTTTTCGAAGCTACAAAGCTCCTAAAAACACTTTCTCTATTGTTCCTTTGGCTTTTCCTCTGATAGCGGGACCAGGCTCTTTTACAACCCTTGTTGCCCTAAGGGCGGAATACAGGGTAGAAAACATCCTCGTTGCCCTAATACTCAATATGGCTTTCGTTTACCTGGTATTAAAATCAACCGACCGCATTGAAAAACTGATTGGAGAAGCCGGCATTTATGTCATCAGAAAATTCTTCGGGATCATTCTGTTGGCAATAGCTGTCAAGCTCTTTACGACCAACATCAGTTATTTAATCAAACTCTAATAACGAAAGGCTCCGTACGGACTTTCAATTAATAATTCCGGACTGTCGGCATACTCCACATACCCAACCACCTGAGCATTGATATTGAACGAGCGTGAAATCTCTATCACTTGATTGGCATACTCAGCCGGCAGGTAAATCTCCATGCGATGTCCCATATTGAAGACCTTGTACATTTCCTTCCAGGGAGTGCCGGATTCTTGCTGTATTAACTCAAAAAGCGGCGGAAGAGGAAATAGATTGTTTTTTACAACTTTCAGCTTATCAATAAAATGCAGGATCTTAGTTTGCGCGCCACCTGAACAATGCACCATGCCATGAATGACAGGACGCAACTCTTGCAGTATTTTCTTTATAACAGGTGCGTAGGTTCTCGTAGGAGAAAGCACCAGCTTACCGGCATCCAAACCGGTTCCTGCGATAATATCAGTCAGTTTTTTCGAACCTGAATAAACCAAATCCAAAGGAATTGCAGGATCAAAACTTTCGGGGAACTTGGTCGCTAAATAGTGCGCAAACACATCATGACGGGCTGAGGTCAATCCATTGCTGCCCATTCCTCCATTGTATGCCTGCTCGTAGGTCGCCTGTCCGGAGGATGATAAACCGACAATCACATCACCGGGACGGATGTTGGCATTGTCAATTACATCCGCTCTTTTCATACGACAAGTAACGGTGCTGTCAACAATAATAGTACGCACCAAATCGCCCACATCAGCCGTTTCCCCACCAGTCGGATAAATATTGACACCCATTGCCGACAACTCTTTTACCAACTCATTGGTGCCATTGATGATAGCCGAGATCACTTCCCCGGGGATTAAATTCTTGTTTCTGCCGATGGTGGAAGAAAGCAAAATATTATCAGTAGCGCCCACGCACAGCAAATCATCTACATTCATGATCAGGGCATCTTGTGCAATACCTTTCCAAACCGTCAGATCGCCGGTCTCTTTCCAGTAAACATAAGCCAATGCCGATTTCGTTCCTGCTCCATCTGCATGCATGATATTGCAATACTCGGGGTCATTTCCCAAATAATCAGGAACTATCTTACAAAAAGCTTTGGGATATAAACCTTTATCGGTGTTCTTAATGGCATTGTGCACATCTTCTTTCGATGCAGAAACGCCGCGACGGTCGTATCTTTGATCAGTCATATCTTGTTGATTTTCTATTGTTATTGATTTTCATTATTTTTTCATTGAATGCTTTGGCTTTCAGCAAGTCTTCCAAGTTCATGTGCATGCGGTACGACCAAAAATGCTGCGGGTCGCTTGGCACATTGATGCGTTCCGACCAAGGGTCTTCCCACCTTAAATCTCCATCCATTGCCATCCAGTCCTGCCAGGGTAAAATCACCCACATGGCATTCGACGCTACATGCTGACGAATGATCTTTTCTGCTATCCAAGGTTCGCATTGTTCCGGTGCTTCACCTTCTAAATTCAAAACCTCATTATAATATTTTTGCGTTAGTTGTCTGTCTTCCAACCACCAGGCACGTATGGGAGTCATATCGTGCGTTGAAGTGGAACACACGGAAAGATAAGGAGCATCCTGCGGAAGAGCAAAGGTTACATTGCTTTGCTTGGGCATGCGCTGGATCTCCAAACTGAGAATTTCAAGTTTACTCAAAACTTCCGGAACCGAATCGGGCAACATGCCAAGGTCCTCGCCACACGCCAACATTTTGTTAGATGCTATCAATGCAGGTAGTTTTTTCATGGCCTGCTCCTTCCAAAATGCATTGTGGCGAACATAAAAGTAATCTACATAAATATCGTAAATCAATCTGCGATCTGATTCGGGTAATTCCTGATAAGAAATTGTTTTTTCGACGGTTATACGCGGGTGGTAAGTGCCGGGATGATGCGTATCTTCAACAAAAAGAACCTCACTGTGAAGTTGGTACAAACCATCTCTTATCAAACGATCTTCAGCACTGATAGCATCACCAAAAACTGCAAAGTGCGCCTGTATCTTTTTTTGCGTATCATACTCCGGCTTAAATTGCCAGGCACCTCCATCTTTCTCAAAAAACTGCTGAATAACGGCTGTTGTATGATTGCCAAATATAGCCTTCAGTACATGCTTTTTCAGATAGGGTTTTAAAAATATCTTCTTGTCCCACAACAATCCCTTCTTCTTAATTTCCTCAACCGTAAGAGGTATTGCCGGATTAAACCGACCTTTTAATGCCCACACATCGGTTTCGGGTATTTCCCATATGCGGAAAAATCCCAGAATATGATCAATCCTGTAAGCATCAAAATACTTTTCCAATTGCTGAAAGCGTTTTTTCCACCATCCGTATTGATCTTTTTCCATTCTGTCCCAATTATAGGTGGGGAAAGACCAATTTTGTCCGCTGACCGCAAAGTCATCAGGAGGAGCACCCGCCTGTGCATGGGTGTTGAATAACTCCGGCTCTGTCCACACTTCCACGCTATCCGGACTTACACCGATAGGGATATCCCCTTTTAGGACCACTCCTTGTTCCAAGGCATATTCATGCACTTCTTTAAGTTGTTTATCAAGATGAAATTGGAGAAAATAATAAATGGCAATTTGATCAAAATCTTTATGCTTTCGAGAAGCTAATTTTTCAATTTCATCCGGATCATAGGTGGAATACTCACGCCAATCCGTAAATTTAGACGTGCCGTTTTGGTCTCTCAAATAAGAAAACACGGCATAAGGAACCAACCACGATTTATTCTCCTTGAAAAATCGTTTATAAGCCGGTGTTTTAAAAAGTTCTTCAGCAGTTTGTCGGTAAAGTTCACGAAAATACTCCCATTTTACACGCATCACATTTTGATAATCAACAGCAGGTTGACTATTCAATATCTTTTTTTGCCGATTAAAATAAGTTTTAAGACTTCGGTTTGTTATTTTCCCCATGGCTTCAAGACGCAAATACAAGGGATGGAGTGCATAAACAGACACCGCATTATAGGGATAAGAATCTGAATTGGAATGGGTTAAACTTGTGTCGTTAATCGGCAAGATTTGGATCATGCGTTGTCCGGTTGCCTTAGCCCAATCAACCATCAGTTTCAAATCATGAAAATCACCCACACCAAAGCTTTGCCTGCTGCGAAGTGAAAAAACCGGTATGGCAACGCCGGTAGCCCTCCAACGAGGAAGTGCAGTCTGCAAATTTTCATCATTGATGATGTGATGAGCGTCTGGAGAAAGATAAGCTATGTTTCTATTTTCTCCCTCCTCCCATGCCAACACCTCATTGGTAACTGTGTCAACCACAACAAACTTATACTCCAAAGGAAAGTTGATTTGTTGTACATCCAAGTTGACAGACCAAACCGGATAGCGAGATCCATCCAATCTAAGTTTTTTACTTAAATCCCAATAACCCAATATTTCCTGATTGCCGACAATAGCCACATGTTGTGTCGGCTCAATCTGAGGTGCAAAAAGATTAATTGTAAGATTTCCGTTTGTTTTATGCTTGATTGTATGTATTTCTCTTTTAAAAAAACAACGACTGAAAAGAGCTGAAGCAAATGGACTTTGACCCACTGCCTCACGCCAGAAATCGTAAATTTTTACGTTTTGCGCATCGGCGGGAAGACGTATTTCACGCAAATTACCGAATTCCCGGATTGATTTACTGACACTGTCAACCAACTCATATTGGTATCGGATAGTAGTAAGATGATTATTTAACTCATACTTATAACTCCAGTGAGAATTATTTTCACAATGCATCTGCCGACTTACCAAGCTGAGATTTCCATGTTCGTCTTGCTCCTGTAGCAACAAGTTCAGGTTGTTGCCCCAATGCGTTAGAAAACGGATGTGAAATTCGATTTGCATATTCAATCATCAATACGCTTGCAAAAGTACAAAATTAAGTGGATACACTAATTAGTCGACGCCACATATCGGACTACAAAAAAAGCTGCCTAACTTAATAGACAGCCTTTTTGTGGAGGTACTTGGCGGACTCGAACCGCCGTAAACGGTTTTGCAGACCGGTGCCTAACCACTCGGCCAAAGTACCCTATCACTTTTAGGATTGCAAAGATAAGCTATTTTTTCGGATGTTAAAACATAAAAGACAGTTTATTCGCTGAAAAATCGCAATCCCGTTGCCTCAGACTCTTCTTCATTTTTTTGTCTCGACACAAAAAAAGGTTGTCTTTACTTTGATGTGAACCCCGAAAGTTTTTTGTCTAACTTTCGGGGTTCACATCACCTTTGAGACAGCCCAACTTTATAGTGCCTAGTATTTTCTGAAATTCTGGAATAAAATAATTAAGGTCTCCTTGGCTCTCTCGGCCATCTTGGATCTCTGGGTGGTTGTCCAACACTTCGTTGCGTCAATTCTCTTTGATATTCTTTTTCTGCTCTCAGTAACTTATTGATAAGTTCTGCGGAAACTACCTTTTTCAATTTCTGGTAATATTTTTTATGAATATTAGCATTTTCCACCTCAAAATTCACCATAGCTTCATTGATGGCTTCAAAATTCACACTTTCAGGGCCATTTGCACGCCTATTTCTGAAAGCTTCCCTGTTTTTAGACAATAAATTCCACAATTCTTCCTCAGTTTCACGGAAAATCGGCTCAATCTTAGCTAAATCTTCAGCAGATGCATTTAATTTTTCACTGATGGCTGTCCACTTGCGATTTATTACTTCCTCCTTCGAAAAACGTGGACCTCTTTGCTGTGCAGTGAGGGTGCCAAAGAAAAATAAGAGCGTTAAAGTAATTAATAATTTCGGTTTCATTGTTTCTTAATTTTAATGGTTATTTGCGTCATCATCTGTCATTGAAAACGCATAGTAATCGTACAAAATAGTTTGATCTAATTGTGACATGAGATACATTTCATATAATTCAGCATCCCGATTTTTGTTTTGTTGGTGAATGGCATAGAAAACATTGCCTATCAAGAATACGCCAACAAACATTGCAGCCAGGTACATCCAGGGTTTCATCAACTTTTTAAAAGTTACCTGTTCATCTGCTATCTGAGAATTGATATCGGATGCAAAATCTTCAAAGTAGCCTTCCGGCACAGTAAACGGATTGCTATTTCCAAAGGTCTGCAATATTTTTTGATCTGTTTTTTCCATTTTTTGTGATACGTTTGTTTAGACTATCATAAAACTAAAAGGTTTAATCTGAAAAAGTTAAAGGAAATTGTTTAATAAATAAACACTCTTAAAAGCCCCATTCATTCTTCTGTCAACAAAAATTTCTCAATTTTTTTAACTGCATGGTGATAGGAGGCTTTCAATGCGCCAACCGAAGTGTCTAATATTTTCTCCATTTCCTCATATTTCAAATCATCAAAATACTTCATATTAAACACCAATCTTTGTTTTTCCGGTAAACTGAGAATTGCTTCCTGCAACTTCATTTCGGCTTCATTGCCGGAGAAATACGGGTCAGCTTTTAACTGATCGGCAAGCAGGCTTTCAACATCATCTATTCCTGTGAGATTATGCATCCTTAGGGTGTTTAAAAACGTTATTGTCTCATTTGTGGCTATTTTGTAAAGCCATGTTGACAACTGCGCATCTCCCCTGAAATTATCAAGCCCTCTCCATGCTTTCATAAAAGTATTCTGCAATACATCATGGGCATCATCATGAGATAAGACCATTTTTCGAATATGCCAATACAAACGCTCCTGATACAAGAGCACTACTTCGGAAAAGGCTTTTGCACGAGTTTTGGGCTGGGCAAGCAATCTCAATAAATCGGCACTTTCTTTAACAGCCATTCTTTTATAAATTACAAAATCAATGTTTAGACCTACTAAAAAGAAAAAAGTTTAATGTGTGTTACCGAACAGAAAAAGGGAAAGATGATAAACATTCATTTCTTTACTGCCCTTACCATCCGCTCATTACCAAATATATCTTTTTTCAATTGAATCTTTACATACGACATATCTTCCAACAATTGAACGCAGGCTTTGCCGAAGTCGCGATGCACTTCAAAAAACAAATTTCCTCCGGGGAATAAATTTGATTGAGCAAACTGCGCAATTTTACGATAAAAAATCAAAGGATCGGAATCTTCAACAAACAAAGCCCTTTCCGGCTCGAAATCTTTGACCCTATTCATTACGTCCTTACGTTCGGAACACGGGATATAGGGCGGATTGCTCACTATAACATGATATTTTCGGTCGGATTTTTCAGCTTTCAAAATATCACATGGGAAAAAATTGATTTTCAATCCAAGATTCTCTGCATTCATTGTTGCCACTTCTAAACTATCTTCGTCAATATCACACGCATACACATCAGCATCCGGCAAAAAATGTTTTAAAGCTATCGCAATGCAACCGCTTCCGGTACCGATATCAAGAATAAGACTATCATGCTTAATCTCTTCTACCATCCATTGAACCAACTCCTCGGTTTCAGGTCGCGGAATCAGCACCGCATCATTGACCGTGAAATGCAATCCGAAAAATTCCGTTTCACCCAATACATATTGTATAGGCAAGCCCCTTTTGAGTTTTTCGACATAATTCTGCAGGACTTTCCGTTGTTCTTCAGAAAATATTGTATTTTTGTTCACTATAATTTCGGTGAAACTGTAGCCGCTGACTTTAGATATCAACAGTCGTGATACGGATTGCAGCTCTAACGCTGAATAAGAAGCTGACAAATTGCTACGGATGAATTTTATGGCTTGTTGCATGGTCTGCAAATTTACATGATAATTTTTAGTTTTCACACAATCACACCAAGGCAGTGTCTCAAAATAACTATTCAACCCAAAAACCGTAAGATGTCTTAGAAGTGTCCAAATGAATTACGAAGAAAAATACATGTACAGATGTTTACAGCTTGCTTCTTTCGGAGGAGGATATGTTGCGCCAAATCCGATGGTAGGAGCTGTTGTAGTGCACAACCATCAAATTATAGGTGAAGGGTTTCATCACAGGTACGGTGAAGCTCATGCTGAGCCCAATGCCATCTTATCCGTAAAAGATGAGTCATTACTTCGGGAATCAACCTTGTATGTGAATTTGGAGCCTTGTTCTCATGTAGGTAAAACTCAACCTTGTGCCCACTTGATCGTCGATAAAAAAATCCCGAAGGTAGTCATCGGAACATTGGATCCCAATCCGAAAGTATCGGGAAGAGGGATCAAAATACTTCAGGATGCAGGCATCAAAGTGGTAACGAATGTATTGGAGGATGAATGCTTTCGCTTAAACAAACGTTTTTTTGCATTGTACAATGAACACAGACCATTCATCCTGCTGAAATGGGCTGAAACAAGGGACGGATTTATTGATATCATCCGACATGATGTCAACACTCCGCCGCTTCAAATTTCTAGTCAGCTTGCCAAGCAACTTACCCATAAAATGCGGTCGGAAAATCAAGCCATCATGGTCAGCACCAATACGGCTGTATTAGATAATCCGTCGCTGATAACCAAACATTGGCCCGGCAAAAATCCCATTCGCATCATTTTAGACCGAACCGGAAGAATACCCGGGAATTACAATATTTTCAACGATTTAGCTGAAACATTGATTTTTACTGAAAATCCACGTAAAAACACAGAAAGTACCGAATACCTTCACCTTCAATTTGATGAGTTTATGCTGAACAATTTATTACAGATACTCGTTTCAAAAAACATTCATTCCGTATTGGTTGAAGGTGGCGCTCAATTACTGAACAACTTTATTGATGCAGGATTGTGGGATGAGGCATGGGTTGAAGTATCCGAGCAGGTAATCGGACGAGGTGTTCAAGCACCTTCAATGGGCATTGTTCCCGACAGTTCCGTAATCATCAACAATCATTTGCATCTCAAATATATTAACAGAAATAAAAAATTCAATACTCCATAAGCTCTGTGTAGCATGTGACATATTTTCATGCCAACCGCCGCGCCTGTTGTTTACCGAAAGGAAATTATGGGGTCAAATACCGATTTATGAATAAGCTTCTTCTCATCTTGCTGATAGCCCTATATTTGTACATGATCATCAGTTCCATTTCAGTATTATTACTCGAAAACAGAAATCCTACGCGTTCTCTTTCATGGATCTTGGTGATGGTTTTATTGCCGGGGATCGGAATATTTCTATATTTGATGATCGGACAGAACTATCGCAAGCAAAAAGTTTTTTCCAAAATCAGTGTTAAACATTTGACTAAACTGCCCTACAAGGAGATAAAGCCGGAAGCGTGTTCAGCCATTATTTCCGAAACTCATCATTTAAATTTAGTTAAGCTATTATACAATAACAACGATGCTACTTTGCATCTTTGTAATAAAATTGATGTGTTGTCTGACGGAGAATCAACTTTCACTTCCATGTTTGACACCATTGAGAAAGCAGAAGAACACATTCACATTCAATTTTTCATCTTTGAAAATGACAGAATATCCAATTATCTGAGAGAACTTTTAATCAAAAAAGCCAAGTCAGGTGTTAGGGTCAGGATGATTTATGATTACCTGGGCAGTTTTGACCTATCCAAAAGCTATCTCAAATCCTTGAAAGAAGCCGGTGTTTATGTGGTACCGTTTCTCCCGCTGAGATTGAGATTGAGAAGAAGCAAAATCAATTTTAGAAATCATCGTAAAATATTGATTGTTGATGGAAAATACGGTTTTATCGGAGGATTAAACTTTGCCGACAGATATATTTTCGGCAATAAATACGGAAAATGGCGGGATACTTTTCTATGCATAGAGGGTGCGGCTGTTCATGGTTTGCAGTCGCTGTTTCTATCAGATTGGCATTTCGTGGAACGAAAATTAATCACTGACATTAAATATTATCCTAAACCATCTAAGTTTGAAGACAACCTGGTGCAAATCGTGAGTAGCGGTCCTGATACCAATTGGGAAAACATCATGCAGGGCATTGCGTTGGCTATCATGTCGGCACACCGATATGTGTATATACACACGCCATATTTTGCACCGAACGAAATTATGCTGAATGCCATTGTCATTGCCAGCCTTAGCGGGATTGAAATCAAATTGATGGTTCCTACAAGATCCGATTCCAGGTTATCTGATGCTTGTTCATTTAGTTATTTCGGAGAAATTCTCGAAGCCGGTGTACAGGTGTTTCAGTACACAGCCGGATTTCTGCACAGCAAAGCCATCGTGATTGATGATTTTATTTCCATAGTCGGCTCAGCGAATCTTGACGAAAGAAGTTTTAATCAAAACTTTGAAGCCAATGCTTTTATTTATGACACAAAAACTGCCTTGGAATTGAAGCAACTTTTCAAGGCTGATATGGAAAATTGCAAAGAAATTACTTTGTCCGACTGGAAAAATCGAAAAAAAAGCCAGATGCTGAAAGAATCATTTGCCAGACTCTTCAGCCCCATCATATAAAAAACTTGTTTTTTATTTGTATTTTTGTACTTTCAAAAGCTGTAAGTACGAATCAATTAAAATCTCAACATATGCAAGACAATATATTTAAATCCACCATGACCAACGGATTAATCATGGGGGTTCTGTTTTTTGTAAACTTCCTGCTTTCCGGGTCTAAGATTCTGCCTTTGGTGTTCCTTTCTTATTTAATGATGGCTCTTATCATCGTTCTCATGCACAGGATGGCAAAACGGTATAGGGATGTGGATTGCGGAGGAACAATCAAATACTGGAAAGTATTTAATTATGTAGTGTTGACATTCTTATTTGCCGCCATCATCGCTTCGGTTTTCAAAATTATCTATTTGCAATACATCAACACCGAATACCTGCCTGCCCTCTTTGAAGAGAGTATGCGTCAAATGGAGCAAAACCACGCCATTTTTGAAAAGCTCAACTTACCGATTGACGAGGATTATATTTCCGCTGTTGAAAAAACGATGCGCCCCGTCACTTATTCTCTTCAAACCATATGGGTCAATGTATTCTTGGGAATCATACTCGGATTGATTTTAGGCGGCATGCTCAAGAAAGAAAAAAGCATTTTTGAAGATGACAGCCTGTCCGAACATCAAAATCAATAAACACAATCAATATCTTAGAACGAATACGAAATATTTTTTAGAACAAACACATGAATATATCCATTGTCATACCTCTTTATAATGAAGCAGAGTCGTTGCCCAAGCTTCATGATTGGATTGATGAAGTGATGCAAAAAAATCAATTCAGCTATGAAATCATTTTTGTTGATGACGGCAGCACGGATGACTCCTGGAAAGTCATCGAAGATTTAAAGTCCCGTTCAAAACATGTTAGAGGCATCAAATTCCGCAATAACTATGGAAAATCTCCGGCCTTACATTGTGGATTTCAGGAAGTACAGGGCGATGTAGTCATAACCATGGACGCTGACTTGCAAGACAGTCCGGATGAAATCCCCGAACTTTACCGTATGATCACGAAAGAAGGTTATGATTTGGTGTCGGGGTGGAAAAAGAAAAGATACGATTCCAAACTGACAAAAAATTTACCTTCCAAACTTTACAATGCGACAGCGCGCAAGGTGACGGGATTGAAACTTCACGACATGAACTGTGGTTTAAAAGCTTATAAAAAAGAGGTAGTAAAAAACATAGAAGTTTATGGTGAAATGCACCGATACATACCCTTTTTAGCAAAAAACGCAGGCTTCACAAAAATAGGAGAAAAGGTAGTCACACATAGAAAACGGGAATTCGGCACGACTAAGTTTGGCATGAGCCGTTTTATAAACGGCTATTTGGATTTAATGACCGTTTGGTTCTTGAATAAATTCGGCAAAAAACCCATGCATTTTTTTGGACTCTACGGAAGTTTGATGTTCATCTTAGGATTTATAGCCGTAATTGTTGTCGGAGCTATTAAAATTCACGCCATTGTCAATCAGGTCAAGGCTACTTTGGTGACCGACAGCCCTTATTTTTACATTGCCTTAGTGGCTATGATATTGGGCGCACAGTTATTCATGACCGGATTTCTGGGAGAAATAGTCGCCAGAAATTCATCTGAAAGAAATAATTATAAGATTGAAAAGAAAATCTAACACCGTTTATGAGGCGTTTACCAATCATCTTCATGCTTTCCATAGCTTTGTTTTCTGCCTGCAAACAAGACGAAACCTGCAGAGAAAGCAAAGAGGTCTTTTTGCGTGTCGGTTTTTTTGAATCTGTTAGCAATAAAGCCGTGATTATTGACAGCTTGACCGTTTTTGCTTTGGACCAAGATGGGTCGGCCATGGACAGCCTATTGTATGACAATCAAAAAGATGTAAGTAACATCAAGCTTCCCTTAAACAAAGAAGAACAAGCCAGTCTGTTCGTTATGCAATTGAATGACCTGCCTCAAGACACTTTGTTTATTTTGTATCAAAATATTGACTATTTCATTTCATACCCTTGCGGAATGATCATTACTCATACATTGGATACGGTACGGTCAACGCACCACCTTATCAAAGACATAAACATGATTCACAAAAATATAAACACAACAGATGTACAACATTTACAAGTATTGCTTTAGTTTGCTGATAGCCTGTTGTGTTGTGACTGTTTTATCCGCACAAAGAAATGAGGTGACCAACGACAGCACCAAAAGAAAAGTTGTATTTAACGGTATTCGACTCGACTTGGATGTATCACCGGCAATCACTACCTTTCTAAAAAAAGGTGAATCTTATTCATTTGAAACCGGTATTCAAGCCGGATTCAATAAACGGCTGTATCCGGTTATTGAATTGGGTTATGGTGGAGCTAAAAAGCTGACCGGTTCAGGAATAACATATAAAGGCGACGCCTTATTCTACAGAGCCGGTATGGATTTTAATTTATTAAAAAGCAAATCAGAAAACCCCATTTACGACAATTTATTTCTTTTTGGTGTTAGACTCGGATATACATATTTTGATTATGAACTGCAAAATATTAGCTTTGTGGACGATTTTTGGAATACAAACATAACTAAAAACCTGGGTCGCACCTCATCCAATTTTTGGTTTGAAGTTGCAGGAAGTGTAAGGGTTGAATTGTTTAAAAACTTATACATCGGTTGGACAGTTCGCATCAAAAACATGCTGTTTCAGCCGGATCCGGGTGCATTAAAACCATGGCACGTTCCGGGTTACGGCATTAACGGAGATGGCTCAGTATGGGGATTTAATTATACGATAGGATATAAATTACTAAACAATAAATAATTTTCTACTTATGAATTCAGTTAAAATTTTAAATCAAGCGGCAGACAACATCAGGATACTTTCCGCAGCAATGGTGGAAAAGGCTAAATCGGGACATCCCGGTGGAGCTATGGGGGGTGCCGATTTTATCAATGTATTGTATTCGGAATTTTTGGTGTATGATCCGGAAAATCCCACTTGGGCAGGACGTGACCGTTTCTTTTTAGATCCGGGGCATATGTCACCCATGTTGTATGCTACGCTCACCTTAGCGGGTAAATTCTCCATAGAAGAAATCAAACAATTTCGTCAATGGGATTCTCCTACACCCGGACACCCGGAGGTGGACGTAAAACGCGGAGTAGAAAACACTTCCGGTCCGCTTGGTCAGGGTCACGCATACGGTGTTGGAGCTGCCATTGCAGCTAAGTTTTTAGAAGCTCGTTTTGGTAAAACGATGATTGGGCAGACCATCTATGCTTTCATATCCGACGGTGGTATTCAGGAAGAAATATCACAAGGAACAGGACGCATTGCCGGACATCTTGGATTAGACAATCTGATTATGTTTTACGACTCCAACGATATCCAGCTCTCAACCAGTACCAACGCGGTGACCAGTGAAGATGTGGCAATGAAATACAAAGCCTGGAACTGGCATGTAATCGAAATAAACGGACATGATGCATCCGCTATCAGAAAGGCATTGACCGAAGCTAAAGCTGTAACAGGGAAACCGACTCTTATCATTGGAAAAACCGTCATCGGTAAGGGAGCACGTAAAGCAGACGGAACAAGTTTCGAAGGCAAATGTGAAACACACGGCATGCCGTTGAGCGCAGCCGGTGCTTCTTTCGAAGAAACCGTTAAGAATTTAGGTGGAAATCCTGAAGATCCGTTTGCTATATTCGAAGAAACACGTGCTTTATATGCCAAACGTGAAGAAGAATTAGCAGTCATCATGGCTGAAAAATACGCAAAAGAAAAAGCATGGGCAGTTGCAAATCCTGCATTGGCAGAAAAGTTAGCCCTGTTCTTCTCCGGAAAAGTTTCCGTTAACTGGGATGCCATCGTACAAAAAACCAATCAGTCAACACGAGGTGCTTCTGCCACTGTACTTTCCGAATTGGCCGTGCAGGTTGAAAACATGATTGTTGCTTCTGCCGACTTGTCTAATTCAGACAAGACAGACGGATTTTTGAAGAAAACAACTGCTTTCCAAAAAGGTGATTTTACAGGTGCTTTCCTACAAGCCGGCGTTTCCGAGCTGACTATGGCCTGTCTGTGTATCGGTATGAGTTTGCACGGAGGCGTAATTCCGGCATGTGCAACTTTCTTTGTCTTCTCCGATTATATGAAGCCGGCAATACGCATGGCAGCATTGATGGAACAGCCCGTTAAATTTATCTGGACACACGATGCTTTCCGTGTAGGAGAAGACGGTCCGACCCACGAACCGGTTGAGCAAGAAGCACAGATCCGTTTGATGGAGAAATTGAAAAACCACAGCGGTAATAGCTCCATGTTGGTACTGCGACCCGCTGACGTAGAAGAAACGACAGTAGCCTGGCAAATGGCAATGGAAAATACCAAGACGCCTACCGGACTTATTTTCTCCCGTCAAAACATCCGGGATTTGCCGGCAAAAAGCAATCGCAAGGAAGAAGCCAAACAAGCTAAAAAAGGAGCTTATGTGGTTGAATGCGATGGTAATCCCGATGTTATTTTATTGGCATCAGGTTCCGAAGTATCCACTTTATATGAAAGTGCCAGCTTGTTACGCAAAGACGGCATCAAAATACGTTTGGTATCTGTTCCTTCAGAAGGCGTTTTCAGACAACAAAGCAAAGCCTACCAAAAGAGTGTGTTACCCGATAAGGTAAAAATTTTCGGTCTGACTGCCGGATTGCCCGTCAACCTGGAAGATTTGGTAGGTTGTGATGGTAAAGTATTCGGATTGGAATCCTTTGGGTTTTCCGCTCCCTATCAAGTCCTGGACGAAAAATTAGGATTTACGGGTGAAAACGTATATAAACAAGTGAAATCTTTATTGAAGTAAGCGCAAAATGAAAGAAAGAGGAGGGATATCAAAAGGAGCGGAAGCGGCGAGATTCGAACTCGCGGTACGGTTGCCCGTACGACAGTTTAGCAAACTGTTGGTTTCAGCCACTCACCCACACTTCCATTTGCCTTTTGCGGCTGCAAATATATAAAGAATTTTTAATTATTCAAATGGAAGCAGACATTAATTTGTAAAAACCATTTTTACAGTTATGTCTGCTTCCATCTTAAAACTCACTTTTCCAACTGATGAAAAAAAAATCATATAAGAAGAAACTTTTTATTACTGTTATTTCTTTATTCTCAGGAGTTTTACTGATAGGTATCGGGGCTTATTATTATGTTTTTCATGCGCCCAACATCAATCAAGTAGAAGACGAAACTTTTCTCTACATAAGTGACACAGATAGCTTTGATGATGTTTTGAAGCAGATTGAAAGTAAAGCTGTCGTATCAAACCGTTTCACCTTTATCCAGGTTGCCAAGCGACTCAATTTCACCCATGCCTTAAAACCCGGTAGGTATGCACTTGGAAACAAGATGTCGAACATGGCATTGATAAGAAAACTGCGAAACGGTCAACAAGATCCTGTAAAATTACAATTCAACAGCTTGCGCACCAAAGAACAATTAGCCGGCAAGATAGCCGAGCAAATCATGGCTGATTCGATGAGTTTGATTACTTTGATGAATGATCCGGAATTTTTGAAACAATACGAAGTAACTCCTACAACAGTCATATCGCTTTTTATTCCGAATACCTATGAGGTGTTTTGGAATATTGGGGTCGAAAATTTATTCAAAAGAATGAAGAGGGAATACGATCTTTTTTGGACATCAGAAAGAAAAGCAAAGGCAGCCACCATCCCGATGACTCAGGAAGAAGTGATAATCCTGGCATCCATCATTCAGGAAGAAACCAATAAAAAAAGTGAATATCCCATCATTGCCGGATTGTACATCAATAGATTAAGAAAAAAGATGCCGCTACAGGCTTGTCCGACTGTCAAGTATGCAGTAGGTGATTTCACGCTGCGGCGAATTTTACACAAACATCTGAAGATCGATTCCCCATATAATACTTACAAGTACCCCGGTTTACCTCCGGGACCTATCCGTACGCCTTCGACAACTTGCATTGATGCCGTATTAAATTATGAAAAACATGATTATCTGTATATGGCGGCAGATGCATCGCTCAATGGTGGACATGCCTTTGCCAAAACCGGAGCGGAACACATGCGCAATGCCAGGAAAATTCAACAAGTGTTGAATGAAAAAGGTATCAAATAAGGGTACTATTGGGAATTGATCGAACAGAAGTTTTTCAACCGATAAAATTCACTTCGGGAATCAGTTTAATTCCGAATTTTGCATCCACATCAGCTTGGATCTGATAGGCCAAGTCGGCAATTTCCTGTCCGGAAGCACCACCGTAATTGACCAACACCAGGGCTTGATGAGCATAAACACCTACATTACCGACTCTTTTACCCTTCCATCCGCATTGTTCGATCAACCAGGCAGCCGGAATTTTCTCTTGGGTATCACTGATGAAATAATGGGGTATTTGAGGGTACGCAGAACGTAAATCCTCAAACTTTTTACGATTTACTACTGGGTTCATAAAAAAACTTCCGGCATTTCCTATATCTTTCGGATTGGGCAGTTTAGATTCCCTGATCGCGATGATGGTATCCCGAACATTTCTGAGATTAATCTCCCCACGCTGCAATACCTCTTTTTCCAGATGATGATAAGTCAGGTTAAAAACCTGCTTTTTACTCAACTTAATGATAATGGAAAGTATGATGTACTGCCCTTTTAGTTCTTTTTTAAAGATACTTTCACGATAACCGTAGCGACAGTCTTCACAAGTAAAAATCTTCGTTTCACCATCAGCAATTCGTACAGCTTTTACCTTTTGCAATACATCTTTCAATTCTACGCCGTAAGCCCCGATGTTTTGTATGGCAGATGCCCCCACTTCTCCGGGTATCAAAGAAAGATTTTCAATGCCATGCCAACCGTGCTGTACGCAATGTTCAACCAGGTCATCCCATACCACACCGGAACCCACCTCCAACACCACTGAATCTTCAGTTTCTTCAATCCGCGTAATTCCCTTTAAAGCAGAATGAACCACCACGCCATCAAAATCTTTCAAAAAAAGCAGGTTGCTCCCCTGCCCTACAGCCAACAGCGGGTTTTTACTCACCACTTCACTACTTAAAATTTCCAACAATTCATCTTCGGAACCGTACTCAACAAAATACATGGCATAGACATCCAAGCCGAAAGTGTTGTATTTTTTAAGCGATTGATGCTGATAAAATTTCATGCTTTCTTTATGACCGGTTTTCGTCCCCTGTTTTTTTTCTTCAATTCAAAATCACGTCCCAAATACTTCTCTCTCACCACCGGATTATCAGCCAATTCTTGCGAGGTTCCCTGATACAAAATCTGACCTTCGAACAGCAAATAAGCACGATCGGTAATACTCAGGGTTTCATCCACATTATGGTCCGTAATCAGGACTCCTATATCTTTATCTTTTAACCTCCAAACGATATCCTGGATATCCTGTACCGCTATCGGATCAACCCCGGCAAAAGGCTCATCTAACATGATAAAGCGAGGTTCTATCGCCAGGCAACGTGCAATCTCCGTTCGACGACGTTCACCACCGGAAAGGCGATCACCTATATTATGACGAACTTGTTCCAAATTAAACTCAGCAATCAGTGTTTCCAGTTTTTCATGCTGGTATTGCTTACTAAACTTAGTCATTTCGAGTACAGACTTAATATTGTCTTCCACTGTCATCTTTCTGAAAACCGATGGCTCCTGGGCCAGATAGCCTATTCCCTGCTGTGCTCTTTTATAAACAGGATATTTGGTAATATCAACATCATTCAGAAAAATTTTACCTGAATTCGGGGTAATCAGTCCGGTCGCCATGTAAAAAGTGGTGGTTTTTCCGGCACCGTTAGGACCGAGCAAACCCACAATTTCGCCCTGCTCCACATGGATAGAAACATCATTTACCACCATGCGTTTTCCATATTTCTTATATAGATGTTCAGTCCGTAAAATCATGCTTCATTTATTAATTAATCTCACATTATTCATCATTCTTTGTTTTATACCACCCCGCATACATGGCATAATTATGCGCTATTTTGCGATTTATTTCATGGGTTTGTTCCGGCTCCACATCTTTGATAAACTTTGCAGGAACCCCACCCCAAAGCGTATAAGGAGGAATTTTCGTATTGCTTAACACCAGCGAACCGGCGGCAACGATGGCACCTTCGCCTACTTCAGCATGATCCAACAATGTGGCACCTATACCAATCAGTGCATAATTATCAATTTTAGCCCCGTGAACGGTAACATTGTGGCCTATTGATACATAATCGCCAATTTCTACTACAGACTTCTGATACAAGGTATGCAACACACTCCCATCCTGAATATTGACATGATTACCTATGCGGATGGAATTGACATCACCACGAAGCACTGCATTGTACCAAATACTACAACCGTCACCCATCACTACGTCTCCAATAATCGTAGCATTCTCAGCCAAAAAACAATCTTTTCCGAATTGAGGCGTAAATCCTCTAAGCTCTTTAATCAATGCCATATCAACTGACAATCATTTAAACAAAAATCAAACTATTATTACTTTTTTCTGAAACCCTGATTTGTTGGAACATACAGAGCGTGCAACAAATGCTTTTCCCGAAGCAGAACCCTTAAGAACAACAAGGCTTGCATGGGCAAGAGAATCAACAAAGTAGTATGGGTGAGAGCAACGGTGACGATAAAATAAGCAATCATCATCAGCATGTACACGATATTGTAATAAAACAACAGATTACGTGATTTTTTGGACCATATCAACAAAGCAACAATAATATTCAATGGGTTAAGCCATAATATATTCAGGTTTTTATCTACCAAAGGATGCTCGGAAAAGAACATGAAGAGAAACAACACCAATCCTCCAATTCCGGTTACCATAAACAATATAAAATCGAACAATCTATTGGTGACACTATCCATATTTCTTCTGTACTTCATGATCAACCCACCCATGATAAGCCATAGTATGGTAATCAAAAAAGGATGGACAAGCAAAGCCAAATGATTCGGATTTTCACGCTTCGACATGAATAAGGTTTCTGCGTGATGCACCAGGGGCTTTTCGTGAAAGCCATTATCAATATGAAGAATTTTAGCCTGCTGAACATAATTTTTCAAAAACTCGGGTAAAAAAATACTTTGATGCTCATTGAGTAATTTATCGGCATCCAAACCAAAAATAAGGTTCACGCCAAGTTCAACCCATGGGGTATCGGAGAGATAATTCATTACCATGGTGCGAGCCGATTCAAGCTTCATTTGTTGATCAAAAATGATGGCTCCCGTAATGGCTTCACTGATGATATGATAAGGACGGGTAGAACAGTTGTCATTGAAAAAATTATACCTATACATCCTGTTTTCAGGTAAATAATTAATGCGCAACAGCTCAATCAATTTATCCTTTTCCGCTTTGGTAAGATTCAATACCTGTTCCCATACAGTAGAATTTCTTTTGCGGTAATCCTGCATAAATAACTCTGTAGGATAAACAGCCAGCATATAATCGGTGTGTCCTCTCAAAAATTTCAAATAAAAATTTTCCGTCTTAAAATCAAACACCCCGTAATTATAGACCAAATCTAAACCTTTCGTATCCCGAATTCGAATGGCAGTATGACCGAACTTGGTATATACGGCCTTTCCAGGCTCACAGGTAATCAAACTCACAATTGTCGAATCGGCATATTCAATAGTTTCCGAATACAAATGGGATGCTGTCATCAGCAAAAACAACAAAAAAACCGCTATTTGTTTCATGTTGATAAGATTGAAATAAACATCAACAAAAGTAACATTTTTTATTGACTTGTGAATATTTACAAGTATTTCTTATTCCTGAATATTTTCTTTTGCTGAAAGTTTTTTCTCATATAAGAAAATGTACGATGTATGAATTGTCATTTTTTCTGATACAACATTTTCTAATTTGAGTAAGATTATGCTCCGGCTTGATTTTTATATTCTGCGGGGGTCATACCTGTTATCCTTTTGAACTCTTTATAGAACGAGGATTTACTGGAAAAGCCGCACTCATATCCGATGGCTTCAATAGAATACAAGTTTTTGGGATCAACAAGCATTCTTTTTACCTCTTCTACGCGGTAAGCATTGACAAATTGAAAAAAATTCTTTCCGATTGTTGTATTCAGTACTTCCGTGAGTTGATATTTAGGAATTTTCAAAGCTTTAGAGAGAAGATCCATATTTAAATCAGGATTGAGATAAACCTCTTTTTTCTCAAAATAACGTAAAATACCTTTTTCAATTTTTTCCTTATCTTCATCACTTAAATGAGAGTGCTTATAAGGAATATCTGAATCTACCTCATCAACAAGCATTTCTTGAGATAAAACCTGTTGCCGCAATCCGTAAAAACTTAAAAAATAAACAATGGCTAAAAGTACCGCATAATTATATATATGAAGCAACAAAGACGGAAAATCAACAAAATAAGCTATCACAGCAAGAATTACTGCGATGATACAATACACCACATAAAAAATCGTCACACTCAAAATCCAGCCAAGACTCTCATTTTGTTCAATATTAGACCTTTCATCCCGTAAATGCATGCGATGTTTGTGTACAAAATATAAACTCAAAGGATTATATATAACCCAGGAAATAAAATTTGCAACTGTGAATGAGATGCGAAATGGATAGTTACTATTAACTACGAAGAAGTTTTGTAACGATAAGGGTTCTTTAATAACATAAGCCGCTATTTCGAAAACTACAAAAGGCAGAAAATGAAGCAACTGCACCCATTTCAACCTGAAGTTGGGTCGGGTAAGCGAACTGATATACAAAAACATGGCAGGGTTGAAAAGCAAGAAAGAGCTGGAAAGCAAGGGTTGCTCATAAATTTGATAATCTAACCCACAGGTTAAAAACTCAATGGCAAGCAAAGTCAGCCAACCCGATAATATCTTATCCGATAACGAACTTTCCTTTTTTGTAAACATCAGCAAAGCAGCAAAAAGACTCTGCGAAAAACCTATCCAAACAATTATGTTCATGGGGTAGTTAGTAGTTTGTTTTGAAGTTAAAGAAGTTAAAGAAGTTAAAGAAGTTAGTAGTTGGGAGTTGGAAGTTACAAATTTACAAAAGAATTTTCAATTCGGATAAACAATTAAACGGATTGCCAACTTATTTTGTTTTATCTGAAGGATAATTAACAAGAAACACCCTATCCGTAGCCCTCGTCAATGCTGTATAAAGCCATCTGTAATAATTCCGGTCAATGATCGCATCGGGCATCATACCTGCGTCAACAAAGACAGTTTTCCACTGTCCGCCCTGTGCCTTGTGACAAGTTACGGCATAAGCAAACTTAACCTGCAAAGCATTCAGATATTCATTTTCAAAAATTTGCTTGTACCGCTCCCTTTTATTGGTAATATCGGTATAATCCTCCGATACTCTTTCAAACAGCGTACGACTCAGTTGTGCTGTGTGTTGCGGAGATTCGGATTGCAGACTTTCAAGCCATATGCGCGCATCAATTTCCCAACCGAAATCCAAAGAGCGTAAACTCAAATCAACAAACCGGAAATCATACATTTCTCCAAACTTGCGAATTCTTACCACCTCCACTATATCTCCATTGGCTATGAAATCAATATCTTTATAAGACTTATTCCAAAAATAATTATTACGGGTAATCATCAGCAAATCCCCGTTGGATATTTCCTCTTCCCGCATCAACACGCGGTTGCGAATTCCGTTGTTATAGATATTGGCACGTTTGTTCGATCGCGTTATCACAATGGTATCCTCCACCCCCACTCCGTCGTACGAACGATGCACCTCTTCCACAAGGTCCATCCCGTTCAATATTTTAATATCCGGAAAATCTGTTGTTTTTAAACCAGGCAAAGCATCAGTTAAAGCATCCTCTAATGCTTTCCTAAGTAAAGTTGCATTGAATAAAACACCACTTTCAAATGCTTGCCGGACCACTTGGGTCAGCGTAAATTCCGTAACTTTCAAGCCATAACTCTCCAACTTATCCTTGTCAAGCGCCGGACTCACCTCTTGCATGACCGGCGGCAACTGTGCAGTATCACCCAACAACAGCAAACTGCAACCTACGCCCTGATACACAAATCGAATCAAGTCATCCAACAGATATCCCGAACCAAACTCCGGGTCATTGCCTGAATTTGAAATCATGGAAGCCTCATCAACGATAAAAATGGTTTGCTTGTACAGATTGTCAGCCAACTGAAAAACCGGTTCCCCTATGGACTTCTGACGGTATATTTTTTTGTGGATGGTAAAAGCCGGAAAACCCGCATAACCGCTTAATACCTTAGCAGCCCGACCGGTTGGTGCCAACAGAATGGTTTTTTGTTGTAATTGATGCAGGGAACGCACCAAAGCACTTACAACAGAAGTCTTACCGGTTCCGGCATATCCTTTCAGTAGAAATACCTTATTGCCGGAAACATCCGTTAAAAAATCACCCAACAACCGAATTAGCTCATCTTGTTGTTCGGTTGGTTCAAAAGGAAAAGACTGAATAACAGTATCGTATAAATAATTTTTGAGCATGATGCAAAAGTACGTGATTTTTTTGAATTGCGGGGAGTCATTGACTGTGGAAAACAAATGAGTTTGGTTTAACAATTATTTTTTTTAACTTTGCAATCATGCAAAATTTCTTAGGGAAAGCGGTGGTGTCTCATAAGTGCCCAACTGCTGCGTTACTTTCGATATTCGGGCTCAGTCACATACTTCAAAATAGCTGCTTTTGAGACAGCCCTGTGTAAGTTTCCCAATATCCCTACAAACAATCATAAAAAATATAAATATAAAAACATGAAGACAAATTATGAACTGCGCTACTCAGCGCATCCCGAAGACGCGAAAAAGTATGATACTCAACGTTTACGTAAAGATTTTTTAATTGAAACCCTTTTCGCACAAGACGAAGTAAATATGGTGTATTCCATGTACGACCGTATGGTTGTTGGTGGTGCCATGCCTGTAAAAGAATCCCTGAAATTGGAGGCGATTGATCCGTTAAAACAACCAATTTTTCTTCGTAGTCGTGAGTTGGGTATTTATAACGTAGGCGGTAGCGGAAAAGTAAAAGTAGGAGATTCTGTTTTTGAACTCGGTTATAAAGAAGCATTGTATTTAGGCTCAGGCGATAGAGAGGTATATTTTGAAAGCAACGATTCCGCAAAGCCTGCGAAATTTTATTTCAATTCGGCTACCGCACACAGAAATTATCCCGATAAGAAAATAACCAAAAAGGATGCTATTGTTGCCGAAATGGGCTCTTTAGAATCATCTAATCACAGAAATATCAATAAAATGATTGTTAATCAGGTTTTACCTACGTGTCAACTACAAATGGGTATGACGGAGCTTGCTCCCGGAAGCGTTTGGAACACCATGCCTCCACACGTTCACTCCAGAAGAATGGAAGCCTATTTTTATTTTGAAGTGCCCGAAGATCAAGCTATTTGTCATTTCATGGGAGAAATGCAGGAAACACGCCATATCTGGATGCACAACAATCAGGCTGTTTTGTCACCCGAATGGTCTATTCATGCTGCTGCCGGCACATCAAACTACACCTTTATTTGGGGTATGGCAGGAGAAAACTTAGACTATGGTGATCAGGATTTTTCAAAAATAACAGAAATAAGATAACGTAAATAACAGAAGAAATGGTAAACTTCAGATTAGATGGGAAAGTTGCTCTGGTAACAGGAGCTTCATACGGAATTGGTTTTGCGATGGCTAAAGCACTTGCAGATGCGGGTGCAACCATTGTTTTTAACGATATCAATCAGGAATTTGTTGACAGAGGCTTGAATAGTTATAAGCAAGCGGGGATTCAAGCTCACGGATATGTATGTGATGTTACCGATGAAGATGCCGTAAACCGCTTCATTGCACAAGTTACTGAAAAGATAGGCGTAATTGACATTTTGGTAAATAACGCCGGAATCATCAAACGCATTCCCATGCATGAAATGACGGCCGCAGAATTTCGACAGGTTATTGATATTGATTTGAACGGGCCGTTTATTGTTTCGAAAGCAGTAATTCCACACATGATTAAAAAAGGTCACGGCAAAATCATCAATATTTGCTCTATGATGAGTGAATTAGGACGTGAAACAGTATCAGCTTACGCCGCAGCCAAAGGCGGATTGAAAATGCTGACTAGAAATATTTGTTCGGAGTACGGTGAACACAATATTCAGTGCAATGGTATCGGACCCGGCTATATTGCTACCCCGCAAACCGCACCATTGCGTGAACGCCAAGCCGATGGTTCACGTCATCCGTTCGATTCGTTTATTGTCGCGAAAACTCCTGCAGCTCGCTGGGGAACACCCGAGGACTTAATGGGACCGGTAGTTTTTCTAGCTTCGGATGCCTCAAATTTTGTAAATGGACACATCCTGTATGTGGATGGCGGCATTTTGGCTTATATCGGAAAACAACCCTGACAACATAGTGATTTGAACTGCATGATGTAGCCTTCAAATTACTGTGTTTTTTTAAAAATATTAAAAAATAGCTTTTTTAAAAAAACATACATCCTCCATTCCCTGCAAAGTAGTATATTTGCGGGGAATGTTCTTTCCTTAAGCTTTTTTATTGCACTCCTTCATTATCTTCTTATTTAGATTCAGTGACTTAAAAAATTTTAAGTAAGGAAATTATTTAATATTATCCTGTAGTATTCATTAAAAATTCATAACATGAAGAAAAGAAAAATCAGCTTCATCATCTTATTTGCTGTTATCACAAGTTTTAGTTTTGCTCAAACCGTTGAAGTCATTAATCAATATCCATTTGACAGAGAAAACGAAATCATTGAAATTGATGCTTCCGAATTCGACGCTACTTTAGATGCAAATCTGGTAATCACGGATCAAAACAACCAGGAAGTTCCTTATCAGTTGATTTACAACGGCAATGAGTCTGTACAATCCATTATTTTTCCGGTAACGGTAAAAACCGGCACCAAAGAAGTCTATACGTTCAGCAAGGGGACTCCAAAGCCGGTTCAAGCTAAAACATTTGCCCGTTTTGTTCCGGAACGTAAGGATGATTTTGCATGGGAAAACGATTTGGCAGCTTATCGCGTTTACGGTCCGGCACTTGCCAGTGAAAACCCCTCCAACGGCGTTGATTTGTGGCTGAAGAAAACTGAAGAATTGGTCATTGACAATTTTTACAAAGCTGATCTTCAGGATGGAAAATCTTATCACGATGACCACGGAAAAGGCTTAGATTGCTACAAGGTAGATCACACACTTGGAGCAGGTGGCATTGCACCTTACGTCAATGGCGAGTTGCTAATCGGTAGTTATTTCGACAGCTACAAAGTGTTGGAAAACGGTCCGTTACGCTCAACATTTACCGTCACATACGAAGATGTAGTGATCAATGGTGAATTGTATCAGCAACAGGTTACCGTCAGCATAGATGCAGGTACGATATTGAACAAGGCTGTTGTCAGATTGGAAGGTAAAGAACAAGAAATTAAATTGGCTCCGGGAATATTTTTACATGATGGAAAAGGCACTTTGCAGAAAGCTTCCGGATTGATCATTTATGGAGAAGATGCGATTACTCAAACAAATCAGACCAATGTTGGAAAAAGTTATGTGGGCGTTATCGTGCCGGGGGACAGTGAATACAAAATTCAGAAAATGCATGCTTTATTGATAAGTGATTACACCATTGGAGAAGAGTTCACCTACTACTTTGGCGGCGGATGGAGCCAGTGGAAATTCCCAACTCAAAAAGAGTGGCTGAATGCAGTACAAGATTTTTCAAAACAGATTAGATATCCGCTGAGCATAGCGGTGGTAAATTAATCCATGTTGTAATAATATCTTGCAGATTGGTTGTATTTTGATTCCTGATTGGGATCGAAATAGTTAATATCTATCATCAACGGCTTTTTATCAAAAACATAATCCCGGATAAACCGGAGTACTTCCGGCTGAAACTTTTCTATCGGATACACTGCCACGTCGTGTCCGATATTTTCCATACTGTAAAAAAGATACGGATAGTTTTTAGCTTTGAAACGCTTGGCTAAAGGCTTAGAGCCGAACATTCCCAGATTTAAAAAACTGATTTGACGGTAAGGCACGAGTTTATCGGCACTTCCGTGGAAAAAGAGCGTAGGAGCGGGAGCTTTAGCGTAATCGGGTAATCCTTCCCTACTAAAAATGGCTCCGGCAAAAGAAATAACACCCGCATACTGAAATCCGTCAGACAAGATGGTATCCGAAGACATTCCATTACGATGTTCGTAATCTGCATGCAGCACCGTGATGGCTCCGGCACTTGAGCCGCTGATGATAATTTTGGAAATATCAATCAACAGTTCGTCGGCATTTTTTATCAGATAATCGGTAGCTGCGTACAAATCCTCTACTGCTAATCCGATAGCCCTGCGAAGCGGTTTTTGATTGAAAATACCCGGAGCTTTCTCATCTTTCAATCCCAGCCTGTAATCAATGGCGACCACCGTAAAGCCATTTTCTGCAAAATACCTGTAATAATCAAGGTAACTTTCCTGGTCTCTTGTCCCCTCTTTGAACCCGCCGCCAAACACAAATAGCAGCACGGGCTGAGTAGTAGCATTGAGTTTGTTTTTGTAAATGTCAAGTTGTAGAGGAACACCCTCCCTTTCGGCAAATGTATGTGTTGTTTTTACTATATCGGCGGAAAAAGCCGAAAAGACCAGTGAGAAAAAAATGATCAGTGAAAAAAGTTTTTTATACATAAGATGTCGGATGAAATTATTGCACTGCAAAAATAAGCATATAAATTCAAATTTATGCAAGAATCAGAGGTGCGAGTTCCGGGTTCACGAGGTTCGCGGGATACGAGGTCATAGGATCTTTTTAAAAAAGAGCCGTCTCATTTTTTGAGACAGCTCCTTTTTTGCACTTCAACACTACCACATTAAATTATTTTTTTATAAATCTACACACTGTAGGAGTATTATCAGTTCCAATTATTCTTACAAAGTAAGAGCCTGAACTTAATGCTCCGACATTAATAGTAGTAGTCGTTGTATGATCGGCTTTTATCGTACCGATTAATATTCCACTAGCATTATACAATTGAATAGTGGCTTCGTCACTATTATTGCGCTCTATTATCAAGCTGCTCTCAACCGGGTTGGGATACAGTCGTACAGAGCCTGCTGTCAATTCATCCATTCCGGTCGCGATTAGACTTAGAGTAACTGTTTGAGGGGCATTGCTAACAACCAACGAATCTGCCATTTCAGCGTATCCTGATTTTGATACTGTGTAGTCATAATTGCCGTTGGCTAAATCAATTATAGCTACACCCGAAGCATTGGTAATTAACGTATCCTCGTTAATTACAATACTCGTACCCTCAATCGGGTTGCTTTCTGCATCAACAACCGTAAATGTTACGGTATATCCCAATTCGAAATTGGCTGTAAAAGTTACATCGCTATCTCCAACAAGATAATTGAACGTCTGTTTTTTCGATACAACTTCGTTGGCAGCATCCGTCCAACTTGTTAACACATATCCGGCATTGGGGGTTGCCGTTAATGTAGCTTCCGTTCCCTCAAGATAACTTCCTCCGCCCGCAACGCTACCGCCTTCGCTTGGATTGGCTGCCAATGTTACTGCCCTCACCTGGCCAACAACGAACTCATCAACAAAAATATTGGTTCCGTAGTCGCTTGTGGCAACAAGAATAATGTAAGAGGGGCTTTCAACAAATGTGGCAGGTATTTCGAAGACATAATCATACCAGCCTTGTTCACTAACAATAGGTTCATAATCTGTATATCTGTTAATGGTACCTAATTTAGTTGCGTCTATTGTGTCGGGTAATGTATTGACAAAAACTTCCACTTTATCCTTTTTTCCGGAATAAGAATTGGTATTGTCGCGATACATCTTAAATCCGACACCATAGGTTCCACTACCCATGTCTAAACGACGAGAGACAAGCGTACCCTGATTGCCTGTACTATAGCTCCAACAATTATATTTTAACATACCTGCACCAAAAGGATCACATGTCGGATTGCTGCCGCTTGTAACTCTTTCCCATGGTTTTTCTCCTAAACTTAACCATCCTAATGGCGGAAACTTTTCGCCGTCGAACGATTCCGTATATGGAAACTCAGTAATGGTGAAATCAACGGCACTTCCGTTGATGACTATTTCGTGGATGTTTTCAAGATTATCGTTCACCTGTATGATGGCTGTTTTTTCCCCGATGGTGTCCGGAGTAAAGACTACGGCAAAACCGTCCATTTCTTCGGCACCCAAACTCACTGTATCTTCGATGTTTATCAAAATAAATTGGTCGGCATCCTCTCCCGTAATGGTTATATCCGAAGGATTAATTGTAACCGTTCCTCCCCCTATATTTTGCAGGATGAAAATTTGCGGAGCAGACGATGTTGCAAATTGTGTCGGTTCAAAGCTAAATGTATCCGGAGTAATTTCCAAAGCAGGTGGAAGTTCATCCAACTGTACGTTAATAGCCGTATCTCCATTTATCGTAAACAATACGTCATTCTTGGGAAAATAACCAAGAGCAGTAACGGAATAGGTGTAGTTACCGTTATCAGCATATACTACAGCTTCCCCTACAGAGTTGCTTACAGCCGTATCAACAACGGTTTCTTCTTGTTTAACGGTTACGGTAGCTCCTTCAATAGGATCATTTTCTGCATCAACAATGGTGAATGTGACGGTAGTTAACTGTTCGAAATTAGCTGTAAAAGTCACATTGCTATCCCCAACGACGTAATTGTATGTTTCTGCTGTGGATACAACTTCGTTAGCTTCGTTTGTCCAATTGATGAATTTATAGCCAGAATTGGCTGTGGCTTTCAAATTAACTCCTGTTCCCACAATATGACTTCCTCCGCCTGTAAGAATACCAGCTTCGCCCGGATTGACCACCAACGTCACTGTGCTCGTTTTGCCAACAACAAACTCATCCACATATATATTGGTTCCGTAGTCGCTTGTGGCAACAAGAATAATGTAAGAAAGGTTTTCAACAAATGTGGTAGGTATTTCGAAAGCATAATCATACCAACCTTGTTCACTAACAATAGGTTCATAATCTGTATATCTGTTAATGGTACCTAATTTGGTTGCGCCTGTTGTGTCGGGTAATGTATTGACAAAAACTTCGACTTTATCGTATTTGTCGGAAGAATAGAAACTATAATTGTCACGATACATCTTGAATCCGACACCATAGGTTCCACTACCCATATTTAAACAACGGGAGACAAGCGTACCCTGACTGCCTGAATAATAGTCCCAACAATTATATTTTAACATACCTGCACCAAAAGGATCA
>MWCX01000034.1 GCA_002070265.1 Bacteroidetes bacterium ADurb.Bin174 | reverse complement strand
TCGATTGTTTCCCATGCCCGTCATGATTCTGTTTAAACATGGGCAATATCTCACGTTGGCCGTCATTAATCGCCGCCAGCACAAACGGGATGAAAATAAAGATGTCCTGGAAAAAATCACGCTCATTAAAGACATCCGAATCGAAAACCCGCATCGGGCGCACGTTGAAATATTATTTGACCTATCTTTCGATGAGCTGCAAAGCAACTATGGCTTTACCAATTTTGTAGAGCTGCACAACGCCTGGCAAAAGACACTTGATACCAAGGAACTTAACAAACGTTTTTATTTGGAACTGTCCAACTGGTATTTCTGGGCAATGAAACACGTTTCCTTCCCTGACGATGTGGAAAAAGATGAATCCATTCGCAACGCCACCAGCCTGATTCGTTTAATCACGCGCATCATCTTTATCTGGTTTATCAAAGAAAAAAGCCTTGTGCCGGATGTGTTGTTTGACCACCGGGAAATGGGGCGAATATTAAAAGCATTTGAAAAAAATAAGAAGTCCGACAGCTATTACCGGGCAATTTTGCAGAATCTTTTTTTTGGCACCCTCAACCAGCAGATGAACGAGCGCGGCTTTGCCCGTGATGGTTCATTTCTGGAAAATAAAAACAACTACGGCGTTAAAAACCTTTTTCGTTATGCCGGAGATTTTGCTATTGGTGAAAAAGAAGTTCTATCCCTTTTTAAAGACATCCCTTTTCTGAACGGCGGCCTTTTTGATTGTCTGGACAAAGAAAACGATGAGGACAAGGTTGTTTACGGCGACGGTTTTTCCCGCAACCCTAAAAAACAAGCGGTTGTTCCGGATAATTTGTTTTTCGGTGAAGAGATTGAATGTGATCTCAATGCCATTTATGGCACCAAAAATAAACGTTACAAAGTAAAAGGCCTGTTTAACATCCTGTCCGCCTATAAGTTCACCGTGGCCGAAAATACGCCGGTGGAAGAAGAAATCGCACTGGACCCGGAACTTTTGGGCCGCGTTTTTGAAAATCTGCTGGCCAGCTACAATCCCGAAACGCAAACCACCGCCCGCAAACAGACCGGCAGCTTCTATACTCCGCGGGAAATTGTCAATTACATGGTTGATGAAAGCCTGAAAGCTTATCTCCAGCAAAAGCTGGAAGACGAAACCGGCATAAAACCGGAAGACGCGGAGGCCGGTTTGGACATTCTTTTTTCTTATACGGAAAAAGAGCATGCTTTCAGCGAACGGGAAACAAAAACGCTCATCACCGCCATCGACAACTGCAAAATACTTGACCCCGCCTGCGGTTCAGGGGCGTTTCCGATGGGTGTTTTGCACAAGCTTGTTCACATTCTTCACAAGCTCGATCCGCAAAATGAGAAGTGGAAAGAACGTCAGATTTCCAGGGCCAGGCAGCTTGATGATCCGGCTATCCGGGAAAAAACGATTGAAGATATTGAAGCGGCCTTTGCCAGCAATGAACTGGATTATGGCCGCAAACTCTACCTGATAGAAAACTGCATTTACGGTGTCGATATCCAGCCGATTGCCGTTCAGATAGCCAAGCTGCGTTTTTTCATTTCATTGATTGTGGATCAAAAAAAACAGCCCGAAAAAAATAATCTGGGCATTCGCAGCTTGCCGAACCTGGAAACAAAATTTGTGGCCGCGAACACGCTCATTGGACTGGACAAACCGCAAACCGGTGGACAAATAAGTTTTAAAAACCCTGAAATCGAAAGGCTAGAAGAGGAACTTAAAGCTCTGCGACATCAGTATTTCAACGCAAGAACGCGCAGAGAAAAACTGGCCTGCCAGAGAAAAGACCGTGATCTTCGAAAAAAGATATCTAACCTTCTGGAAAAAGATGGCTGGAATAAAGATTCAGCCAGTCAAGTGGCAGCATTTGATCCTTATGACCAGAATGCCTCAAGCCCTTTTTTCGATCCGGAATGGATGTTTGGTTTGAGAGATGGATTTGACGTAGTGCTAGGGAATCCACCGTATAAAATTTTGACCAGAAACAATACAACAGCATTTGAGCTTGAATATTTCACAAAAAAGTACAAATCAATAAAAAGTTCGTATTCTAAGAATCTATTCACTCTATTCATCGAAAACGCAATTGGATTGCTTTCCAGGGCAGCTAATCTTTCATTCATTGTTCCTGAAGGATTATTCAAAACAAGAAGTTATTCAGGGTGTGTTGAAGAAATTGAAAAGAACGGCTATATAAAATCTATTGCAACATTCACTAATTATGTATTCGAAAATACCATAACCGGGAATTTAATATTTGTATTTATAAATAATAAAAAAGGGCCAACTTTAAATTATAATTTTGATGAAGAATTAGAGATAGGAACCGTTGAACAAAAAGGGACTTCCATCTTAAGACAGATCGAATCAGAAACCAAACCGTTAAGTACAGTAGCATACTTATTCAAAGGAATGGTTGTAAAAGATAGAGATTTAGTTGTTTCAAATAACTCAAAAGGGAAAAATGATGTTTTTTTACTGGGCAAAAATATTTCAAAATGGAGTATTGAATCAAAGTTCTATGCAAATTATGAAGACTTAGAAATAATCGGCGGAACAAAAAAACTAGAGAAACATAATCATTATCCAAGAATTTTAATTAGAAGAACAGGAGATACTCTTTGCTGTGCTTATCTCAATGAAAAGGCTTTAACAGAAAGTACACTTTATTCTTGTTGGTCAATATCTGCTAAAATATCCAATAAGTATTTGATCGGTTTATTGAATTCAAAACTACTAGATTATTATAGTAAAAGTTTATTTATTACTAATCAACAGGCTTTTCCTCAAATACTTATGACCGATTTAGAATTGCTGCCAATCAAAATAGCCAATACTGACTTTCTATCTAAATTTGTAAAACTTATTGATTATATTTTGTATTCTAAGTATTCATTCATTGAACGTCTTATAGATACAATGGTTTACAAACTCTACTTCCCGAATCAAATCAGGGCAGCCGACGCCGACGTGCTCAAGCACCTAAATGACTTGCCAGAGCTGAAAGAAGACTGGACTGATGAAAAGAAATTAAAGGTCATTGAAGAAGTCTACAAGAAACTATCTGACCCGAATCACCCTGTAAGCATTGCCATGGCTAAAATGGATACGATTGAAGAGATACGAATCATAGAAGGGAAACAATAGAAAGCCTCATGAGATGGATAACCGGCATAAACATTAATAATTACCGCGCATTTTCCAAATCTGAAACCATCTTAATTCCCCAAGGCCAGCATTTGTTGATTTATGGTGAAAACGGCAGCGGCAAATCCTCCATCTACAATGCGATAAAAGATTTTTTCGGCTCATCATTTCTTTTGCCCGCCGTTGAATACAAACTCAATGCA
>MWCX01000033.1 GCA_002070265.1 Bacteroidetes bacterium ADurb.Bin174 | reverse complement strand
TGAAAATGGCTTGTGCCATAGCTTCCAAAGTTTGGTTCATTTGCAGGTTGAGTTCTATTTTGTCGTCAAGGGAAGAAAGGATTTGGGCTATTTGGCGTTGGGTGGCTTTATTTTCAGGGATTGAAACTTCGATATTATCGAATGTTTGTTTTGTAATTGTATCAAAAACAGCACCGTGAGTGTTTTTCTTAATCTTACCTATGCTGTATTTGAGCAAATAATAGAGAAAATTGTTTTCTGTCTTATCATTCGCATAAATACCATAACAAGACTGATTAAATGCCATATCTCTACCTAGAACAGCCAATTCACCAACTGTACCACGGGCAGAAATAATGATTTGCCCTTCCTTTAATATTTTTGTGCTGCTTTCATTTAGTCCTTTTTCGGTAATTGATTTTTCGGTTTGGTAAACCTTTTTTATGCTTTTACCAAAATCAACAACAGATAGCCACGGAATTTCTCCATTCCAATATTCTGGAACAGTAGTTTTGGGTGTTCCACCACCGACCAAATTAATTAAATCTGACAACCTATATGTTTTCCACTCGCTCATTCTAAATCACCATTTTTGTAATACACCAATTCGCATTCTTCTAAAGTCCGCCCAAGCCGAATGAATAAGCCCAAGCCATAGTGATAGTCGTTCTGTTCTTGATGTGTAAAGCCACGAAGTTTTTCATCATCCCTGCCATTTCCGCTCCAATAGCCTTTGAACTCAATCACCACAATGTTTTTATCATTGAATCCCCTATGATGCAAAATGATGTCAGGCAAAATCCCTTGTGGGGCCTCAAAGCCTTCCATATTTTTCGTGTTATGCAGATTGCGGTTATACTCCGCATCAATTGTTAAGTCGGCATCATCCCCAAAAGATGTAAGTTCAATGATTTCAGAAAAGTAAAGACCAAACCTGAAAGAAATTGACCTTTCGTGTGCTCGTCTTTCAATCAGAGAAAAGTCCTGACTGTAAACTCGTTCTAATGCAGATGCGATAGCTCCTTTTATTTCGGCTGTTTGGTTATTGGTTAGTATCATATTGCTTGCGTTGTTTTAAATTGCTGAGCGAATAGCTCAGACAGAAAAAAGTAGGATGTTAAATCCTTGGGCTTCTCTGTTTTAGGCTTGGATATAAATCGAATCCTGTCTTCTCCAACCGAAATTAGTCCGATATTGTGCTCTTTAAGCAAGTCTAAATCCACTCGGTGGATGTTTTTTTCAGGATAGGCTAAATAGGATTGATGGGAAAAAAACTTGTACCGCAAGGCTTGATAAAATCCCGATTTCCAATCATTTAGTTTAGCTTCAACTGATAATAAATTTCGGGTGTGAGCCTTGTACTTTCTATTCCTTTTTATCACTTCACCATCATATTTAATAAAATCATTCACTTCAAGTTGAATAAGCAACTTCTTAAGCTTGTTTTTGTCTAGGTTGCTTTTCTGTAATTGCTTTGTTGTTATATGCTTATTCTGTTGAAACAGGTTGACAAAAAGAGACATTAACGCATAGTCATTTAAAAATAAATCTTCATCATTCATTTCCGTTGTAAAGACCAAATCTGCAACACCATTTCCTGTGCTGAATTCAGTGGCAATGTATTCTGTTTTGAAAACCTTGGAAAGGTTGTCAATCAATACTGGTATCATTTCACTTTCGTATCTAAACATAGTACTATCTTATATTTTCAAAAACTTCTTTCCAAACTAAAAGGTGTTTGTAGTCATCACGCTTATAAACGGCTGTCAAGCGTTGATAATTTCTTATTGCTGCATCAATTCTATTTAAAAAATATTCTCGCTTGTCCGTAGTGTTTTTAATTGTCTCTACTTCTTGGGTTACCGAATGAATGTAATGCAGTTTATTGTTCTGTGCTTGTATTACATCTTCTGCTGCTTTACCACGGCAGTATAAACACTGACAAGCACCCAAAACACTTGAAATTTGATTTAATCTGGTCGGTCTTTTCTTTTCAATGGAAACGGAACCTAACAACTCAGGGAAATAATACCTTTCGTAAAGATTAAATCCTTGAGTTCTATCTTTGTGTAATTCTTCGCTAAAACTTTCAAACCTTGCTGCACCTGCGGAAAAACCTGCCAAACCTAATGAAATAAGCCCCAATCCCAAGCTATTCAAACGTCCTGCAATTACTGGTCTCCCTGTAAATCTTTGAAGTTTCAATAGTGCATCAATGTAATGATAAAGAGTAACTGGTGTAGTGTTCTTATCAATACCATCTGCATACACAATATATCCATCACATTCGTGGGCAGAATAATAGTTTAGAAGGTCATTTTTGTATTGGTTGTCGGTTAGGCTACCGCTATTTATACATATACCTGCATAAAGTTTTTTGTCAGCATACTCAGGTATTGAATTTTTATAATCAATGGCTTCTTTGAGTAACTTAATGTCCAAATCAAACCATTGTTCTACTGGATTTTGCTTGTATGTAGGTAACACATTCGTGTTATGCGTATAATGATAAGGAGAAACAAAAATGTCAGCACCTAATTTAGCTTCTTCATCAATTACAAGTTTTACGTATTCCTGCTGTTTTCTGTATGAATTGAGATAGGCAGGTGTAATCACTTCAAAATTTTCCGGACAGTATGGAAGTTTTTTCAGCCCCACTGTGTCCGTATATGTGTCGTAAGCGAAACGAACAGTTTCAGGGTCAATTATGGTGCAAAATTCAGTGCCCTGAATACGCTGTAAAAGCTTTTTCTGTTGAAATTGGTGGATTGCAGGAAAATCCACATTCAATTTATCATTGTGGTCTTGGAAATATATGTCTAAAGCGGAACCTTCATTCCATAGACGCAACACAAATCTCGGACTCAAATCATATTCACGCTTTGGAATTGCTTCATCTGATTCAAAGACAGAAATCAATTCGTCTATATTCAAATAACGTTGATAGGGATTCTTCTCAAGAAGTTTAAAAATTATGTTTTCATATTTGTTTTTGATATCAGCAAAGTATTTTCTTGGGGGTATAGGGTTTTCGTTCTTTATCTTATCAATTAACTCGGGAAGATTGTTAAATTCATAAGGAACTTTTGAAGTTAACATTTCATATAGAATTACTCCTAAGGTGTATAAATCGCTTCTCTTGTCAATATTTTTACTGTCTGTTATTTGTTCAGGTGATGAGTAAAGCGGAGAGCCTAAAAAATTACCTGTACTTGTCAGGGTTGTATAGTCAATTACTTTAGAAATTCCGTAATCTAGAATTTTAACTTTATCTCCATTCACAATTATATTTTCAGGCTTCAAATCCCTGTGAATAATTCCTTTGCCATCATCATTGCCCCTGATTTGGTGTAATGCTTTGATACCTTGTAGTATATTTTTAAAAATGGAAATGATTTGTCCTTCGCTTTGAAGGGCATTCCTTTTAATTAGCTTCTGTAGTGTCTCTCCTTCGGCAAATTCCATTACCAAAAAGTAAGATGGCACACTTAAATCACTGCCTTTGAAATCATCCACATATTTTATCAAGTAAGGATGATTAACGGTTTTCATTATATCAATTTCTCGCTGAATACGGTTGTTTTGCCCGCTTTGCTTGTATTCTTGAAGTATGTAATCTTCTCGGAAAACCTTAATCGCATATAGGCTGCCATCTTTTGTAGCCTTATATACTGAACCAAATCCACCTGCACCAATAAATTCGGTGAAGGTATATCCATTCAGTGTTTGATTTATTAGAGCCATATTTTCAAATTAAAAATCCAATTTTCTCTAAGTTAACTTTTATCGCTTCGTCCAATTCATTCGCTTTCTGCATTTGTTTTGAAAGGGTAGAAGTGAGCATTTGCATTTTCTCGTCAAATGCTTGTCCATCTTCTTCCACTTCCTTAAAGTCAATATATCGCCCCGGGGTCAGGATATAGTTGTTTTTGCGGATGTGCTGAATGTTGGCAGACTTACAAAAACCTGCAATGTCTTTGTATTCGGCAAATTGCTCTTTGCTTCGCCACTTGTGGTAAGTATCGGCAATGTTGACAATGTCGTTGTCTGTTAGTTCACGCTGTTTGCGGCTTATCATTGTGCCAAATTCCCGTGCATCAATAAAAAGCACTTCATTGGTTCGGTTTCTGAATTTGGTGGTTTCGGTTTTGTTGCGAGCCAAAAACCACAAGCAAGCGGGAATTTGCGTGTTGTAAAACAACTGCGAAGGCAAAGAAACCATACAGTCCACCAAGTCGGCTTCAATCATTGCTTTTCTGATATCGCCTTCGGTGGCTATTTCAGAACTCATACTGCCGTTTGCCAAAACAATGCCTGCCGTTCCGTAAGGGGCAAGTTTACTCACAAAGTGTTGCAGCCAAGCGTAGTTGGCGTTTCCTGTTGGCGGTATGCCGTATTTCCATTTGTGGGTTTCGGCTTTGTTGATATTGTAATCGCTCACGTTAAAAGGCGGATTGGCAATAACATAATCCACTTTCAATTCAGGGAATTTGTCGTTTATCAAGGTATCGCCCAATTCTATTTTGGCATCAATCCCACGGATTGCCAAATTCATTTTTGCCAATTTGTAAGTGGTCGGGTTGCTCTCTTGTCCGAAAATGGAAATTTTTCCTTTGCGGTGTTCGTGCATTTCAATAAAGCGTTCGCTTTGCACAAACATTCCACCGCTACCACAACAGCCGTCATACACTCGTTTTTCAGGTTCGGGGGCGAGCATATCCACCAAGATTTTCACAATGCTTTGCGGTGTATAAAACTGTCCGCCTTTTTTGCCTTCGGCATCTGCAAACTGTCCCAAGAAATATTCAAACACAAAGCCTAAAACGTCTTTGCCTTTTCCGTTTCCACCTTTGCTCAACGTAATTGAGCCAATCAGGTCGATTAGTTCGCCAAGTCTTTGCTTGTCGAGTGCAGGTCGGGCATAGTCTTTTGGCAAAACACCTTTCAAAGAAGCATTGTCTCTTTCAATGCTGTCCATTGCTTCGTCAATGTCTTTTCCGATTGTCGGCAGTTTTGCTCTGCCTTGCAGCCATTTCCAACGTGCTTGCGGTGGCACATAAAAAACTCGTTCGGCTGTGTATTCGTCTTTGTCTTCTGGGTCGGCTCCCGTTTCGTGTTTGGTTGCTTCTAATTTTTGATGCAATTCATCAAAAGCATCTGAAATATATTTTAAGAATATCAAACCCAAAACAACGTGTTTGTATTCAGCCGCATCCATATTGTTGCGTAGTTTGTCGGCTGCTTGCCAAAGGGTTTTTTCTAATTCAAAATTCTCGCTCATTTGTTGTCTGTTATTCTAAATTTTTAATTGGCAAAGTTAATTTTTAAATGTCTTGTTATTGTTGTCAAACCGTGTCTAATGACGGACGGTGCGTTGGGGCAAAAGCAAATGTGCTGCATTGCGTTGGCTTTGAGCGTGGGGATGCAGCTCTTTTGATTTTGCTGAAGCGTTGGCATTTTGTCTTTCATTTTTCTGTTCGTTTAATGTTAGCACTGTCGTCTTTTAGGGTGAGGCATAACGTAAAAGTGTTTTATTCATTGTTCCCATACAAATATAACAAGAGCAAAACTATTTTCACTCTATAATTCAT
>MWCX01000032.1 GCA_002070265.1 Bacteroidetes bacterium ADurb.Bin174 | reverse complement strand
TGCGAAAATAGCTCAGTTGGTAGAGCATAACCTTGCCAAGGTTAGGGTCGCGGGTTCGAGTCCCGTTTTTCGCTCCAAGTGAATTTTTCGATGTGGTGACTAACCTATTAAAAAAGAAGCTGTTTCATTGTGATTTTGAGACAGCTTCTTTTTTTAAGTATGGAATAAATCTAATTGATTACTACAATTCCTTTATCCTGATATTTCTAAACTTCACAACTGAATCATGCCCAAGGAAACCGATATGTCCTTTTTTATTGAAAAGTCCGGGATGTTCTTTCTTATCCATAGTGCCGTTTTTAGCTGCTTCACGGATATTTCCATCAAGGATAACTTCTCCATTGAGCGTTATTTTAATATTGTCGCCATCAGCGATTACTTCCTGATAATTCCATTCTCCTACCGGTTTTAGGAATCCTCTTTTTGCCGGAATAATGCCATATACCGAACCGTGGTATTGATATATGTCAAGTTTTTCATATATGGGTGCTTCGTTGTCCAGGATTTGCAGTTCCATGCCCACGTATGCGGCGTCTCCTTCCATCGGCGTGCGAATGCCTAATCCGTTGTTTGCGCCGGGGGTGAGTTGAAATTCGAAGCGGAAGATAAAGTTATCATATTCATTTTTTGTGTAAAGATTTTTAGTGGTGCTCCCGAGTTCCCTTTTTGGGTAAACGGCCATCACACCGTCTTCTATAATGTAATCATTGGTATTTCCGATCCATTCGTACATATTTGTGCCGTCAAAGAGAATCTTATAACCTTCTTTTACTTCCTGTGCGGATAGCTTGAAAGGTTCAGGACGGGAAATTTCTCTAATAAGAATATCCCTGTATGCTACCTTACTTCCATGAGCCTGTAATTCAATTTGTTCTATTGAAGGAATTGGTTGATTCCTGTCCCAGTAGTTTTCCATAATTACATTATTAACTACCAATTCGCCGTTCAGCCAAACGGTAACACGGTCGCTGATCATTTTAATGCGGAAAGTGTTCCATTCGCCAACTTTCTCATCAGCAACTTTTAATGGTTTGCTTGGATAAACTTTATTGTTATACAATCCGCCTGAACCGACTTGTGCACCTACTTTAACCCTTGCCGTATCCCAAATTTGCACCTGTGGTGTTCCCCGAAGATAAATTCCGGCATCAGGTTCGGGACCGGGATAGAGCTTCCAATCCACCAGCATTTCAAAGTCTTCGTATTTTTTATCGGTACAAAGATTATCTCCCTTTCCTGTAAAAAGAAGTTCGCCATTTTCAACAACCCAACTCTCTTTAGCTTTTGCATCGGCTTCTTTTTGTGCTTTCTCCAATTCTTTGACTTTCATTTTTGCACGTGTAATGGGATCCCCCACTAATCCTTTCCAACCTGTTAAATCTTTTCCGTTGAAAAGAGATACAAAACCTTCCTGCACTTTATTTTCATTTAAATATTTGCTGATGGCTTCTCGTTGATAACCTGCATCCGGATTGTTAAGAGTTTTGCTCACTTTATCCAACATCGTCGCTGTATTTTTATCCAAAAACGCAGGGTTGTTTAAGGCTAAATTCATGGCCGTTTGAGCAGCTATTTCTTTTAAAGCATTATTATCCATAAATGGAGCGACAAAAAGTAATGCTTTATAGGAGTTTGTATTTCCCAGGTTTTTCAGAATCGCATTTTTCTGTGAGTTATTTTGGGCAAATTGCATCAACTCGCGTAGGTAGAGTGCTTTTACTTCACCATTTTTATCGGATTGTGTGATAAGCGGGATTAATGCGTTGACGGCTTTGTCGGCATCAGCTTTATCTATACCGCCCCGCAAGATATCGAGCAAAGCATATACAGCATCAAATGCCTGCCAGTTGGTCAATGCATCAAATGCAGCCGCTTTATCTCTGCCTGACAGTTTTTTGTAATCGCCCGTTATTCTGTCAAGCTCCGCCGGTGTGCCTATTTTTGCCAAAGCATTGTAATACAAATATTTTTTATCGGTACTGTTTATTTTATCTGTTATTACTTTCGATTGCTCTTCCGGCTTTAGATACGAAACAGCACTATTTACTGCAGCTTGTAGCGCAGGCACATACTCTTGTTCAGAAGTTTCGAGCAGATTAAACAATGCGGGCAGATTATCTTGTGTTGAAACTGCTGCTAAAGATTTTGCCGCTTGCAATTTGATGGTTTTGTCAGTTGATGCAAACTGACTATATACCAACGGATATTGCTCGGTCAACTGTCTGCTGCTTAAAAGGCTTAATATGGCAAGTTTGCCTTCATTCGTACTTGTGGGATAAACCGATGCCAGATAATTAGAAAGGTTTTTATTATCTACCGTCAGCAATTCATCAAATATTTGGGTTGCTGTTTCTTTATCTGCTGTTATAAACTGCTGCGTTAACACTTCAACTGCGGCATCTGTACCCAATTTTGTCAAGGATTTAACAGCCGCCGTTTGCAGCATTTTATTTGGGCTTTGTAACTGTTGTGAAATAAGCGGAATTGCCGTTTCAACTTGATTTTTGCTCAGCCAATACACCAGAGGCGTTTTCACTTCGGCCGGCGTTGATTTGCTTTTAAGTTTTTTTGTTACTGCTGCAATACTTTTTTTATCAACACCCGGATACAAATTCAATGTACCGGTTAAAAAATCTATATTGCCATCTTTCAATGCTGTGTTCAGCAACTTTGTCTTATTGGTGTTGTCCGGATTCATCAAAAGCTCCATAGAGGCTATTTTCACATCCTGTAAACCTAATTTTGTTGCCTTTGACAATAATTGGGAAGCCTCCTTATTTACTGCTTTGGCATGTTTCGGGGCAATTCTATTCAACAATTGTATATAAGAAGCTGTCGCACTATTTTTAGTGTATGAATAACCTGTTTTCTCCGCCGCTGCTTTCAAAGGCAGGATGGAAACATAATCTCCTACCTTGCCGATTGCATTCAACAATACTTTCTCCATTTGGGACGAAGGATTGTTTTGAAGCAAATCTAACAGTACCGGCTCTGCTTTTTCAAATCCGGCGTAGCCTAAGCTGCTAATCAAGTTGATTTTTACTTGTTCATTGGTTGTTTTAACCAATGCACTGAGCAAAGCATCATTTGCCTTTTCTGACCGGATAGCAGATAGTGCTTGTATTGCCGGTGCGGAAAGATTTTCATCTTCGATAAATTGGGTCAGCACATTCAACTGTCCTTCATCGGCAATAAGCTCCAATTGTCTGATAACAAAAGCCTTTATTTCTTTATCAATGGGCAATTGGAGCGCTTTTGCAAAGGTATTTGCAGCGACACTTCTTTTGACGGCATCATTTGCCACAAAATTAGTCCATCCGCTAATGGCATATTCAATTACCTCATTACCTGGCTCATCAGGAACTTTTAGCATTTGAATAAGCGACAACAGTCCTTCTTCACCTGCGGAGGTAAGTGAAGCCATTGTTTTCTGGTAGTTAGCAGGTTTATCTGCCGGCAGCTGAGCCAAGGCATCAGCCACAATAGTAGTTTTAGTACGTCCCGGGGCATCTTGTGCTTGAACCGGACTCAATATTAAAGCTGAAAACAGCAATAAAAGGAAGTATAAATTGATTGGTTTCATTGTGGATATTATTTGAACCCCATCCCCCCAACCCCCCAAGGGGGCTTTGGGATAGTGGGATTAGTGATTGTTTATTTGGTTATTCATATTTTGTCTTTAATCTTTTGTCTAATAGTCTTTTGTCTAAAGATTAAATACTCCAAGGTGCTCTCATTGTCGGGTTTAATAAACGATTAGCTTCCGCGTCATTGATAAATTCTTGTCTGACCGGGTCAAAATGGAGTGTTCTGTTGAGGCGTAATGCCACCGCTCCCATATTGACAATGGTACATGAATGGTATCCGTTTACTTCGTTGAGTGCAAATTTTTGACGATTGCGGACGCATTCAATAAAATCTGTGTTTTGTACTGCCGGCTCGGGATAATCTGCTAATTTTCTTTCCCAATTCGGGATGTCGCATACAAAGTTTTTATACACATTTCCTTTTGGCCCGGCGATGTATGGGGTATTTGGGTCGCCGTAGTCTTCCCCCCAAAGCACGATTTGACAACCATCTTCGTATGTATAGGTAATTGATTGCCAGGTACCTACTGCATCAGGATGTTGTTGCGGAGCATCCACTTCTACCTTTACCGGACTTGTGTTGTCTTTTCCCAGGATATATTGAACAGGGTCAATATAATGCTGTCCCATATCACCCAAACCACCTGCATCATAATCCCAGTAACCGCGGAAATTTGCATGTACTCTGTGTGCATTGTATGGTTTATAAGGTGCCGGTCCCAACCACAAATCGTAATCTAATTCTTTGGGTATTGGTTGAGGCTCTAAAGTGTTCTTTCCTACCCAGAAAAACTTCCAGTCAAATCCTGTGTGTTTGCTGATGGTTACTTTAAGAGGCCATCCGAGCATTCCGCTTTGAATTAATTTTTTGAGTGGTTTTACGGGGGTACCTAATCCGTAGAATGGATCTTTGAAACGGAACCAGGTATTTAAGCGGAAAATGTTGCCGTGCGTTTGTACAGCCTCCATCACGCGTTTGCCTTCACCGATAGTCCGTGTCATCGGTTTTTCACAGAATATATCTTTACCGGCTTTTGCCGCCTCTACGGACATAATACCGTGCCAATGCGGTGGCGTGGCGATATGCACGATATCCACATTTTTATCAAGGATTAAGTCGCGGAAATCATGATAAAGATTGATTTTGTCTTTGACCATTCCGGCTGCTTGGGTAAGATGGTTTTTATCCACATCGCACATGGCCACTAAGCGGGTACCGTCATATTTGATATGTGCTCGACCCATATTTCCCACTCCGATGATCCCTTTGGTAAGTTCATCACTCGGAGCAATAAAACCTCGTCCCAGCACATTCCGTGGGACGATGGTAAATGCGGCTATGCCGCCTAATGATTTGATAAATTGTCGTCTGTTTGTCATGATACTATTATATTGTAAAATTTGTTTGATAATTGGTGAGGTATAACTTGCATGGTGGTATTATCCCCAAAAGTGTGTGATTTCTATTTTAACTTGTTGCAAATTTATTCATAATTATTGACACCACAAAAAATAGCGGGTAGTGAAACAGAGGCATATAACAATAGCGAGGTGGTTTCTTCAATATAAGTTTAATTGTTATCAAATTTGATAATAAAATTGCATCAAATTTATTATAGATTCAAATATTATATTTACTTTTGCGGTGTGAATTTATAATACAATGAATATCGCATTCGAAGACCCGGCACTGCAAGAACTATTTGAAACCGGCAAAACAAAGAAAAACAAATTTTACTCTAAACTCCCCATTGGAGTAATTAAGCAGTTTGTCCATAAGGTGAATATTATTAAAAGTGCAACCAGAATTGAAGATCTATATAAAATAAAAAGCCTGCATTACGAAAAGAAAGGAGGTAATTTAGCAGGGCAAGAAGCTGTATATATAAACATACAATACAGACTTTTCTTTATAAGCTACCCAGATGAGGACACATTGGTGGTGTCAAATATTGTTTTTGAAAAAATTTCAAAACATTACGAAAAGTAAGAACCTTACCTAGTGATTTAATTAATCTGAAAAACTAATTATTATTATGAGTAAAAAAGAAAAAACCATGGTTCCTTTCGTTGCAACACATCCGGGAGTGTTACTGATGGATGAACTGAAGGAGCGAAGAATGACGCAATCGGAACTTGCTAAAACAATCGATGTGCCGGCTCCGATAATCAATGATATTATCAAGGGGAAACGCTCCATAAACGCAGAAACTGCAGTACTACTTGAAGCAGCACTTGACATCTCTGCAGAGTATTGGATGAGACTCCAGTCGCAGTATGATATAGATGTGGCTAATCAAAAAGAAAGGACAATCCAAATAAAAAAAGAAATGGAAATATGGGATGTTATTTCTAAATATATTCCCGTTAAAATTCTTGCCAAAAGGAAAATTTTAACAGGTAACAGGACAGAAAATATAGCCAGACTAAAACAGATATTCTGCTTTGAAGAGATAGAAGAGCTTATTGAAAATTATTCTCGCCAATCATCTTTATTGACTGAAGGATTATATCGAAAATCAACAAAATTGCAAATAGACGAAGTAAATCTGTTTGGATGGAAATATTTAGCCTTTTGGGTGTCCCAACAAGAGGACATTCCTAATTCATTTAATGAGGACTGTGAATCTGAGATAATAAAAGAATTAAACAATGTGTTTTTAGAAAATTCAAATACACTGAGAAAGATAAAAAACACATTAAACAGGTACGGAGTTAAATTTATTATTCTAGAAAAATTTGACAAGGTTCCGGTAGATGGATTTTCGTTTTGGCGGGGAGATAATCCTACAGTGGTGCTAACTTTGCGATACAAAGATGTAGATAAGTTGGCTTTTAACCTAATGCATGAGCTGGCACACGTATTTCACCATCTTGACAAAGATTCTTGTGACGGGCTTATCAATATTGAATCCGACAGAACAGATAACTTAGAAGAGGAAGCAAACGAAATAGCATGTAATTATTTGATTGACAATGTCCGTTGGGATTCTTTTATGAGAACAGCTTCATCCATGAGTCCACATACAATTCAGGAAAAAATAAAAATATTTGCTTCGGATAATAACATCAATCCTGCGATTGTATTAGGGAGATATAAAAAAGCAACAAATATTTATTCAATAAAATCGTCCATAAATTTCAACATCAATTGACACGCAATTGCCTTGAAAAGAGGCGTTTTTCCAAAAGTGTGTAATTTATAAGTTTAATCGTTTCAATGGGAGTGGAATATGAGTTTTATGTTGGAAACATAGCGGCATGTATTGAAAAATGCAATTTTAATTCTTAAACTCTTCAACTTCTTTTTTTTAACAACCTTTTAACACCCCATACAAGAATTCTGAAAAGCGTTACAGTCAGAAACAGCACTAGGGCTATTGCCAACACATAGCCCATTTGTGTAAATATTTCATACCAGGGCGTTTTATAAACAATGATTGCCAGCACATTGATTAGAAATGCTATGGCAAAACAAGAGACAAAAATAAGTATCTCTTTTTTCCTCCTTTTTCCGGTTATTATTATATCTTTCATTATATTATAGTTAACGAGTTTTTAGAAAACGAGTAAACAAGTATATGTACTTCGCCTTTCCACAAAGGCTTATATAGATTTGTTGCTATAATTTTCAGTTCCCTACTTCTCCATCTCATGTTCACGTCAAAACCCTCCGTTAAAAGACAATTCGGAACTCAAAACTCGGAACTTCTTTGGGCTTCAAAACTTCATATACGGTATTTTATATTCTTCAGGGAAAAATATTTCGCGTCGTTCCGCCATGGCTTGATTGCCTAACAAACACTGTGTAGTAGCACTATAGGCTTCTTCAACAATGTCTTTTCCTTTTTCGCCGGTAATACAAGCTTGACAGAAGGCATCCAAAATGGCATCGGAACCGTCATTGTCCACACCAATCATTGAAAATCCATCATTGACATCAAATTTTCCTTTCAAAATATTATGTGCTTGATATTCTTTTCTAGTTTCAGGTCGCCAACTTGGACCGGCTGCCGGAATGGCTGTGAAAACTTTGTTCCCGATTTGATTGAGCAGTTGTTCTATGCCGCTTTTCCCAATCTTCTCATCTTCCATATAATATACGCCGGATGCTAAATGCATGGTTCCTTCTTTTCCGAGAATTTCGTCTTCCATACCATTGAATTTATTGGAAATCAATGACTCATAAGTTATTTTCACATGATTCGAATAGCGGTAAACCAAGCTGACGCTGTCATACACTTCTCGTCCGTCTTTCCAGTAAACAATATCCCCCATTCCCATTACGGATTGCGGATTCAGTCCGGTTGCCCAATTACAAACTTCAAGTTGATGTGATGCAAGTTCGGTCATCAAACCTTGGGAACTTTCCCAATATAGTCGCCAGTTGATTTTACGTTCTAATTCCGGTGAAGGTACAGGGCGACGCCAATTGTGATTGCGAAACCAATGCATCCTGCACCCGACCACTTCGCCAATCAGCCCCGAATGAATCATCTGCATTCCTTTGATATACTTTTCATCGAACATACGTTGCATACAGAAATATAGTACTTTGTCGGTTTCCTGATAAGCATCGTAAATGTCTTTACAAGCCTGGAAAGAATCTGCCATAGCTTTTTCACAAAACACATGCTTGCCGGCTGCCAATGAATCCAGTACCATAGGTGCATGCCAATTGAGCGGAGAAGAAATGATTACTCCGTCAATATCTTTTGCTTCAAGTAGCTTGCGGTAGTCGGTGTAGGTTCTGGCTTTGGGGACCAGTTCGGCAGCAGCTTTTAAATTAGGAGCATAATCATCACATAAAGCCACAATCTCCGCATGCGGAATCAAGAATAAATTGTGAATGTGATACAATCCGCGCGAACCTGTTCCTATAAGTGCCACACGGGCTTTTTCTTTCTTTATTTCTTCTGCGGCAGCCGGTGTAAATGACTGTAGCCAGGGCATAGTCCCAAGCAGAGCGGCGCCACCGGTTACACATCCTAAATCCTTAATAAATTGACGCAGGCTTAAATCTACGGTGTTTTTATTGTTTTTGTTCGACATTTAATTTACAAACTTATATTCGATAATTTTTGCGGGTTCAAATTTAGTAATAATTTTTTGTTTGTCTTGATGCGATGCTATCAGTGACGTACTCAGTACTTCTCCGTCACAAGCATTATTCGTTATCACACAGATACATTTCTTTTCATTGTTTCGTTTTCCTGAAAAAGGATGGATGATGTGTTCCGTATAATCCGGCGTATTCCCGGATGTAGTTAGCACAGCGTTTTTTAACGTGAATTCTCCTAAAACTTTTTCCGGATGAAACGGATTATTAATATTTACTTTCCATCCATTACCGTAAGGATGTTTGCCAATTCCCATAATGGAACTGTTTCCAAAATTAATAAACGCATGTCCGATGTTTTGCTTTTTAAGAATCCCTTTAATCTTTTCAAGGGCATAGCCTTTGGCATATCCGCCAAAATCAAGTGACAAATCTGATATTGAAAATGAAACAGATTTAGTTTCTTCATGAAATTTCACCAAAGAAAAATCTTTGAGCGTAACATCAAAAATACCACTTGTCATTTGATGATATTTTTTACAGTCATTCAAGATATCCCAAAATTCTCGACTGACTGCAAAAGGTTTTTTGAATGCATTGCCGTTCAGGCGAGAAACTTCACTCGTTGCATCAAAGCGGTTCAATATTTTATCCAGCCTTTGCAATTCCGTTACTGTTAACGCCCAACAACTTTCACCCAATGCTGAACTTACTCCTGCAAGCAAGATGTCAAAACGAGTTCCCATAATTCGGGGAATAAACCCGTGAAACACCTTTTCTTCAGCAATGTATCGAGATGTAGCTTCAAGCATGAAAACTTATTTTTGCGGAGTAGTAAATGATGAATTTTATTTATTCGCCATTTCCACGGCTGTGGTTGTAATGAAATACTTAGCCAGCGTATTTGCTTTTTCCCATTCCGGCATATTTCTGTTTACCAAAAAATCAAAATAATTTTCAGCAACAAGCCCGAAATGTGCTTCGTGATTGGAGCGGTTTTCAACCGGAATCACTATTTGGTATCTACCGCCTGTTTCTTTTAAAGATATAAACGGATATTTTGCTTTGATATTTTCAATTGTCCTTTCCAGATTCGATTTAAATTCATCGCTATTTACACCGTCGGCTTTTTCCACATAGAGCTGCTTGATGAAATCATGCTGTTTGTCCTGCACGGTTGAAAGGATTGCTTTAGTGCCTCTTATCTTGGAAGTGAACGTGTCGCCTCCTCCTTGCGGAGCAACATAGTTCCACAGTACTTTCAATGCGATATTTTTACCTTTTACCTGATAATTTATAGTTCCGTTGGCATTTACTTTCAGCTTTGAGTTTTCAACATGCTTTAATAAGTACGAAGGGAAACTTTCTGAATGTGTGGATTTTGAAAAGTCTTCCAAACTTAATTCCGTAGCCCAATGAGAAGCGTTTATTATTTTTACATCCGTCTGATAATTAATGGACTGATCGGGAAAGCATTTCCAATTGACCAGGTCAATGTAGTGGGTAGTAACATCGGCAATGCCCTCGCCCTGCTGTTGTACGTCGTAGTACCAGGCCGGGCGTATCAACGGTTTTCCGGCTACTTCTTTGTAAAAATGATGCACGCTTTCCATATAGACTGCCGGTTCATCTTCTGTTCCTGCAGTCAATTCGCCAAAAAGTCCTTTGTTGTTGATAAGTTCTTTTTCGATAATATGCAGGTCGTCAAAACGTTCAGTCATCATGTCATACAGAAGCAAGTTATTCTTTTCGGCATTTTCGTAAGCTTTCACCAGGAGTTGAAAATCTTCTTTATTAATTGCCATAGGCTTGTCTGACAGCACATTATATCCGGCACTGACAGCTTGATAAATATAATTTGTTTTCTCACGGTTGTTCCCTGCCAGTACCACTACATTTCCTCGCTTTTCGGCTAACATTTTTTCTAAAAAGTCAGGTGCTTCATATACTTCTTCTTTCCATGAAGTAGGATTTTCTGTCCGCGTATTAAACCCTTCGACAGTTGCAAGATACTGCTCTAATTCGGTTCCTTCTGGTGCATACACAAACACACTGTCATTTACCCTGGCTAAATTGCTTTTCAGAAGTAAGGAAGCATGAAAGTGTCCGGGATTTAATACGACGAGTCTTACCTCACCCTCCTTTCCCGTGAAAATAGATTGATCATCGGATTTTTTGCTTGTGCATGAAAACATAAGCAACACACTTAGTATTAGTAAAAGTACAAAGTTAATGGTTTTACCGTTCATATGTTTAAATTTGTACCTCAAAGGGAATGCTTAATATTCCCCCTTGGGGGTTAGGGGGCTGCCCTGATTATTTATACTTTTTCAAAATCTTATCCGCCTTTTTTTCAGCCTTTTTGTAGGTGTCCTCCATCGAAATAATTTTTCCACTTTTGGCTTTGCTGATATTAGACGCTTCCATAAAAGTAAATATCTCCAAAGTTTCTTTGGCTGAAACGGGTGCTTCCCGGGTTTTGAAAAATTTCAAAATTTCTTTCAGTAAATCCAAATAACCGTTGTAAGGTCCAACCGGCTGTGATCCGTTCTCAGTAAAGGCCGTGCCTCCATAAATCGCCTTTCCGGTTTGCATTCCTCTGAATGTTCCTATATTTCCATTCTCCCACTGTCCAGTAACAACATCAACAACAGAGTCGGTTGACATGCGGCTGACGTATTTACATCCTGTGCCCATCACGGTAAAAAGCATTTCAACACCATGAATGCCGTACCATCCAAAATCAGGATGCGAAGGTTCTTTGCGGTGAGGGGAATAGCAGTCAGCACCCAATATTTTTCCAAAATCACCATTTCTGAGTTTTTGAGTTTGGGGAACGAACCGAAGGGCTGAAGAAGAAAACACAGGAACATCGTATTTTTCAGCTAATTTAAATATAGCGATGGCATCTGCCAAATCAGCAGCAATCGGCTTATCGATAAACATAATTTTCCCTGATTTAAATACTTCTATCGCTTGTTCGAGATGGATGGTACCGTCATTGGTCTCCAGCATTACACAGTCCACCTTATCCAACAGTTCCTGTATGGAATTGGTAATTTCTACTCCGAATTTTTTAACATCTTCTATGTATCCGGGAATACGCTTGTAACTGGATTCAATTGTGCGCGAGCCGTATGGATAGGCTGCTACAATTTTGAATTCGGAATACTCCTTGGCTTCACCACCGTTCAGCAATTGAGTAAAAGCTTTTGAGTGAGATGTGTCTAATCCGATAATACCTATTTTAATGGTTTCTTGAGCAAAAACTCCAAAACTGAACACCATGAAAAGTGTGAGTGATAATATTTTATTTTTCATTTTTATGTTATTTATAATTCAAGCAATGCAGAACTTGCCGCATCCAAATATAAAGTTACATTTTCTTTTGTTCTTAAAATACTAGCGGGACAGTCCTCTGTAATCTCGCCGTTCAATGTATTATAAACTGCTTTTGCTTTATTCTTTGCCGGCACAATGCAGAACAGATATTTTCCTCTTAACAATGCAGGAATCGTAAGTGTTAAAGCTTGTTTGGGAACTTCATCCAACAAGTTGAAACATTTATCGTTCACTTGTTGCTGACGGCACATCAAATCCAAATCGGCAACTTTGACCAATTTTTTATCGTTGAAGTCCGCTACTCCCGGGTCATTGAAAGCAATATGTCCGTTTTCGCCGATGCCAAGGCAGACGATATCAACCGGATGTTTTTCCAAAAGTTCAGAATAACGCTTGCATTCCTCATCTAAATTTTTCGCCAAACCGTCAAGATAGTTTACTGACTTAAACGGCACTTTGCCAAAAATACGGTCTTTCAGAAAATTGCCAAACCTCTGGGGAGCATCGGCTGCAAGTCCGATATACTCGTCCATGTGGAAAGCATTGATCCTGTTCCATTCTATTGCTTTATTTGTAATCAAATGTGCAATAAACTCATTTTGCGAAGGAGCTGCTGCGAAAATCATATTCAACTCTTCTTTTTCTCCCTGCATTTTAATAATTCTTTCAGCAGCATCTGTGGCTGCTACAAGTCCCATTTCTTCCCTATCAGGAATAATTTTGACTAACATTTTCCCTCGTTTAAAAACGGTAATTTTTTCTTTTTTAGTTTTTGGTGTAAATAACATTTCCTTCAATGATTGTAGTTAATACTTTAATATTTTTGTCAAAAATCACTAGGTCGGCATCTTTCCCTTTGCTGATTGACCCTTTTTTATTTTCAATCTTTAAAATTTTTGCCGGTGTCAGGGTCATCATTTTAACTGCGTCGAGCAAAGGTACTTCGGCAATATTGACCATTGTTCGAACTAAACGGTCGGTTGTAGCCACGCTTCCTGCAAATGCTGTTCTGTCCGGTAGTTTTGCCACTCCGTCTTCAATAATTACTTTTTGTCCTTTTTTCAAACTTCCCAAAATGGATTCTCCGTCGGGCATTCCCGCTCCACGCATGGAGTCGGTACAAAGTGCCGTTTTATCCGGACCTTTGAATTTATAAACAAATTGAAGTAATGATTTAGGGAGATGAACTCCGTCTGCAATAATTTCAACCGTCATGTCGTCAATCAGATACGCTGCCTCCAACACACCCGCATATCTAAAAGCATTTCGGCGTGTAATGGTTGACATGCCTGAATACAAGTGAGTGACGTGGGTAAATCCCGCATCAAAAGCGGGCAGTACTTCTTCATAAATCGCATCGCTATGTGCAATGGACGGCAAAATTCCATTTTGAATTAACACTTTTCCAAATTCCGGTGCACCTTTCAGTTCAGGTGCCAAACTCCATCTGACAATGTCATCGGATTGCTTGAGAATATAGTTGTATTCTTCCGGCTCAGGATTTCGTAAGTATTTTGGGTCTTGCGCTCCACGCTGGTTGTATGCGAAATAAGGTCCTTCAAGATGAAGTCCGAGAAATTTTGATCCTTTTGTATTTTGTTTTACCGCTTCCTTGTAAATAGCAAATGTACTTATCAATTCTTCGGTAGTACTTGCGAGTGTAGTAGGCAGCAAAGCCGTTGTGCCGTGTTTAGCATGGGTTTCGGCAGCTCCAAGATATGCTTCCACAGTGGAATCCATAAAATCATGACCACCACCGCCGTGCGTATGGATATCAATGAATCCTGCCGAAACATAATTCCCTTTGGCGTCAATTACACGGTCGCCTTCTCTGACAGGAATTTCTTTGGATTGAATTATATCGGATATTTTTCCATTCTCGCATGCTACAGTAGTTTTTTCTTGAATTCGGTCGTGAAAAATCACTGTGCCGTTTTTTATTATCAATCTTTGTTTCATATGTGTATGTCAGCCCCCTAACCCCCATAGGGGAATTTCAGTGGGGATATTATTATATTTTACTTATTCACTTATTCACTTATCATTCAAATACAACAAATCCTTATCAATGTACTTTATCTTCCTTACATCCATAGAGGATTAGGAGGTGGTTCTCTTCCAATTTTTTATTTTATAACCGTGTAACGCATACCAAACAATGTAGGCAAAAGACGGTATCAATATCCAATAGGCATTTTTCATTGCTTCAAACGGAGAAGCTAAGGTATTCATGTCTACTAACGCATGGTAAATCATGGGCATAAATGCACTTCCGCAAAGTGCCATGACCAAAAATGCCGAGCCGAGATTGGTAAATTTGCCTAATCCGTTGATGGCAAGAGGCCAAATTCCGGCGTAAAGCAATGCGTTGGGAAGTCCCATCATCACAAGGTACCACAACGAAATGTCAGCCGTGATATCAAGAAATGTAACTGTACCGGAAGTGGTGAGAATAAGTATTGAAAGAAGAAAATTGATGGAGGCACAAATCAACAGTGCATCCCGCTGCTTCAGGTATTTGGGTATAAACAAAATTCCTATGAAATAACCCAAGAAGGTCAAGAGCATAGTATAGGAGGGGATGTTTTTGGCAGGACCTGCCAAACTCTCGCCCATTGTGCCGGCATATTGAATACTTGTGGACAATGCCACCATTTGTGTCCCGATATGGAAAAACATAGCAAGTACACCCAGCATTAAAGCAGGATATTGCACAATGTATTTTTTTGAACCTTCATCTTCCACTGAACGCTTATTGACGGTGGTTGGGTCCAAGTCAGGCAATACGGAATAACGGATGATGATACCAAAAACAAAAAGAGCGATTGCCAAAATTAAATAGGGAGTCATCACACCCTTGATCAGATTATCCAATGCCGCATCTAAGGATGCTCCGGTATAAATACCTGCTTCTATTTCCCGCATCAACACCTTGTCGGATTCGCGGATCACTACTCCCGCAAAAATTAAATTGGCAATAACGCCGGCCAACTTGTTACCTGTGCCTACAATACTCATGCGCTTTGCCGCACTTTCTATGGGACCAACAATGGTTACATACGGATTTGCAGCAGACTGAAGAATAGCCAACCCTACTCCAAGTAAAAACAGTCCTAAAAGAAACAGTTGATAGGTACGCCAATAAGCGGCAGGAACAAAAAGCAAAGCTCCAATTGACATACACCACAGTCCAAACATCATCCCTCTTTTATAACCCACTTTGTTCAGCAAAAAAGAAGAAGGTATAGCCATTACCAAATAGGCAATATAAAAGGCAAATGTAACAAATGAAGATTGAAGGTTGGTCAACTGAAGTGTCAACTGGAAGTAGGGCACCAAAATGGTATTAACCCATGATACTAATCCAAAAATAAAAAAAAGCAGCGCCAAAATTATCATGGACTTGATTGTGGTGCTTTTTTCAGGAGTTTGTGTGCTTATCCGGTTCATTTGCGCTAATATTTATAAAGGATGCGGACAACTGAGACTTGCTTCCTTTGGTTTAACATCCACAAAATTACTTTTTCTTACGATAAAAGAATGCACTAATAACGTAAACTCATCTTCAAAAAACGCAAGATAATTCAGACTTTTCTTGTTTGTTCAACCTTAGACTGGTTTTGTCTGCGGTATTCGGCCGGTGAGAGACCTTTTATTTTTTTGAAAACACGAGAAATGTTTTTATTGTCATTAAAGCCGCACTCTAAGGCAATATCGAACAATAAACGATCTGTGTTGACAAGTAGCTTGGCAAACTGTTCAATTCGATATTTCAAAATAAACTGGTAAATGGAGATGCCGAGTTCTTTTTTGAACTTCACTTCAAGGTTTCTTCTGGAAAGGGGAACCAATCCTGTCAATTTTTCTATGGATAAGTCAGAGTTTAAATTCTCCTCAATATAACGCAATATGGTTAGGATGTACTTGTTATCAATATTGTATTTGTCCGTAGATTTTCTCTCTTCAATCTTTATCGGATTAATTACAATGTTAAAAGGTATGTTCTGTTTTTCTCTGATTTGCCGGTGAATTAAGTGTCCGACATCATATCCCCCCTTTTCTACTTCAAGTACAATAGATGATATAGGTGGATCGGATAAATTACAAATCAGTTCGTCATTGTCCACACCCAATAAAGAAACTTCATCCGGAATATTAATGCCGTTTATCTTACAAATTTCTGACACTTCAAGGGCAAATCGATCATCACAAGCAAAAAGTGCAACCGGTTTAGGAAGTGATGTCAGCCATTCATCGAGTTTTATGTGGTTGTTGCCCCATTCGTTTTCATTCAACCGATTATCTGATTCAAAATAAAAGTAGTTACCCCCGACTTCTTGTATTTCCTGCATAAATCCCTGTGCTCTTTCCTTTGACCAAACAACGTCTTTATTACCGTAAAATGCAAAATTCCTGAATTTTTTTTCAATGAAAAACTGAGCTGCCATCTTCCCTGTGCCAATATAATCTCCGGTGAGGTTAGAGAAGTAATCGCTTCGTTTTTTATAATTTTGAAGGATAATAGGAATATCCAAATTCTTTAAAAGATTACTCCCTTCAAGATCCCATTGAGCTATAATTGCGTCCGGCTTTCTCTCTTTTACCCACTCTATTACACCTTGCTTACCATGAAGAACTTTGTAGTAAGAAGGAAGACGGTAAAAAATCCACGGACCATGTTCTTGTGAATATTGCACCAATCCTCTCAGTAGTTTTCTGCTGAATTCACTGGAATAATCTATTAAAAGTAGAATTTTTATCATGGTAGCAGAGATTTTTTAGATTTACGTTATTTGAGGCAAATATAGTATTAATATGTCATTTAGGAAACATTTTTTAAAAAACAATAAATTTCATTGGTTAGCTGTGGGTTTACTATTTTGTTTTTTGATTAATTATTTGTCAGGTTCAAAAAATATCGTACTTTTGTCGTCCAAAGTTGGATGGGATGATTTTGAAGTCATTCTTGCTCGGGTGGTGGAATGGTAGACACGAAGGACTTAAAATCCTTTGGCCCTTATCGGCTGTGCGGGTTCAAGTCCCGCTCCGGGTACCAAAAACCCCTCTTAATCGTTTGATTGAGAGGGGTTTTGTTTTTGACGAGGTGTACTAAAAGTGTACTAACTCATTCATCATCATCTTTTTCTATATCATCAAAAAAATAAATTGCCATTTATTGCCACAAATCCACTATTATCGATTAGGAGTTCGTCTGCTTTGGTTTTAGAGTTGCTTAGTTGGTTTGACAATTTGTGTCGCTGTGAAGAATTGGGCTAAACATTTAGTTCCGTTTTTAGTATTTTCAAGATGTTTAGAGTTCTTTCGATTTCACCACTATGTTCATTTTTATTGATGTCATTGTGATTGAGCGGATTCAAAACCAAGGGCAACAGGTTATCAACCTCGTCTTTGGTGTTCGGTGTTAAGTTGTAATCTTCCGGATTTGGATGTTTATCTATATATTTTTTTGTAGCACCCCAGAACTCGTCTGCTTTGAGCTTACTTTGATCTACTACAAATTTCACTGTTACTTTTCCAAAACAGAATTGTTTTAGTATGGCTTCAAATGCCGATCGCAGGTAAACTCCAGCAGCTTTATTGTCGCCAGAATTGTGATAGTTTTCTGCAGTCTGAATGAAAAAGTCTAAATGACTGTTATTTCCACGTCCTATGATTTCCTTCACAACAGGAATAGTAAAACCTTTTTTGGAGCGACCGGCATATATTTCAAAGCATTTCCAACTTTGGTTGCTGTTCAAATAGTTAGTTTTAACAAATTCATACCATGGCTTGTCATAGGTTGTAATGAAAACCTGATAGTTTGCAAAGTCAGTTTTGAGAATTTCCAACAGGGGTAAACGGTTGGAGATGTCAAGACCAATAAAAACATCATCAAGGAAGAGAACCTTACATGGAATACCTTGTACGTGTCTTTTTATCATTCCTAAATAAATTGAAATGGCAATGGCTGATAGCCTTGCTTCGTTCAGGAAAATATGTGGCTTAGGAATATCTTTTCCCAAGTATTTCACTTGTGCTCTTACGTGGTTCCGCTCAATTGCATTGTAGCTGCTATTTGGTCTGGCTTGTGTGTAGTTGAGTTCGATTTCTAAGTTGTGCCCAAACTTGTCTAAAATGGGTTGGGCAAACTTCATTATGTTTTCTATGCTGTTTCTTTCGAACAGCTTTTTGAATGCTGTATTGAATTTGTCAATGGTTTCATCAACTTCCTTTTTCTTCTGGGTGATGTTAAAAGCTTGGCCAGTTTCTTTTACAATTGCTTTTTCAACATCGATCCACAGTTCGCCTAATTCCTTTGTGCCTGTGATGGCTACACTCTTGAAATGCTTCAAAACACCTTTTACGAGCAATTCAAACAAGTCTATTTCATTCTCTCTCTTAATGCTGTGAATGGAAAGCAGGTGTTTGTACGTCAAGAAGCTTTTGAGCTTGATGGCATCACGGATGCTTGTGTCTCCAGTAGTGTAGGTGTCTTTTGATGTTTTTTTGACCGTATAAGTTTTATCATTATTTGCTCCGCTTTTATCAGGATTGAAAGTGACTTTGATAAATCCTTTGCCTTTTTGGGTTTTGGTAAGGAAAATATTCTCAGTTTCATCATAGTTCAATGTCTCAGTAGAAGATTGAAAGAAGTCTTTCAAAGCATAGTAAAAGGAGCTTTTACCGCTACCGTTTTCGCCATAGATAAACAAGTTTTTGCCATCTACGTTGAATGCATTCTTACCGTAGAATGATTTGTAGTCTTTTATTTCAACTTTCTTAATCCTCATTGTTCTTTATTTCAGTGCCCCAAATTGATTCACAAATTGCCTGATATAACCTTTGTCTCTCAGATATGTCGGCTTTTTTAAATTCTCCATGTGCTTTGAATGGAAGGCTAAACTTGCTCTTCATAGAAAGAAAATTTGGGTTGTTTTGATAGGTGAGTGGACAAAGACTTTGCACCAATAAATTTTCTTTAATGTAATGGCTTAGCTTCTCACAATAGGGTTTGGCTCCATATGATTGATTTGTGCCTCTTGGTAAAAGAACCAAAGCACCTATCCTATTTCTATATTCCTGAAAGTCAGACTCCAAATCAAACTCATCTTTGTGATTAGCAAATTTATCGGCCCAGATGTGTTCCACTTCAAAAGATTTTCCTCCAGGGTTATGATAGTATTTTTCAAATGATGAATTGAATCCGGATTGTTGTTCTACGAAAGATGTAATTCTTGAAAGCAAAAACTTTACAAATACCCTGTTTTGACCATGCAAACGAAAACTTTGAACGCCAGCCCAGGGTTCTTCCATTTCATACAATTTTCGGTTTAGAATTGCCTTAAGTTCATGTGCTTCGGTTTTTCTGATTTCTTTTACCAAGGTATACATAGTATATCGAATAGAACTCGAAGCAAACTTTCTGAAGTTTACAGATCTGCGAACCACAAATGCTTCAATGTATCGAGCTACTAAATCCATTTTTGATAGAACAGTATCTGTATTGTCGGTAGACTTTAATGAAGCCAGCAATAGTGGATAACTAAGCGAATTGGCAATACCCCATCTTCTTATATAAAATACGTGTTGCAAAGCATCAGATAATTTTCGCTCAGCTGTTAGAATGTGTTTGTAGGCATTCAAAAAGAATTTGAAGTCTTTATCAATGAACGACTGATAGCCATCCGGGTCGTCTTGTTCCATTCCGACTTTATCTAAATTGTCTCTGAACCAACTATGAAAACGTGTTCCGATTTTCTCAAAATCTTCATTCTTTGAACCCGCCTTGCCCGGTCTGATGGTTTCTGCATACTGTGCCCTGAACCAGGCTTGAATAAAGCGTTGATCTTCATCTCTATCAAAGGTATGAAGTTCTTGCATAGAAGTTTTCCAGAGTTCATTAGCTTTTTGGCGTTTTTTGCTGTCTTCAAACTTCGACAAGATGAATCCTTTGAGCATCTCTGTAGGGGTTAAGTTAAGACCCCTGTCGTTCATGGTTTCAAATATGGTGTATGCGTTTTCATCTGAGTAGGCAATGATTTCAACCAACACAACATTGTACTTCAACCAGTCAATAAAAAAAGGCAACACATGATTTTTTATTTCCTCTGGAAAAGCTTTTTCAATGTCCCCATATCTGGCTGCCATATTCAGTGTGGACTCATCATCTGATTCGTTCGTTTTGTATTCACCTGTTTTGAAAAGCGATTCCATACAGACAATGCGTTCATCCACCTGAATATTAAAGGACATTTCACCATACTTCTCAGAGAATATTAGGGACTCCAATTTTTCGCTTAGGCCCAGTTCCTTCTGAAGATTGTTCAGATAGATGAGGAGCAGAGTGAGAGAAGTGAGCCGTTGCTGACCATCAATAATGCTTCGTTGACCATCTTTTACACTTACCACAAATGGACCCAAATAATAAGAGTTATATTTTTCAATGTCCTTGCGTTTATGGTCAGGCTTATACTCATTTAGGAATGAAGAGGTCAAATCAGAAACCAACTGTTCAATATGCCGTTCTTCCCACTTATACTCCCGCTGAAAGTAATCTACCGTGTACTTCTTATCGTCCAATACTTCTGTAATGGAGCGGTCGTGGGCTTCTATTTTATTGCTTAGTTTACTCATTACTTATATTTTTGGAAGGATTTACTCCCTCAGTTATTCCCTTACTTATTCCCTCATTGAGCCCATTAGACAATTTGGTTTGAGCCGTTTATGAGCCCTTTGTTGAAATCTTAAAGCGCTGACAAACAGGCTTTAGATGAATTGTGTCAGCCGGACATTAGAGTGTTTGAGCCCTTTGTGAGTCCATTGCTTATTCTTTTTTTGAGCCTCTTTACTCATTTTAGTGCCTCCTTAATTGTCCTCACTTCTTCCACGCTATCCAAGGTTTCAATAGCAAAACGCACCGGATGATTGGGGTCATACAAACGCTCAAACTCGCTTTGGATAATAGCCAATTTCTCTTCTTCGCTCATATCTTCTGTAATGGGTTTCAAATCTCCCAAGTGCTTTAGAATTTCTTTGCCTGCCGATTTTATTTCTTTTTCAAGGAATAGTTCAAAAACGATAGTATCTAATACTGATTCG
>MWCX01000031.1 GCA_002070265.1 Bacteroidetes bacterium ADurb.Bin174 | reverse complement strand
TTTTACTGTATTCCTGTTCCCGATTTTACTGCATTGTGATTCCCAAAAACATTGTATTTGTTGTTCCCGGTTACACCAACGGGTTACACCCGAGCCGGTGATGCGCAAGCACAAGACCGGGAGTGCGAAGCACGGAGGGATTGTTTAAATTGCGCATCAACGGTTGAGTGTATGTGCCGTAAGGGTTTGCGGAGTAGTTACCTGTCCACCGACACTAAATTTTGAGCGTGCTACAACGCTTAAATACCCACTGAAACCCTTATGGCATATACACTTTGTTACAAGCTGGCCGTTTTTGTCTTTTATTTTTGCTGCTTTGTCTTTTTGTCCGTGCGTGGGAACAGGCACACTCTTTTGCAAGCTTTGGCTTGTGTTTTGGCTTGTGCGGCTTGCAAATGTGTGTGACTGTAGCGTTAGCATATCTTTTAAATTAATCCTCCTTCTCTGTCAGCCCAATACTCTTGGATTATTCTGTGTGTTGTTGTTGTATTAATAGTCAAGTCTCTAAAGGGATACTCCAATGCTCTCTTAGATGCCCAAGCTCTTTCTATTTGTTCATATTCAAGCAAGGTCTAAACTCATAACCCCCTGAATCAAATTCTTTAATGTTTGGTATTTGCATTAAAGCATTATTGGTTTCATCGAATAACAGATTGTCAATATTGTCAATGTGTCCAGTAATGGTTCTATAACCATTGTTGTGTTGAATTTGCTGGTGAACAATATGATTTACCCGTTCATATTGAACAAAATACTCAACAACTCTGTCTTTGAAATGATAGCCTTCTTCGTCAAAAACATCTTGTTTCCATCTTGCGTGATAAAGTTTAAGTATGTTCATATTTTTTCTTTTACGCTGCCGTTCTGAGTATTTCTCTCAGCATTTTGTAGGCACTTTTGTTAATAAATCCTTGAACATTTTCCTGTGTCAATTCTCCGTAATGTTGCGGTGAATGGTTTATGATATAGTCTGTATAGAGTTTGTCCATTATGCCTTTAATCACCAAATCATAAACCTGTCTTTCGTCTTGGGTCAGGTTGTTTTTGATGGTTGTTTTTAGGTCATTGTTTTTTTGCAGTGCTTGTAAATAGTTTTCGACTACTGAAACTCCTTCGGGTGAAACCCTTTCTTTGAAACGCAGGTTGATTGCAATTACTACTTCTTCTACCGTTGCCATTGGTTGAACACTGGTAATACTTCCGCCGCCACCTTGTCTGCCACCATTTCCACTTTTATCATCATCGTCTACGCCTTCTGGTTCCTGAACACTTTCCGATATTTTCTCAATGTCAAAGGTTTTCAGTTTTACCATTTTAATTTCTGCTTCCAAATCTTCGGTACTCATTGTCGGGTCGAGCTTTTTGTAAAGAAGTGTGGCAAAAATGTTGAAATCAATCAGAATTTTGTCTTTGAAACGCAAACGGAACAAAGCACGGATAAAGCCAAACAAACTCACATAACGAGCCAACAAAGTTCTGAATTCACGTTGTTTGTCATTGTCCGCTTTGGCTTGCAGTATGCCTTTTATTTTAGTTAGCAATACCGAAATCGGAACTACATCGTCCGGGTTTTCACTATTGAAGAGCCTTACACATTCATCTACATCTTCCAACGTGAAAATGCCACGTTTCAGCAACTCGTCCTTGATTTTATACAAATCATCTGGATTGGCTTCTTTGTGGTTTTCAACATTGCTTTGGTATTTCGTGAATGCCTTGATGATTTTATCATACGAGTTGGTAAAGTCAACTGTCAATGTATCAAATTTCTTTCCCGGATAAATTCTGTTCAGGCGGCTGATAGTTTGCACGGCATTGCGGTCTTGCAGAACTTTATCCAAAAACATAGTGTGCAGCATTTTTTCGTTGAAACCTACCTGGAACTTGTTTGCTACAATCAGAAAACGAATGTCATCGTATTTCTCAAAACATTCTTCAATTTTTACATTTTGTGGATTGTTGCTTTTGTTCATTTCGGTTTCCGAATAGAATGTGCCATTGTGGTTGATTTGTCCGCTGAATGCAACCAGCGTTTTCCATTTTAATCCACGTTTTTTGAGTTCTTCATCCAAATAGAGTTTGTATTTCACGGCACTCAAACGGCTGGAAGTAACAATCATTGATTTGGCTTTGCCTTCAATTTTATCTGCTGTGCGGTCTTTGAAAATGGAAACAATGATTTTGCATTTTTCTTTGATGACTTCATCATCTTCAAATGCTTTTAGTTTCAATGCACGGTAAACCTGCAAAGTTGGATATTCATTCTGCCGATGGTCGTCAGGCAGTTTGTAATTGAGTTCATAAAGGGTTTCGTAAGTGATGATGTTTTTTGCCACGTCCATTATGTAACCTTCGGCAATAGCTTCATCCATACTATACAAATCAAAGGCACGGCCTTCTTTACCGAAATGCTGAATGGTTTTATCGCTGGGAGTGGCTGTCAGGGCAATAAAACAAAGGTTAGGAAATTCCTTTCTGGCAATTTCATCAATCAGTTCTTCCTGTTCGTCATCTTCTTCCTCCACTTTTTGCTGAATGGTTTGCCCTGTGGCTTCATCAAAAATATCTACCATTTTTTCGTGCAACTTACCTTCCTGATTGGTGTGGGCTTCGTCTATAATAAAGCAAATGTTTTTCCCTGTTTGGTCGGCAAGGTCTTTCAGAAATGAAAACTTGTGCAGAATGGTTACAATGACTGGGGCATTGATTGGAATTTCTGGATTACGGTAATTTTCCAATCTATCTCCCAACGCCAAACGAACATCGTTGCTCTTTTTACAATACGCCACCACGCCTGTTTGCCCGATGGCTTTCAAAAAGTCCTTGCTGATTTGGTCGTCAAGATTGATGCGGTGCGTCAGGATAATGATGTGGTCAAATAACTTTTGGTTTTTTACGTGCAGGTTTCGCAGGTTTTGTACCAGCCAAACAATAGTATTACTCTTCCCGCTTCCTGCACTGTGCTGTATCAGGTAACGAAGGTTAAGCGATTTCTTTTTGCGGTAATGTTCAGTAATGTCATCGTAGATGCGTTTCACACAACGCTGCTGGTGATAACGTGGGAAAATCCAGCCTTGTGTGTTTCCATACAAATAGCGTTCGATGAAATTCAACACACTATCGGGCGCAAGAATTTCATTATACAGATACTGTACCGCATAATCGTCTCCCTTAATTTTCTGATTTAGCAAACCCGTGTTAAAATCCATGAAATCTTCTTTTACTGGGGGCCTACTGAACGTGGTGGCGATTTTTGCCTTTTCGTCATCTGCAGCGATATGCACAAAGGCACGGTAAAAAATAGGTCGTTCAGTGTCTCGTTCGCAGTATTGTTTTACAGCATCCAGCACATTCTGTTTAGCAAGAGTGTGTTTCAGTTCAAGGGTGATTATGGCAAAACCGTTCAGGCAAACTACTATATCAATGCTTTGGCGGTCGTCTTCCTCTTGGCGTGCATTGGCGGCGCTTGTAAAATGATACTGACGGATAACGCTAAAGATGTTTTTCTTAGCCAGTTCCTCCTGATGCTTGTTGTCGCTTCGTTCGGGTTTGAAGTAGAGTAAATCCAGCGTGTGCTGACTGTTTACCTTCAGTCCGTCACGAAGCAACTGAAACAAGGGTTTTTCCTGAAGTTGTTCTGTTATCTTTTTGCCTAAATCCTTTTTCCAGTCATAGCCCAATTCTGATTTTACCGCTTGCAGGATGGGGCGTTGGGTATCTTCCCAAAACTGTTCTAACCTGTCCCAATGGATGCAATTTTCTTTGTCC
>MWCX01000030.1 GCA_002070265.1 Bacteroidetes bacterium ADurb.Bin174 | reverse complement strand
CACTTTTACATCAATCCCTGCCTCTCTCATCATCTTGGAAAAGATCAGGGAAGCGAAATTGCCGGGGAGAATACAAAGGATCATTCCATCCCTCAGGTGCGGCATGACAAGCTTGAAGATAGTCTCCTGTCCGAAAGCTGGTACGCACATGATCACGATGTCAGAAAAATTCATGGCTTCCTGGGGATCGGTCGTAACCATTGTTACCTTGGCAAAACCAGACATAAAAGCCTTTGCGCCGCCGACTTCGCTGGGTAATTCAGGCACCGCTTCTATCCCGCCTTTTTCTTTTATCCCGTTCAAACTTTTCGCGAAATCAGGATGTTCAAAAAGCATCACTTTGCCGCCATTTTGAGCAATATCATACGCAAAAGAATGACCTGCATTCCCTGCTCCTAAAATTGTTACTTTTGCCATGACAATACCTCCTTTTTTAGGTGTTACACGTGAGCTGGTCTGATTTCTTGAGATAACCCGGAGTGCGTTATAGAAGTTAGTTACATTGGTTTATAGCGATTTCTCCAACTTCGATAGGCTCGGGTAGATCGGTTTTTCCACACCCAGCAAATTGAGGTTATTTTCCCTTTCAGAAACAGAGTTTCAATAATCAATCCGTGTCATCACCTTTACAAAAATGACACAGATTAATTATTAAACTTTTGACGATACCTCATTCAAATTTTTGTTTACCGTGCTCCTAAAACAGCAGAAAGTCAATATTGTATTTTATTGGATATCATTTGAAAGGTTGGATGACCGCCAAAATTGCTGGATGCTTTGTTACAGGAAGCAAAAATTGCATTTGCCACCTACAATGTTGGTAGCAGCGATGAAATCAAAAGTGAAGATTATGGTTGGAAATAAAGCATTTCGGAAGGTTAGTCCATTAATCAGGTTTAGATGTTAACTGATCATGCCAGAAGGGAAAGTGTAAAAAATGTCTGTTTCACAGTTCAGCTTAATGAAAAAAGTAAATTACTGGAAGGCAGAGTATAAACAGATTAATCTTATTTTTTTAAAATAGTAACTTGTTGTACAAAAAAGCAGATTTGATAAACGAACTGGCACGGGTGACAGCTACGAAGAAGGAAGCAGCCATGACAGTGGAGATATCCTTAAACTTAATTAAAAGGACTATAAAAAGAAAGAGGATATTTACTTCTCTGGTTTTGGCGCTTTCACGACAGTCAAAAGGAAAGCAAGAAAAGGCAGTAATCCCAAGACTGCAGAAGCAAACAGGGTTGCAGCTAAAGTAATCCCAAAAGTCAAACCGGCTAAGGCGTTCAAGGAAGCGGTGAGGTAGGGGTACTAGAGAACTGTCAACTCAAGTCCGTCTTTCTATACTTAATTTGAACAAAACCTTTGATGACATACAATCTTCTTTCAGCAATCAATTGGACTACCCATCCATTTCTATCTTCCCGTTGTGCTTTAGTTGGTCACGAATGACTTTGTAGCTCCATAGTGATTTTAATAAAGGTCGACTTTCAACCAGTTTACTTAATTTGGACTCACCTTCCTCCTTAGCCCAGAACACTGTCAATATTGAACCCCAAGCAGCAGCGCGTTTGTTTCCAATAGTAGCTGCGAGAATTGTAGCATCTTCTACAGCCTTCACATAATCCCACTTGTCATCTCCAACAATTAGCCAATATATATTCTGTCCAAAAGTCCCTCGGTAGACGCCATCATCTTGAATGCGACTCAGCAAAGTAACAACTTCTGAAATAGTCCACCTGAAATGATGGCGGATATCTTCACAGAATTTTAATCCAAACAACATTTTGTCTAAGTAGGCATCATAATTTAAGGTGAATTTTCCCAGTACATAAATAGCATGATCTAAAGCTGTATTGTGAAGTCCAAACATCATCTTGCGAAGAAGAATATAATGTCTTGGATCATACTTACCGAAGTAAAGGATGTCATCAACCGCACTCACTTGCTCAGATATGTAATCCGATGCAAGCTGTAGTGCTAAAGACCCAGCAATGCATTTAGCTACTGCAGTATCGAAAAAAACTTTTGCACCCTCTTTTGAGTTTAATTCATTTCTTGATGATGTATAAATTTTATCTCGCTTGCCTTGTTTTTGCAGCGTCCCTGTTATGTCGCACCAATAAAGACCGTTAGTTTCGGGATCCCATATGATTCCGAAAACAGGAATTGTGGATTTTTTCCAAGATTTGCGTTGTATTTGGTTTGCCTTCAACTCATACTGATCAGTACTCCAAAGGGAGCGACCACCTTTTATCTGAGCAGCAACACAAAATACTGAATCCTTAGTGAACTCCAAATACCCATCTTTACCCACACTTGGTTGTTGCACTCGCGAAGTTTCATGAAACTCCCACTCAAGCTCTAAACACCTTTGCTTAAAGACAGCAACTCCATGGTTATCAACAACCCATGACCTTTTTACTTCAACTGTAGTAATAGTCATATTGTATCCTTTTGGTAATGATTGTGAAACAAAACACTTTTATAGATATTTATAATAAAAAATATTTTATGTTTCCTAAATTCACCCAGAGGCTAAAATGTTTGCTGAGTTTAATATCAACGCTTTTTAGAACATCATACCGTAAGCTTACGCGGTCTTGTCATCTCATTGTTACATTTATCTAAATGATACATTCTACCTATACTTGGCTTCTTCTTGATTTTAACTTCATCTTTACTTTCATGATCGGTTTCAATAATATATAAACAGTTTACGAAATAAAAATTCCCTTGCATGTAGCCTCCTGCATAGCTATGTAGATCAGCTTCGTTTAATTATTTTCACTTCGCCTGTGTGCCATCCGCTACGCGCTCCATGAGTTCTTTAAGCATCCTTTTCTGTTCCTCAGGAGATGCAGACGCAAAAAGACGAAGATAGACTTGAACTGGATCACTTTTGTCCTCCTGGGGGGCTAAATCCATGGTTGGGTTGTCAAGGCAGGATTGTAGTTCAAGAGGTTTTAAGCGTGATTCAACGTCGAAATCCTTCCATTCAGGAAGCCGTGTAACATTATCGTCTGCATAGATCCGCATGTTGATCTTCTTTTCCCCTCTACTGTCGCTACAAACACTAAACAGGTGCTTGGATTCATCAGGCGTGAGGATAATATATGAATAGCCATTCTTGTCAGCATTTTCGAGAATGAGAACAAGATGGTCTGTTTGCTTCCAATTATGCCAATAAGACTTCGAAACCCCCCAGAACCAACGAGATTGATCATCATGGAAGCTGGAATACTTACAAAGGAATATTGCGTTATTAAACATCAACTGTGATTGACCTCTTAAGGTGAAGTGCCCCAACTGTTCCTGCAAACGCTTGCCGAGGGACTTCTTCAAGACAGATTCAAGTGCGGTATCTCTTTTTTTTCGGTCAGATGATAAGTCATCTCTCTTAATTTCTCCTAATGAATATAGTTGATCAAATTCTCTTCTTGGAATGATTGGATTCATTTTTCCCTCCTCTTTGACTAAACTGTTAAAAAATGACGTGATCATCTCTTCATGATTCGTAAATTTATTCGTAAGCACTAACTGAAACCCCTTCAGTTCGGGGTCGCTTAAGAGAATGTCTACTTCATTAGCCGTCTTCCCAAGCTGGCGACAGTATTTATCGATAACGGTTTCAGGAGCTGTGCCATTTCGTTCAGCCACAATTTTTGTCGCCTCTGGCCTAGAATGTCCTTTTTGAATTACTAATTCTATAACTTCTAGTATCTGAGAAAGGGCCTTAGGGATATTTTGGTTTGTTCTATGTACAAATATTTTCGAATTTCCGTAAATACTACCTTTGCCGAATAAGAGCCTGTGGAGGACAGTATTCGGTGTGTCAACAAATGGCTCTGCCTTTTGTTTTAGATAGTTGAATATTTTTTCATCTACTTCAATTGTGTATAATTCCATGTCGACCTACCTCTTTCGTCGTTACGTACAACCAAGCTTTACTAGCATAAAAGCACAGATAGTTAGTATTGTCAAGTATATACTAATTTATTAATCGAAGCGCAAACCGTATGCCACACAAACAAGATAATACCAGTTGAGCAAAGGCTTCGTATTTATTGGATTTAGCAATCATATTTAGCGATATTTATTTGATAGGGCAATTAAATGACGGGGATGTCAAAAACATAGGACAAACGGTCACACATTATCGTTTGAAATGATGCTTGGTTGTCGTGGGTGGCGTTTGTTGAGTTCAGGAAGCAAAAATTGCATTTGCCACCTACGAGTCCGCAATCACGTTTAAAGCGTAACACACAATTTGATAACCGCCCGCAGGGTTTCCTGGATCAATGTGATCGACTGCAGGATAAAGCGGATGGCACCCCTCCCCGCCTTTAACTGGCGTTCCTTTTTTAGGGTCAAAAACCATTTCTGCGCCAGAAAGAGCACACCGTCCTTTTTTGTTTAATCAGCAAGTCTCGCAAAGTCTTGGGAGATGCCCCTTGCCTGGTTTTAGATGCCCACTTTTTCTGTTCGTCTGTCAGTTCCATATCGCACCACAAAAATAGTCATGTGTTATTTCTGTTGATTACTTTCAAATATCTCGCGAAATACTGCTTCAGCTTTTGGAAATTCAAGTTTGGCCTTTTTCAGCAGGTTCTCTGCAGTAGAGTATAGATTATCATATTCCAGTGTGCCATTAATTTTGTGACTCGCTCCGTAAAACCGGCTATAAGTAGCATTCTTTTCAAAAGCTTTGGCTGTAAATTTGAAACCAGCCGCGTCTAACGACTTAATAATCTTTAATCGCAGGTCAGGATCACTCATTTTTGATACCTCAAAATGACTGTAAATCGTGTCCTTATAAGTTTCAAACCAACAAGCTATGCTCAAAGGCCGTTTTAAATGCGTCCATGCTATGCCATTTTCCGGTATTATGTTAGCCCACGATTTCGGCACAAACCATACCGATGAAACACCGGCTGAAAGGATTTCAAATTCATTTTCTTTTTCAAGCAAAGCTTCCACAGCCCTCTTAAAGTCACTAGCCTTGCCATACTCAAAGATCGTATCGAGAGCCAATTTATGTTTACGGTAAATTTTTTTGCATAGTTCCATTAAATTCTGATCCTGCATTGTCAATCTCCTTAGTGTATCTAAATAATGTTGCATAAAAAATTGGACGTTTTGAGCAAGTTTGGATTTTTGCTGTTCAAAAAGAATTTTTAAAACACGATAAAGATTACCGTGACTATAGCAAATGTAGTCTCCCCCATCTGTATCATGGGGGTCTTGTCCAGTTAATGTCAAAAATACTGGAACAATTTTAAAACCAACGAAAGAATTTACAATGATATTTTTGTATTTATTAAGTTGACCTTTAGATTCGCCACTATGAATTTTATTTTCAATGAATAGAATAATCTTGTTGGAACGATCGATTACAAGGATATCAATATTGTGCCATTCACGTAATACTTCAACATACGGAAAATCCATCATTTCTACATCACCGGCGGTCAAACCATGGATAGATTTATCGGACAGAAGTAATATATTTGAAAGGACGCGCCTTAATGCCATATCCCGCAATCCGTGAGATTCTTCTGGATCCAGCAACCAAGCCAGGACATTACTATGACGAATTTCAATCTGATCAATCTTCAGAGCTTGGAATACATTGAATTCCGATAATCGGGAACATAGAACTTCAAAATCTTGATGATCAGCAAGAAACCGGTCTATAGCTTCAGAGGCATTTTTTTCATTTACACTCATGTTGCTTTACTTCCCCTTTATAGATTGATTAGCGTGGAAATGATTCTATGTTTACTGTTTATTAAAAGCATTTGCAATAAGATAATGGAAAATATTCTCTTAAGAATGTGAATCATGAGAACCATTTTCCAATCATTAATAGCGTCAAAACATTTTAACCTTTCTCAAAACACATACATTTCAATCCTTGAACACAGTTACTTCATAATCCGGTGTTGTGCTACTGGAACGTTCTGTGAAACTGAAAATGCTTTCTGTAAAATGCCATATTTGTAGCCAATTGTTTTATTATGAAAATATTTCACCATTAACTGTTTGTCTTGACTGTCAGGTGCATTTTTAACTATGTAATCGTATATTCCTTCCCAAGTTATACGTTTAAACTGTCGCTGTCCTTCAACTTGTATAATATGGGGGATAAATCGTTCTTCAATGTCTTTATCCCTTTCAGACAGGACAATATTAATCAGGCAAAAATTCCGATTTATTTCTTTCGCAAGCCAACTGCCAAGCAGCCAAAAGCGAAACAACTCGTATTTCTTTGCTTGTATCGCTACTGTATCAAAATCCGATCTGAATACCTGTTTATACCAGCCGTTGCCGCCTGTTAGATATTTTTTGCGATTATTCTTATCGCTTGGCGAGGTATTATTTGTGGCTGTCAATTTCGCCTCAATAAAATAAAGTGATTTATCGGTTAAAGCTATCAGATCGGGCTCAGAGCCGCGTGCCTGGCTTTCTCCAAATTCGTATCTGGCCCTTTTTAATTCCTGCCATGGGCCTTTTAATTTTAGCGAGTATGACCAATATATCAAATCTGCATCAAAGTGACTCACATGCCCAAAATGAGACAACAGACTGGCTAATTGGTTGGTATTCTCTAGATATCGAAAGACGTTCCAGGTTAGAGAGTCCTCGCTATTATCACGTTCAATGCGGCTTTCGCGCTTGGCTTTCTTTATTTCTTCCAGTAACTCCAAATCAACTTTATTTTGCCACAACAAATTATCTATCTTGCTGTCATATTCAAAGGTGGTAGGTGAGATATAGATTTTATGTTCGGGACACATAAATCTTGCTTCGCGTCTGAATGAGCGATGTTGCCTTTCGACTATACAACTACAATCCTTGACCGGACATTCAACTGTTGTTTGGGTTATGTTGTTTATTATTTGCTTCAAATCCTTTATGCCATACATTAGGATCTCCTTTATTATAATGTTTTATCTCTTCCTTCTTCGTAAATATGCGCGGTCCAGTAATCCGCCCAGTGAATAAGCAACGTCAACGGTTCCTCTCTGTGGGCAACAATTTCATTTTCATCAATGTATTGTCCGTCATGATAAGCAATGGCCTGTGCTTCTGCTTCCGAAAGTGAAATATATTGCGAAATAAGATATAGGCTGCGGACGGTCAGGCCCATCGTGATGACTTCTGGATTTGTCTTGTAGCATATGCCACGATTTTTCACCATCCACTCATTGTCATTCGGCAAATAGTAAGGTTTCCCTGGCGCACCCAGCTTGCCGACATCGTGGAACAGTCCAGTGATTATGCAGCTTTCTTCGCTGATCTTTGGCGCAAGAAATTCCCGAAACCGCAACAGGGTTTCCGCAACACCGACGCTGTGCTTCAGCAAACCGCGCTCCTGGGCCAGATGAAACCGTGTGCTGGCCGGTGAGATAAGCCAAGTGGTTTCATCTTCCAGCAGGGTAATGAATCTGTCAAAAGATTTCTTACGTTCGGAAATTTTCATCTTCAATGCATTATAACGATCTAATAATTCCATTATCTTCCCATCTATTCCTGTAAATAAAGCATAGGCGCCATTCCCATACCAGAAGCCTTCAATTTCATCCCATAAGCAGATCAGCCCTTCCTCTTTGGCAAAATCGTCTAAAAGCCAATCTGCACAGTTGGCTAAATCATTACTGTATTTTAGAATGCTTTCATCTACGGCGGATGATTTTTTAAAGCAAAACTCCCGAAATTTCAGTTTGACGTTTTTATTTTCCCACACAATGAAGCTGTTGCCGAATGTTCCCCACGCAAGAACATGCTCACATGGATTTGAATCTGCGTCTTCACCAAACCATCTAACCACCTGACCGCAATGAGGACATATTATTGGACTGCAATCGCAACACCACAATGAAATTTTATCAATCCCGCAGACTGGACATTTATCTTCACTCATATCACATTTCCTGTGTCATCAATTCCGTATGTCATAATAGCCTTAAGTATTATTAGCCGGCTAATTTGCACTATGAATTCATTGATCATAAGTCATCTTTCCCCAAAGAATACCGGTGCTTTACTTTTTCCCCGATCACCCCGGACAGATAAATGATGCCGTAATCGGTCAGCCCCTTTTCTTCCCTTTCTTTTTCTTTTGTGGCCATGCCAAAACTCTCGATCCCCGCAGGAAACAATTTCTTTGCATATTCGCCGACTAGATGACCCTGCTCAAATACTGCTTGGGTATCTTCATCCGGCTCAGGAATTGATTCCGGAGCGTTATAGATATGCCACAACAGCTTCTTGCACTGTAGGCCATTGAGGTATTTAGTTTTGGATATTCTGATATTCATATTTTTCTCAAATATACGAAAACGCACCACCTTATATCAATGGCTGATGTTTTGTTTTATCTTCAAAAACCAATCCGCTTGCCACCGTCTCTTTGAAATTGCTTTATGCTGGCTTCCTTTCTTAGTGATTCCAATAAAAGCTGATGGTTCAAATCATGCGGTTTGTAAAATGAGTATCTGTCCCGCACAATGCGGAAATCACCGGGTGTCAATTGCCTGATGCTTCTTAGTTCATTTTCTATATTTTCATTTAGGGGATCATTGGCTAATGAAGCCAAGAGCCGCCGATAAAATATGACGTTTCCTTCCGGCTTAAGGTAATCAAATTTTATTTTGTGGTTAAAGCGTCTGATGGATGCGCTATCGAGCCCGCAGAGCATATTTGTGGTGCATATTAGTATTCCTCTAAATCTTTCCATCTGCGTAAGAAATTCATTTGTTTGACTTATTTCCCATGAGCGTATTGCCCATTCACGTTTATAAAGAAATGAATCTGCCTCGTCGATAATTAATATTTTGTCTTCCTCTTCTGCTCGCCTGAAAACCTTGTTAAGGTTTTGTTCCGTTTCGCCAATATAAGAACTGACAATATCACTTGCTCTTTTGCACATTATTTCTCTTTCCAGGTGCTTGCCGATGTAACGTGCTAGTTCGCTTTTGCCGGTGCCGGGAGGACCGTAAAAAAGTATGTTGAAATTCCGGTTTAAGCTTTTGTCCGAATCCTGGAGATATTTATCAAACGATTCCAACTGAAGCATTATGCTTGACAAATCGCCCTCGATATTAAGTCCTTCCAATGAATAATTATTTTCGATTTTGTCCTTATTATTTGTCTTATTTTTTATTAGTTCCATTTGGGCATCAATATTCTTTCTGACAATCTCTTTTAAATTGCTCTTCTCCGGCAAAGCAATCTCTATTGCCGTCTTCACGCAACGGTCAATGACATCCGTGTCTACAGGATATTTGGATAGCTCTTTTAATTCTTCGTCGCTGAAACTATTTTTTAGACGATGCTTATTAAGAATTGATTTCCACGCGCCTATTCTCTGACGCTGATTTATCTGCTTAAATTCAAGACTGAAGGAAAAGTGTTTGAGAACAGCCACGTCAATATCTTCGATATTATTTGCGATCCAGATAATTTTGGGCGCGGGCTTTTTGAGAAATTGTATCAGCCAGCTTTTATCTTCAGATTCCACATCCTTCATGTAAAAATATTTTTTCCTTAGAAGCTCATCCGCGTTATCTATAATAATGATAGAATCTCTATTATTTATTGAATTCATACAGGCTGTGATTGCAGCTTTCCGCCCTCCTGGATTATTTGCATTGCTGGTTACTTCGTATGCGGGGAGCCCTGATTCATTTGCGATACCATATGCGTAATTTATTTTTCCGCTATCCGATGCTCCATAGAGCAGAATGTGTGTGGCAGATTGCCTTTTAGCGCTAAGTATTTTTAAGACGTGTTCCGTTTTTTGAGGATCGATCACATGTTTATTTATGCGCTTCGTCTTGGTGTTAACCCAGTTGAAATATTGTGCTTCTAAGTCTTCATCTGACGGATTTAGCAATAATTCAGCAAAAGCGTCTGTTGCGGCAAAGCCATTATTTTTTATTGCGCAAAGCTCAATTTTTATTAAATTGCCTGATAAAACAGTATTTATTTGGCTGTCGTTCATCCTTAAAATTGTCTTTAAATATCTCCTGCCGGATACGGCATTGCATTTTAGATAAGTTAAAAAATATTCCTCAGCTTTATGCCATGCTGTGGTTATATAAAGAAATGTGCAAACCCTTATGTCGTCTTGTGTAAGATTAAACTTTTTGGCCAGGTTCTGTATGTTCTTTTCTATTTCACTTTTACCACGATAAGATAAACATTTGTTGCGAATTGCGAATTCTTTTCTCACTAACGTGATAAATTTGGTGATACGGCTCTTAGATGACGTGTAGAGTATTTTATGGATTAAATCGATGGAATTATCCGTGTTGTTCGCATTATCAATATCATACTGGTGTTGCTCTAACTCTTTTTTTGATAACATGCCGCAGAGCCGTTTTTCTACTTGCCTAAATTTAGCTCCCAATATCCACGATATTACACCAAGTATTTCCTTGTTCAGTATTGTTTCTGGAGATATTAAAGTTTCCAGATAAGCAATGCAGTTTTGCAGGACAAAACGTTCGTTTTTATCTGTACTTGAACATAATATCTTCTTTTGCCTGCCGGGTTTGGGCATATGTTTTCACCTCCTGCAATTATTTTTGTGAATGCAGCATCTCACACGATCGTTCCATATTGCGGCATGATTTCTAATTTATTTGTTTACATTAGTGGAAGGTTGCATTATTGTTAAGTTAACCTCTTGATTTACCGCACTATAGAATAAAGGAGAAAACATGCCTGCAAAACGTGATCTTTACAAAAGCTATGGCGAGAAGCTCATCAGCCTGTTTGTCCGCCTGCTTTTTTCGGGTGAACGGCATTCACTGACGGAGCTGGCCAATACCCTTAACTGTTCCAAACAGACTGTTTTGAGATTGATTGATAATATCCGTAAGTCTTACGGTATTGCCATTGAAGAAACAAAAGAGGGGAACAAAAACTATTACCGCATTAAAAAACCATCTTCTTCACTAAGAAATATCCCGCTGACGGAAGCAGAGCTTCAGGCCCTGCAGTTATGTAAGTCATTCACTCAGCATCTCGTGGGCAAGAAGCTTTATGAGGAAGCAACAAGTGCAGTTTTCAAAAGCAAGGCGGCATTAGGGCAGGAAGGAAAAATCAGCGAATGCCACTTTTCCGCATTATATCCCGGAACTATCGATTATACCCCTCAGCATCAGATTATCCACACCTTGATTGAGGCAATGGAAAAACAAAAAGTCTGCAAGCTGACTTATCAGGCCGTCAACGCGAGCCGACCGAAAACTTATTACATTAAACCGTTGAAGCTCTTTTCTTATCACGATGCCATGTATCTGCACTCGCAAAAAACTAAAGAGCCGGGGAAACCGTATAAAGCACCGAAGTACGACCCTCTTTTGGCTGTGCACCGCATGAAATCCATAGAGCTGACAAATATCAGCTTTCAGCCGGAACCGTTTGATTTTGAGAAAACATTCAATCAGCATTTTGGCGTGATGAAAGACGAGGCTTTCGAAGTCGAAGTTATTTTCAACGGTTGGGCGGCATCGTTTGTTGCTGAACGCAGATGGAGCCCAGATCAGGAAATCATTAAAAAAGGCAAAAATAAAGTTATTCTTAAATTTACCGCCTCATCCGTGCCGGAAGTAAAAAGCTGGCTTCTTTCTTTTGGCGATGAAGCAACGCTTATTGAACCTAAGTGGCTGGTTAAGGAAATAGAAACAGAAATAGCTAATATGGCAAAGTGTTACAATTGAGGGTATGCGCCGAATGAAATAAGTTTTTGTTTACCATCATATCTGTATTTGAAACGCCACAACTTGCCACCGGAAGGCGTAGCCAAAAGGAACAAACCACCACCGTCAAACAACGTGATTGATTTCCCCTTCGTTTTTGTTTTTGAAATCTTCATATCTGTCAATGGGACAATGCGTTTGGGCATTATGGTCTCCAAATTTTGGGTATACGCGAAATATTTTGGGTGTATTTTAGTCTTAATTGTATACCCAAAATGGGTGTATTTTGATAAACTGTATAGCACGTCTTTGGATTAAAATCAATGAAAAACCCGCTATTTCTAACGGGTTTTTGGACTTTATTGGATTGTGCTGGATTAGATTCTGGTGGAGATGAGGGGGATCGAACCCCTGGCCTCGGCGTTGCGAACGCCGCGCTCTCCCAGCTGAGCTACAT
>MWCX01000029.1 GCA_002070265.1 Bacteroidetes bacterium ADurb.Bin174 | reverse complement strand
TTAGAAATCAAAAAAGCGATAAATCCCATACATGCTGGATTTTTTCTAAGTTGTACCGCTTCAGGTTCTTTCAGACTCATTGCATCAAATGTCGTTTCAATAAAATGATAGGTTACCTTAATATCATTATAAATAAAGAATCCGACAAGATTATTCTTCCAAATATATCTTATCTTCTTTCGTTGAATGTGGGCTATTTCTTCAGGTATCTGCATGTTTTTAAAAATTTAGTTTTGGAAGACTGTTTATTGCAAGTTCTTTAAGACTGTCTACAGCACGGGTGTACTTTTCTGTATGTTTGAGCCCGGAATGACCAAGCAGACTCGCCACCGTTTTAATATTTGCTCCATTATTCAGGATGTTGACCGCGAAGCTATGTCTTCCGGAATGCCACGTGATGTTTTTGTCAATCTGTGCTTTGTTAGTCCAGGTTTTTAATGCACGTAAGCACATGCTTTGAGAAGGTAGTTTAAAAATGAGATCATCTTTAGCGGGCTTTTCTCCTATTAAAGAAAGTAGTCCTTCATTTAGTGGAATGTTTACCCAGCTTCCAGAGCTTTTACCTTTAGTTTTTGATTGCTCAAATGACAGAAGCTTATTTGAGTAATCAACATTATTGTATTTCAAGTTAATAATATCACAATGTCTAATGCCAGTGTATAGAGTAAAGATGAAGGCTCTCCTGACTTCAAGATTCTGACCTTCATAATTTGTGCTTAATAGCTTCTTCATTTCTTCTATGCTCAGTATGTCTTTCTTTAGTGCATGTTCATCTACCCGGCATACTACTCCATTGCATGGATTTTTAGAAATCACATTTTCATCGACAGCATATTTTATTACCTTCTTAAACCGCTTGTAGAAAGTTAGAGCACCTTCGCCTTTGCTAAGGCTTTCTAAGTATTCAACAAACTTTACCATCATGTTTTTAGTAATCTGATCCGGTTTGATGTTATTTTTATATTGTGGATAATGCTCAGCTAAAAAGTTTTTGAAGCGAACAAATGATGCTTTTATCATACGTTTGTCCGCTTTCGTATAATTGTCAATGTATGCTTGATAGAAATCCAAAAAATTAATTTTTTTCATTCCTGGCGCAACTTCACCAAATGCCAAATGATTTAGTTCACTTTCCCTCTGAGTCCGTATCTTCTCTGCTAATTCAAAGGTTTGTCTGTTGGTCTCTCTTTCGACAGGGTTGCGTGTTTTGGGGTTTACGTATAGTTTTAAGAATTCATAAGTTCTTATTCCATCACGGTATATATCCAAATACAGACTGATGTTGCCACTGCTTAGTGCTTTTTCTCTAAGCACTACATTGTTTTTTTTCGTGCCTTTTCGGGGGTTAAATTTACGGATTGTAGTTTTCATTGTTTTTCCCTTTGTTTTCCTATGTTTGCAAAGATAGTAACAAAAAGGGTACATTCATCTTCTCGAGTAACAAAATAGTAACAAAAGTAACAAATTTAACGGAAATTAACGGAAAGCAAAAGAAGAGATGTATTTTAAATAGGCTTATAATCAGTATAATATCTTTCATATTTTTTCCTTAGTTTGCTGGGTTAAGTACCCGCTTCGAGTACGAAACAAAAGAGTGAACATTTTCAGGGAGTTCAGTTTATTTTTAAGTTAAAAAAAATCTCCGATTTCAGTTTCTGAAGTCGGAGGTTTTGTTTTACATGAAACAAAATATCGAAAAGTAACGTGGTTACTGAGCGAAGTCGAAGTGCAGCAGTTGGACACTTATGAAATATCGCCATACGGTTTAATTCAAGTTGAATTCAACAGAAATGATATATTTTACTTACTTTTGCATCAAAATTTTCTGAAAAAATAAATTTTATTGTATCAAAATGACGGAACCAACCAAACTTCATCCTGCTGAACCCATTGAAGCATTCCCATATGCACCTCCTACCGACGAAATCAAAAAAAAATACGAAGAAATTTTTCAACTTAAAAAACCAATTAAAGTACCCTGGCCGAAACTGATATTTGACAAGTTTGTTGCTTGTTTTATGTTGATATTGTTTTCTCCGGCTGTCATTTTGCTTGTCATTTTTAATTTTGTAGAGGGATTGCTTATTCCTGAAAACAAAGGTCCGCTTTTTTTCTACTATTATGCTGTTAGTCAAGGTAAGAAATTTAAAAAATGGAAAATTCGTTTGATAAAACAATCCTATATTGACCAAGAGTTACAAGCTAAAGGTGACTGGCATGCTTACCAAAATGAGTGGATGCCGGAAGCACGAACCTACATGGGACGTATCGTCAAAAAGTTTTATCTGGATGAAATACCACAATTCTTTTTAGTGCTCAAGGGTGATATGTCTATAGTTGGACCTCGACCATTGGCAGTTCATCATTATGAACGGGATTTGGCACAAGGTAATGTTACCAGAAAATTGATTCGCGGAGGTTTATTAGGTTACGGACATGTACGCAAAGGAACGCCGGAATTTGGCAAACCCATCTACGAATATGAATACGTTTATCGCTATTTGCACTATCCGTCTTGGAAATTATTCTTAACCGACTTATACGTTATTTGGAAAGGTGTCACCGTGATGATTAAAGGTGGTGGACATTAATAAAAAAGGGGCTGTCTCAAAAGTAAATATTTAACCAAAAATCCGCAAGGTGTCTTAGAAGTGTTCAAGTGCAAGGCACTGAGATTGAGGGCGAAGGAGCATACTGAAGTATGTGACTGAGCCCGAATATCGAAAGCAACGCAGCAGTTGGGCACTTATGAGACACCGCCCTATAAAACAAGAAGGGCTGTCTCACGACAACCCAATCTTTTTATTAACCTTAAATCTAATACCATGAAAAACACAGCACAAAATTACATTATTTTTTATGCTATAAGGCATGCTTTTTGTGCTTTTAACTTAATTTAACATATATTAGCTATTTCGATTTATGAAATTTGCATTGAAACGATTTTATATCAGTGCAATTATTTCAATTCTTTGATTTTAATATTTTGAAACCACACTTCATCTCCATGATCTTGCAATAAAATGTGACCGGTTTCAAAATTACCAAAGTTAGGCCATACATTGTATTTGCTATAGGCTACCAACGCATTCCACATTTGATTGTTACGTTCATATTCAAGAAGCTTTACTCCATTAAGCCAGTGTTCTACATGATTATCCCGTACAATAACTATAGCAGTGTTGAAAAATCCTTTTCTGTAAGGTTTGTTGGGTATGGTAGGAATTAAATCATACAATGCCCCTAACTGACGATTACCGGCCACACCTAATTTTGAATCAGGATGATGTATATCATCCAAAATTTGGAATTCGCATCCTATTGATGAACCGGCACCTTGATTCAACTCCGTATCAACAAAGTATTTTATGCCGCTGTTTGCACCTTTCGTAATTTTAAAATCAACTTTCAATATAAAGTTTTTATATTTCTTGGTGGTCACAATATCACCACCATTGGTTGATTCTCCTCCATCTGACTTTAAAACTTTTAAGATTCCATCTTCAATGACCCATCCTTTCTGAGGAAATCCGGTTAAGCGGGCACCTCTCCAGCCTGTAGTTGTTTGGCCATCCCATAATAATTTCCAACCTTTTTGTTTTTCCTGTTCGGAGATGGTGTTGGGAATACAATTTTTTTGAGGTGCTAATTTTGAATCAGGATAAAGCTCTTTTTCAATATCGGAGGTCAGTATGCGTATGTTTCTCCAAGCCACTGTTTTACCTTCTAAGTGCTCATTATTGCCAATACCATGCACTTGTAGGGCGATAAATCCTGATGCTGTTTGTTCATCAAGGATATTTGAACAAGGCACATCATTAACCCAGGTGCGTATATTGTTCCCGATTGCTTCGATACGAGCCGTATTCCATTCCTCATTCTTAAATGCCTTTTGGGCTTTGGGATAAGACGTAAGATCATACAGCCACCCTTTACGGGCTTCATCGTATATGCCCCCGGACCAAGCTCTTGGAGAAGGATCTATTTCAAATTGATACCCATGCACTCTTCCATCGTCATACGATTTGTCGGATAAGGAACGAAACTGCACACCGGAATTTAAACCATCATCTACCTTAAACTCAAATTCAAGTATAAAATCACCATAATTCTTTTTAGTTGCAAGGAAGGTGTTGGGAGTATTTGTTTTGCTGATTCCCACAATGGTTCCGTTTTCTACTTTATACTCGGCAGTACCGTTTAGTTTGGTCCAGCCTTTCAAATTTTTTCCATTGAATAGAGATTCCCATTTGGCTTGTGAAAAGCCGGTTAAACACAAGGAAGTAAGGATAAGCAAGAATGATATTTTTTTCATTGGATTTTAATTTTAAAAATTGAGATTTTTACATTTTATAAAATTGTTTCCACTCTTTTCTTGGAGCAGAACCTTTTAGCAATTCGTTGGCAATTTTATTATTGGTTATTTGTTTGGTTTTTCTGTCAAATAACAGTTTGGTATTCAGTCGTTGAGCTATTACGCCTAAGCAGAATACCTGAGAAAGCGGCCCGGCAATATGAAAAGGAGAACGCGGTTGTTCTTGTCCCTTGCATGCCAACAGGAAGTTTTCAAAATGATTGGAAGGACTTTGGGGTACTTCCGGTAAGTTAGCAGCTAATTCTTGTGCTTTTTCTTCCGGAATGATGCTCAAAGTACTACCATGACTACCTCCTTTAAAAGTAAGCTCTTTGCTGTAAATAATTTTCCCCGGATTTAACTTGGATGGAATAATTTCTCCACTTGATGGAGGTGGAATATTAGGATCTAATTCCACATTGCCATATCCGGCAGGAATAGGGGGTAAGTTGTCTATGCCATCATACCAGGTAATGTCCACAGGAGGCATATCGCCACGTTCGGGAAATCTGAATAAGATAGTAGATGAATAAGGGAAGAAAAATGGATTGTGTCCGTTAGCATACAGCATGTTTATTTCTGTTGGCAAACCTAAGTCTAAAAACTCATGAGCCGTATCAATAATATGTGCTCCCCAATCGCCCAAAGCTCCCATACCGAAATTATACCAACAACGCCATTGTCCGTTGATATAGTCATGGTTGTAGTCATGCCAGAATTTGGTTGTCAGCCAGGTATCCCAATCCAAAGTTGATGGTACCGGTTCACCCGGAGGCATACTCTTCATATTCGAATCGAAGGAATGCCACCTACGCGGATTATTCATATGAGCTGTGATGGCAGTAACATCTTTGATGATGCCGGCTTCTTTCCATGCCTTAAACTGAAAATAGTTGGCTTCAGAGTGTCCCTGATTACCCATTTGAGTGACTACACCATATCTCTTTTCAGCACGCATCATTAGTTCTACTTCTTCAAAGGTATGCGCCATGGGCTTTTCAACAAATACGTGTTTGCCAAACGACATGGCAAGCATGGCAATGGGGAAGTGACTGTGGTCGGGGGTACCGATACAAACGGCATCAAATTCATTGCTGATTTCATCAAACATTGCCCTGAAATCTTGAAAGCGTTTTGCATCCGGAAACCTGTTCAAAATATCAAGTGTATGGTTGGCACCCAAATCGGTATCGCAAAGTGCTACGACATTACAATGGCCTGTATTGTAAAGTGCTTTGATAATATCGGCTCCTCGGTTACCAATGCCTACGCATGCTAAATTTACCTTCTCATTGGGAGATATTTTCCTGATTTTTGGTTTAGTTTTGCATGCGGAAAGCTGAAAACTGCTCAATAACAACCCACCTGCAACAAGCGAACTGTTCTTTAAAAAATCTCGTCTATCCATGATATTGTAATTTAATGATTATAGTTTTATTTGTTTATTATCGAGTTTTATTGATGTTTGTTTTTTGAAAAATTGTAATAAGCTTTGGCAAAAATATCTTTTTTTCTTTCAATAAATCACTTCGTAAACTTCACTCCTTCTTAATTTTATAATTTTTATAGATTTTAAATATTCTATATTCATTAAATCATATTTTTGATTTAACCTGATAGGAGTAACTTTTTTCATTTTCTGTTCCTTGCCCAAGCCATTACATTAGCCGGAGGTCGCTTGAAAAACAGTTCGTTGGCCATAAATTCCATGTAAGGTTTGGTATGGCGATAAAACATTTTAAAACCGGCGCAAAGCCAGTTCAATCCCGGTTCACCGGTAGAAGTAGTTAGGATGCGATTTTTGGGACATTCTCCATTGCACAGGTTAAGGAATTCACATTGTAAACATTGGGAAGGCAGCTTGTCTCTTTTATCCGACCCAAATCGCAGTTGCTCTTCCGAAAACATCATCTCAAAAATAGTTTGATGACGAATGTTGCCTAATTTATATTCAGGGAACACAAAATGATCGCAGGCATAAAGGTCACCGTTGAATTCCATCACTGAAGCATGTCCGCATGTTGGTGCATAAATACAACTCCCGGGCTGTTCTCCAACTGTGTTGGCTAATGTAGCATCAAAAATTTGCACATAATACTGTCCAACATCATTGAGTACCCACTCATTAAAAATATCAATGTAAAACTGACCGAATTTACGTGCATCAACCGTCCATGGTGCAATTACATGTTCATCTTTTTCTTCAGGTCCCATCAGTTTCAATCCGCTTGGTACATCGTTTTTATGCATGCGTTCAACAATAGGAGAAAATTGTATATAATGTGCACCTATCTCTTTGAAAAAATGATACACCTCAAGTGGATAATTTACATTATAATCATTGATGACAGCCAGAATATTAAATTCAACTCCGTGTTTTTGAAGCAGTTCAACTCCTCGCATCACCTCTTTGAAAGTTCCCTGTCCATTCCTGGTTTTGCGGTAAACATCGTGACAATGTTCCGGTCCATCCAATGAAATGCCGATTAAAAAATTATGATCTTTGAAGAACTTACACCAATCGTCTGTTAGTAATACGCCGTTGGTTTGGAGACTGTTATCTATTTGTCTGCCGCGTCCATATTTCTTCTGATATGCTAAAGCTTTGTAATAAAATTGCTTGTCCCGCATGAGAGTTTCTCCGCCATGCCAGGTAAACAAGACTTGAGGAACAGGTTGCGCTTGAATATAACTTTCTATATATTTTTCCAGGATTTCATCACTCATGCGTAAATTCTTTCCACCTTCTTTGTAAAGATTTTCTTTTTCTAAATAATAACAATAGCTACAGTTGAGATTGCATAAGGAACCTATAGGTTTTGCCATCACATAAGTAGGCATGGAAAGAGGATTGAAAATAGCAGTTTTAGACATGATGTTTTAATAAATAAAAGTATTTGAATGTGAATGTGGTATATATAGAAAGAGTAATGGTTTAAATCGCTGTTTTAGAGTGATTGATGTGTCCTTTTATAAAACAAATTCATCTTTTGTGAACTTACAGATTCTTTGGATACGGAATCATCGTAAATGATAAGTTTTTCAGTCTCAAAGTATCCATTTAGTTCGGTATCATCATCCAATATAAAATCAAACTTAAAATGGATGGTTTCACGATCGGTATAACTCACTGTCATACTGCCTTCTTTTATGAATTTTCGGATTGTCAATTGTTCAACTTTTTCGATGAAGTAGATACATGCACCTCTATCCATCTCAACCCTGTCTTCTTTAAACAGACTGCCGGGTTCTATGGTCATGACTTCCCGGGAAGCAGATACCGTGTATGTTCCTTCAGGGAATATAGTGTCGGCAGGGGAGACAAAAATATCATCCAAATACAAGTATTGACCAAAGCCGGTCAATTGACCTTTGTCGTTTAATTGTAACGAATCGGTAAAAGCATACAAGCTGAGTACGTGATTTTCAATATTATAGTTGGCATAACAATCACCCCAAAAGTATGCTTGCCCCCATGTAAACACAGGGTTAGTCTCATATTCATATTCAGTTCTGATTTTTCTTTCGCAAGATTGCATAATCAGCAATGACATCAAGCAATAAAGTGGAATTAAATGTTTCATTTACACTGTTTTATTTATATTAGACCGGATGTATCTTACAGGATACCATGCTGCAAAGAATCCCAATGCAAGCACAGTAAAGAAAACTAATAATATATCTGAAAATTGTATGACAACCGGATAATTCTCTACAATAAAGCCGGGTCCGAGTTTGATAAATCCGATTTTTTCCTGCAAGAATGAAAGTATGGTACCTATGATGATACCGAGTACAGCTCCTACGGCTGATATCATCCATCCTTCCAACAAGAATATTTGTCTGATGAGTTTTTGATCAGCCCCTAAGTTTCTGAGGGTTATTATATCTTCTTTTTTGTCAATAATCAACATGGATAAAGAGCCGATGATATTGAAACTGGCAATCAGCAATATAAAGCTGAGGATTAAATAGGTAATCCATTTTTCTATCTGCATGATTTTAAAGTAAGCTTCTTGCTGTTCATATCTGTCTTTGACAGAAAACTCATCCCCTAAAAGCTTTTGCAATTCATTTTTTACCTTTTGCGTATCTGCAAAAGGTAAAAGTTTCAATTCTACGGCACTTACATCATTGGCTTGATACTCGAATAATGCTCGTGCCAAATTTAAAGACACCAACACATACTGATTGTCATATTCATTTTGTTGCACGGAAAAAATACCGGAAATAAAAGTGCCGGACTGATTGAAGCTTTGGTCAGGGCGTAACAGGTTGATTTTAGAAGTTCGTTTGGGTGCATAAATGTACAGCGGATCAATGGCATAAGCGCTCAACCCTAAAGTTGCAGCAATACCGGCACCTACTACAGAGCGTTCGAAAGCCCCATCATAAAGCAAAAATTCCCCATCAAACATGATGCTGTCGATGCGTGTCATTTGTTTGAAATCATCCGATACGCCTTTTACCAATACCGGCATTTGTTTTTCCTTGTAGCGTAATAAAGCATTTTCTTCGACAACTTCTGTGAAGACAGCAATGCCTTCCAACTTTTTCACTGCCTCAAATTCAGGTGTGTCTATACTGAATTGCTTACCTTGTTTCAGTGCAATTTGTAAATCCGGATCGAAAGCAGAAAATAAGTCGGAAAAGAGCAGTTCAAAGCCATTAAAAATTGATAATACAACCACCAAAGCAATGGTTCCAATGGCTACCCCTGCGGAAGATATCCCCGAAATTACATTGATGGCATTATGCGACTTCTTGGAAAAGAGGTACCTGCCCGCAATTCTTAAGCTGAATTTCAGTTTGCTAAAGCCAATTCTTATGTTTTTATATTTACCCACGTTCTTCTTCAGTAAGCGGAGATGGCGGATCGCTTTTCAGCAATCTGTCGATGTTTTCTAAATAATCCAAACTATCATCTATGTGAAAAATCAGTTCAGGAACAATCCGCATATTTTTTACACGTCTGCCTAAATCATAGCGAATTGTTTTGGCATCAATGCCAATCTGTTCCATTACTTCAGTTGTTTTTTCACTGGGAAAAATACTTAGGCTAATGTGTGCAATACTTAAATCCGGAGTGATATTTACTTTGGTCACACTTATGAGAATACCTTTCATTTTCCGGGCATAAAGCATAAATATCTCACCCAACTCCTTTTGAAGCATCCGCGCTATTTTTTCTTGTCTTTGTGATTTCATAATTGGTTGTTTTTCAATTTGTTGCAACTCTTTTGGTGTAGGGAAATCTGATATGGCAAGTTATGATTTTATTAATCTCTCTATTCTCCTTTTTTAATGGCTTTAAGAAGTTAAATACTTTTTAAACTCCTCAAAATTTTTACTCATCGTAATGCTTTGCTTTTTACCTTGCATGAAGGCTTGAAGTTTTAGGGGGATTTCAATCTTTTCACCTATAATTTTCTCAACTGTTTCTAAGAATTTTGCAGGATGGGCTGTTTCTAAGAAAATGCCGGTTTCATGGCTTTGCAATCCATCCTTTAAAGCCTGATAACCACAAGCGCCATGCGGATCTAATAAATAACCGCTGGAGGTTTTACATTGGCGGATGGCATCTGCGATTTCTTCATCCGTATATCTGAAGCCGCTGATATCGGCAGTGATAGCTTCATGAGAATAATTGTACAAATCCAACACACGGGCAAAATTGCTTGGGTCGCCCACATCCATAGCATTGGCGATGGTAGGTATCGACTTTCTTGGGTTATATTTTCCGGTTTGCAAATATTCCAGAAAAACATCATTGCGGTTATTAGCGGCAATAAAACGCTTTACAGGCAATCCCATCCTTTTGGCAACCAAGCCGGCCGTGATATTGCCGAAGTTTCCGCTGGGAACACAAATTACTAAATTATCGACTGCTTCCTGCGAAATCTTTTTCAATTGAGCATAGGCATGGAAATAATAGAATGCCTGCGGCAGAAAACGAGCGACATTGATGGAATTGGCTGAAGTAAGCTTCATGCGGGCATTTAACTCCTTATCCGCAAATGCTGTTTTGACAAGAGCCTGGCAATCATCAAAAGTTCCGTTCACCTCCAAAGCTGTAATGTTTTGCCCCAATGTGGTAAACTGACTTTCCTGAATATTGCTGACCAAACCTTTAGGATACAATACATGTACATGAATGCCTTTTACGCCCAGGAAACCATTGGCAACAGCACTGCCCGTATCGCCGGAGGTGGCGACCAAGACATGCACCAGGTCATCAGCCTTAGTTTCTTTCCGGATAAAATGACTCAACATGCGTGACATAAAGCGAGCGCCTACATCTTTGAAAGCCAGCGTCGGACCGTGAAAAAGTTCCAGGCTGTAGATGCTGTCATTTACTTTAACCAGGGGAATATCGAAACTCAGGGTGTCATATACAATTTGCTTTAAATCTTTCTTGGGAATATCTTCTCCAAAAAGATGATCGGAGACATAAAAAGATATTTCTTGCAGGGACATTTTATCAATATTCCGATAAAACTCACCAGGCAAAACCGGAATGAAATCCGGCATATACAAACCCTTGTCATCCGCTAAACCCTTGATGACAACGTCTCTTAAACTTACTCCTGACTCTTGTTTGTTTGTGCTGTAATATAACATACGAGGTTTATTTTTCCATTAAAAACAAATATTCGTAATGCACTCCATCGCTATTCACCCATTCGTGGGTCCAGCGCATATCAGCCATTACATTCCTTTTGTAGTCAATCTCTATGACTTTCAGTAATTTACCGGACGAAGCAATGATATCATACAATTCTTCTTTGGTAGCTTTACCGCCGGAGCTGTAGGAAAGCATCACATATTTCGCCTGCACTTCTTGCAGCAGCTTTTTTAATGCTTCCAAAGCAATGAATTTATCTTCCTCATTCTTTTTAAATTCTTCAAACACAGATACTGCCTGACTGTCACGCGTATCTTCCCTGCGATTGGCTTTGCCGAACACCGCTGCTTCATCGTTTAAAATCACGCTGGTCCACAGATGATAATAAGATTGATACCTTACGCGGCTGGATGGCATTTTCTCATTATTCGAACCATAGGGCGGGTCAAAGTAAACGAAATCGTAAAAATTTGTACGAATTGCATCAAACACATCTCCCCGCATCACCTGATTTTCCGTATGTATCTTGAAGCGCATAGGCACTTCCAATATCAAGTCATTGAATGAGCGAACCGACCATTTCGACAGATAAGCGGCATAGTGCCCGATGGTACTGTCCACCTTGTCCAACCCCAAAATCAGAGCCGTCAAGATCACGCATTGATCTTCCCACGGAAGTGACATTTTATCAACTGCACACCTGATAGCATCCAATTTCTGCGTATTTTTTCGTTGGAAAGGTCTTTTTTCTTGCGCTTCATCACCGCCATAATGCTTTGTAAACCAACCGTCAAACCCTTTCAAAGCATTTAATTCATCAATTATTTCCTGATAGTATGCTGTTGGTTTGTCGGCAATTAAATAGCAAGTGGCAAATACCTCCGACCATATTGCCATATCGTTGGAAGTAGTGTGATAGCCCATCTGTGCAAAAGCCTGTGAGACCCGTGTGGTTCCGCTGAACCCGTCTAACACGGTGCTGACACCCTGAAGTGCTTTTATTTCTTTTATAATATGAGGGATGATCTTTAACTTAGAACCGGCATATTTGATTCCTTGTGTTTGGATTTTCCCTTTTACTTGCATAATCTCTTTCTGCTACTTTTTGAATAAAGTATGTATAAACTCGTTTTCTCTCAACACACCGTAGTCACCTGACCGGCAGGAAAATTCATCATAAACCTGCACTTTATCCCCTGCTTCACCTGGTCGGTAAATCGTAAAAGGCACCGCATCTGCGGTGTGTGTACGTTTTGCGCAGGGTGTCGGGTGATCAGGTAAAACAGCAATGGTTACAGGTTCATCCCATTTTGATACCTCTTCAAAAATAGGCTTTACAATGCGTTGGTCTAAATACTCAATGGTTTTTATTTTCAAGCTCACATCACCTTCATGACCCGCTTCATCGCTGGCTTCGACGTGCAAATATACAAAATCATCCGTTTTAAGTGCTTCGATGGCTGCTTGTGCCTTGCCTTCATAATTCGTGTTGTACAATCCCGTTGCACCTTCAACCAAACGAGTTTTTAATCCTGCATACACGCCAATGCCACGTATTAAGTCCACAGCAGAGATAACCGTTCCGCTTTTCAATCCGTAAAGTTCCCGCATGGTTTGCATGGCAGGTTTGTATCCCGGTGACCACGGCCAAATGCTGTTCGCTTTATCTTTACCTTCCGCAGCACGTTTCAAATTGACCGGATGGTTTTCAAGCAATTTTTGAGAACGTATGATCAAGTCGTTTAGCAATTGAGCAGTTTTTTCTCCGGAGATGTCGGTTGCTTTTACCAACACATCCCTAAAAGCCGTACCCGGCACATCGTGAGGTGGAGTACAATGAATATTCTTGCTTCCTCCTTTAATTTTTATCAAATGACGATAAGCTACACCTGCAAAGAAACTTACAATTTCATCACCCAATTCTTTTTGTAAAAAATGAATCAATTCTTTTGCTTCTTCGCTAGTGATATGCCCTGCAGAATGATTTTTTATTTGTCCGTTTTCTATGCAGATCAGGTTGCAACGCATGGCCATCTCACCCTCGACTACATCTACGCCTATGCTGGCAGCTTCCAAAGAACCACGTCCTTCAAACACTTTCGCCACATCATAGCCTAATACGCTTAAATTGGCAATTTCGCTTCCGGGTTCAAAGCCTTCCGGGATGGTGTACAACATACCCGAACGCCCCAAAGCAGCAAGTTTATCTATATATGGTTTTTGCGCTACCTGCAAAGGTGTTTTATTCCCTAATTCGGGAATTGGTTCATCCGACATGCCGTCGCCTAGTATTATGATGTATTTCATTGTCCTTATTTTTTAGTAGTTGGTAGTTAGTAGCTAGTAGCTAGTAGTTAGGAAGTTAGAGAAGTTAGAGAAGTTAGGGAAGTTAACGGGTTCCGAGGTACGAGTTCCGTGTTCCGGGGTGGCGAGTTCAGTTTTTAGCCTTTAGCCTTTAGCTTTTAGCTCTTTCTTAGTTCATCGTTCTCCGTTCAACAATTCAACAGTTAAACAACTCGTTCTTCACTTTTCGTTCTTAGTTCATCGTTTATAGTTCTTCGTTCTTAGTTCTTTATCCTTCTTTTTCCAAAAAATCCTTATATATCGGCAGTCTTTCTTCAAACAATTTCACGGCATCTTCTAAACTTCCGTAAAACTCACCTCCGGATGCATTTAAATGTCCTCCTCCATCAAACACATCAGCGGCAAATTTGTTGGCAGGGAAGGTACCTTCCGAACGCAAAGAAACCTTGATTTTATCGGGTTCCTCACGCATAAGCACGGAAAAAACTACCTGCCCGATAGACAACGGAACATTTACAAAGCCTTCATCATCACCGATTTTAAAATCAAACTGCTGCATCTCATCCGCTGTTAAAGTAATCAATGCTGCTTGATGTTCAGGGTATAATTTCATTTTTTGATACAGACAATACCCCATCAAACGTAGGCGATTTTCAGAATATGTGTTATATACCTTGCGATAGATTGCATCCTTGTCCACACCGAGCTTCAGCAACTCAGAAATGATGATATAAATTTCCTGATTATTTGAATTGTAGGTAAATCCTCCCGTATCCGACATCATACCGGCATAGATACATTCAGCTCCGGCTAAATTGATGACTGCAAAATCACCCATCCTGCAAATCAATCTAAACACCAACTCGCTTGTAGAAGCTATTTCCGGATGAGAAATTATAATATCGGCAAAGCTGCCGGGTAACAGATGATGATCAATATTCATTTTTTTTGCCGGTGAATTTAATACCGCTTCTTTCATTTTACCCAACCTTTTAGGTGTATTGAAGTCAAGCGCAATGATTAAATCAGCATCCTGCAATTGTTGGGTAGCCGATTCAATATCTTCCGTATAGATCAAGACATTTTCTGCACCCGGCATCCAGGCATAAAAATCAGGGTAAGGAGAGGGCATAATCACAACAGGAGATTTGCCTTTAGCCATCAGATAGTGCCACATAGCCAGCGAAGATCCCATAGAATCCCCATCCGGTCCGACATGCGACACAATGATTATTCTTTCGACGCTCTCAATCGTACATTGTGCTTTGACCACAAGCTCTTCACTAATAATTTTTGATATCATTTGTTTTAAATTTTAACGCTTACAAAAGTACGAAAAATTTGTGATAAGGTTAATTGTTTTTTGTAAAGATGCGGGTAGTCTTCCCATTAGAAGTGTATGTAGGAGATTGTATCCTTACAGCCCCGCATTTTTTTACATCGTAGCACTTAATCTTGTTTTTTAAACAAAATTGCTGTAAGTCTTGAGCATACCAAGGTGAAATGGTTTGATCGATGACACAAATTTTAGGATGTATGCAATTTAAAATCTCCGAAGTCCTGAATTTGAGTCCGTTTCCAATAATCAGTATATCTATCTCTAAGGGCAGGGTAGTGGTTTTACGGTGCAACAAACTGTCTGTTAAAATCAGTATTTTTTGGTGATTATCAATAATAAAGCTACTGTTTGCTTTAGAAATCATTTTCGGTTCATTGAGTTTGTGACTTTTCCAAAAGCCGGAAGCATTGCGAACAGCCGATGCCGAGTCGGTAGTATATATTTGATGGTTAAATCCTTTGATAAAGTCAATATGGGTGTTTTTGGGATCGGCATATATCACCAGTTGTTGTGTGTGAAAGGTGTTGAAAGAGATTAACAGATGACTTACAGTAAAAATCAGTGTCAAACACAGGCTTGTAAACAATGCTCCAAACTTTTTATACTCCAAATAAAAACAGAAAGAAATGATACTTAACAAGCAGAGTATCAGTTGAGGAAAGTTTATGTGCCAGACAGATACCACATGGGGTAAATCGTGGACGAATCCCACTATCGCATTCAACAGCCATAAAGAAAGCTTCAAGATAAAAGCGGGGATAGCAGCTAAAAAAGGCAATGGCGATAGAATCAGGAATCCGATGGCTAAGTAAATAATCATACTTGCCAACGGGATTACAATGATATTCGTAACCAAAAAATAATTGGGAAATTGATGAAAATAATATAAGGAAAGAGGTAATGTGCCAATTTGTGCTGCGAGAGAAACGATCATTAAATCTGTCAGCCATTTCAGTTTTCGATGTTTTACTTTAAATAAGGAATTGATTTTCGGTTGAAAGTAAACGATGCCGATAACTGCCGTGTAACTCAATTGAAATCCCACATCAAATAAAAGATTAGGATTGCCGAGCAAGATGATGAAAGCCGAAACTGAGATGGTGTTGTATATTTGTGATTTGCGATTCAGCGTTGTGCCTATGGCGACCAAGGAAAACATGGTTGTAGCCCTGATAACGGAAGGAGGCAGTCCGGTCATAAAAGCATACAGCCAAAGTGCGCAAAGTGTAAAAAGCGTACTTAATATTTTACTTTTTGCCCTCCTGAATGCTATTGAAAAGATCAATTGCAGCATCATGTAAATCACCCCGACATGCAGTCCGCTGACCGCCAAAATATGCATAACTCCGGCATAAGAGAAATCCTCACGTAGTTCCGGCTCCAATTCGTCTTTGTAACCTAAAGTCAGTGCCGACAAAACCGCCATTTCATTTTTTGACAGTTCAATTTTTCGATACAGTTGAAGCAGATAATTTCGGCTTGCTTCTGCAAGTGACATCAACGAGAATTTTTGATGATTTCCGGTGCATAACCATTCCTGAGCCGAAACATAAGCTGTAGCACCTATGCCTTTTCTCTGCAGGAAAGCTGCATAATTAAAGCTTTCAGGATTTAAAGGGCGAGATGGGCGTTGAAAAGTAGTGCGGAGCAATAAGCTGTCTCCTTTTTTCAAGGATTTTGCCCGGTCGTACTTTTCGACATATAAGATAGCAGGTGCATTGATTTTGACAAAGTTAATGCTGTCATACATGCTTATAACCAGTAGTTTGCACGTCAATGAGTTGGGCTTTTCTACCGGTGTTTCAGATAATGTCGCAACAAATATCGCTTTGGTGTTTAAACAAGGAAAGATGCTTTTTTGGTCTGCTGACTCAGCAAGTTGGAAGCCCCATAAAAATAGCAGGATAAAAATTCCGGCTCCGAACAACCATCGCAAACGGTAAGCTTGTCGGGACTTCCAAATCCAAAAGGACCACGCAATTAAGATCAAGGCGATAAATAGCCAAACTAAGCGTGTGATCTTGAAAATATCCCAATATTGAAAAACAACAATACCGGATGCCAATGCAAATAATAAACGCACGAAGGGCGTTCTTTGTAGGAAGTTCATTTGTAAACAAACAAAATAATGGCAATTGTTGCCTCAAATTGCTCTTCATTTTTTTGTCTTGATCGAAGCAAAAAAAATCAAGACTATGCCTGCTTTGAATATCTTTTCATTTTTTTGTCTTGACACAAAAAAACGAAACAAAAAAAAGTCAAGACTGTGCCTGCTTCGCTCAAAAAATTAGCGCTCGAACAGCTAAATCGTCCAAACTCGCAACTTCGTTGCTCAGACAAGGACGATTCTTAACGCTGTTCTCACTTATTTTTTGGCTCACCAGTCAAGGTCGTCTGTGTCGTGCAACGCAATTTCGAAATCCGCGTAAATCCACTCAGCATTAATTATTTAGAAACTCGTGAATTCGCATCACGTGAACTCGGACCGCGGAACTCGTTACCTCGCACCACGAAACCCGTGACCCAACATCCTTTCAATCATCTCTTCAGGATTGTCGGCATTAAACACGGCACTGCCGGCTACTAAAATATTGGCTCCGTGTTCAAACAACTTTTGGGAGTTATGAGCGGAAACGCCGCCATCTACTTGAATGAGGCAAGAAGGATTGAGTTCGTTAACCATTCCTTTCAATTCATCCAATCTGTTGTAGGTTTCTTCTATGAATTGCTGTCCGCCGTATCCTGCAAACACGCTCATCAACAAGACCATGTCAACTTTTTTTATAAAGGGTCTTAAGGCGGAAACCGGTATGTCTGGGTTGATGGTGATACCCACTTTGATACCTTGTTGGCGTATCAGTTCTATTACTTTTTCCGGTTTGTCTGCAGCTTCATAGTGGAAGGTAAGCATTTCTGCCCCTGCTTCAGCAAAGCGTTGTACGTATTTTTCGGGATGTACAATCATGATGTGTACATCAATGAATTTGGTGCAATGTTTTTTAATAGCCTCCAATATCGGAAAACCGAAAGAGATGTTTGGAACAAATACACCATCCATCACATCAATATGTATCCAATCAGCTTTGCTGCGATTGATCATCTCGCAGGCAGCTTGTAAGTTGCTAAAGTCGGCTGATAAAATGGAAGGGGAAATGATTCGTTGCATAATGCCAGGTTTTTAAGCTGCAAATGTAACAAAAAAAGGCTTCCGAAAAATGGAAACCTTTTCTTTTTTAGCTTAAGTACATTTCAATATACTGATTATTTACCTTTTGCACCCTGTAGTTTGCAGCGAACTGCAAGATGTTTCGGATGGTTTGTGGGGAGGGTTGCATGTTTATGTCACTTTCATTAAGTTCTGGAAAAGAGGTTTTTAAATCAGTTTTGTTTAAAAGAGTAATTGTTTTTTGCATAGGCAGCTTGTTTTAAATTTACTTTCTGACTCATAAACGCATCAATTAAAAAAAAATTGTATGTTTGAGGAAAAATTTTACCTTTTGCACTTTCATTATGATTACCCAGCACTCCATTCGCTCTTTTTTAGAGTCTTTTTTTAATGAAAAGATAATTGTATTTCCCGCTTCTTCCGGGCAGTTTATTATGGACACCGGGGAGGCGCAGATTTGGTAATGACTAAGTTGTTTGGTGGGTTTTCGAATGCATTTTATGAAGTCTATTAGCAGGAGTATCCTCTAAAGCCGGGTTGGGAATATCGGGAAGATATCTATAAATTGTATTATGTCATGAATCATCTGAATATCTTTGGCAGAGGATCTTTGGCGGAGACAAAAAGAGCTGTCTCGTTTTGAGACAGCCTTTTGTGTTAACTAAAAAGCCAATCAATTATATTATAATTAATAACGGGCTTCAACAGCTTTCCAATCAATAATATTCCATAACGCATCCACATGCTCAGGTCTGCGATTCTGATGATCTAAATAATAAGCATGTTCCCATACATCAAATGTAAGCAACGGAACTAAATTTTTAGTAATGGGATTTCCTCCGTTTGCTTCCTTCACAATGGATAATTTACCTTTTGCATCTTTTGCCAACCATGCCCAGCCAGATCCAAAAAGCGTAACGGATGCTGCATTAAATTCTTTTTTAAAGTTTTCGAAACTCCCGAAATCGCGGTTAATAGCTTCTGCTAATTTTCCGGAAGGGGAACCTCCACCGTTGGGAGAGAATGAAAGAAAATAAATTTGATGGTTCAAAGACTGACCGGCATTATTAAATATAGCGCCATCACTTTGTTTGACGATGTCCACCAAATCCATATTCTCGAACTTAGTGCCTTGAATTAAATTATTCAAATTGTTGATATATCCTTGATAGTGTTTGCCATAATGCAATTCAACTGTTTGTTGACTGATAACCGGCTCTAAAGCATCGGTTTTATACGGTAATTTTGGGAGTTCAAATTTCATGATGATAATATTTAAAATTGTTACACTTGTTTATTCGTTTAAGTTCTATGACTTTATGAGGACAAAGATAACACATAAAACCGATAAAATTTAATTATATAATCTATAGCTTTATAGTTTTTTGTTATAAAAGTTTGTATCGTGGTGGTATTCTTTTTCAAACTTTGAAACCTGACAAAATAGCAGTATTCTTATAAAAAACCTTAAGGGTACTGATTTTGCTGTGCTGGCGAGCGTTAATCAATTTAAAGTCAAAAAAAATACCTACTTTTGTTGGGTTAAGCAATTAGTTTTTTCATAACAATGAACTATTCAGAGCAATTACATAATGTTTTGCTGTTTAGCAAGCAAGAAGCTGAGAGATTAGGAAATAATTACGTGGGACCGGAGCATTTGCTTTTGGGTATTCTGCGTAATGGGCGTGGTAAGGCAATAGAAATCATGAATGATCTTCGTATCAATCTTCCCCGAATAAAACAATCAATTGAAAGTCAAATTAGGACTGATAAAGGTCTTGTAGGTCAGGATATTCCGTTTTTAAAAAGTGCGGAGCGCATCAAAAAGATTATGGAGTTAGAAAGCCGCAAGTTTGAATCGGATGTGGCTGATACCGAGCATTTGCTACTCGCATTGCTCAAAGAAAAAAATAATTTGGCAGAGGAAGTTTTGAACGAAGAGCGTCTGACTTACGCTCAGGTGAAGTCATATTTAGAAACACCGAAGTTGGATGAACCGGTTATGGGTCCTGCATTTCACGATGATGATGAAGAAGATGATGACCCCCGTCCGCGTCGGAAAGCACTGGCATCAGGAGGTTCGAAGCAATCCGATACTCCTGCTTTGGATTCTTTTGGGGCAGATATTACGAAAGCCGCTCTTGAAGATCGTTTGGATCCCATTGTTGGACGTGATCGTGAAATTGAGCGCCTGGCACAAATATTAAGTCGTCGCAAAAAGAACAACCCTGTACTGATAGGGGACCCTGGCGTGGGAAAATCAGCGATAGTAGAAGGCTTGGCACTGAGGATAGTGCAAAGAAGAGTGTCCCGTGTGTTATTTGACAAAAGGGTGGTGGCTTTAGATATGGCATCCATCGTTGCAGGAACCAAGTACAGAGGGCAGTTTGAAGAACGCATCAAAGCGATTTTAAACGAACTGCAAAAAAATCCGAATATCATTTTATTCATTGATGAAATACATACCATCGTAGGAGCCGGTGGAGCACCCGGTTCTCTGGATGCAGCCAATATGTTGAAACCGGCATTAGCGCGCGGAGAGATACAATGTATCGGTGCCACTACTTTGGATGAGTATCGTCAAAGCATTGAAAAAGATGGGGCTTTGGAACGCCGATTTCAAAAAATTATGGTTGATCCGACTACCGCTGAAGAGACCTTGATTATTCTTGAGAATATCCGGGATCGATATGAATATCATCACAATGTAAAATATACGCCTGAAGCCATCAAGGCATGTGTCAAACTGACAGACAGGTATATCACTGATCGCAGCTTCCCTGACAAAGCCATTGATGCATTGGACGAAGCCGGTTCGCGTGTGCATATCGGTTCGGTCTCCGTACCTGATGAAATTGAAGAGTTGGAGAAGAAAATTGAGGAGTTGAAGAAAGAGAAGATGAAAGTGCTCAGCGAGCAAAAATATGAATTGGCCGGGCCTATCCGGGATCAGGAAAAGCAACATCAATATCAATTGGAAGATGCCATACGCCGTTGGGAAAAAGAGTCTCAACTCAATCCGGAAATCGTTGATGAAGAGCAAGTAGCAGAAGTGATTGCCATGATGTCAGGTATTCCCGTGCAACGCATTGCTCAAGCAGAAGGCTTGAAGTTAAGGCAGATGAAAGACGATTTAGCCCGTAAGGTGATTGGACAGGATGAAGCGGTGGAGAAAATTGTAAAAGCCATACAACGCAACCGGGTGGGATTGAAAGATCCCGGGAAGCCTATCGGTTCATTTATTTTCTTGGGACCGACCGGTGTTGGGAAAACCCATTTAGCCAAGGTGCTTTCCGAGTTCATGTTCGATAGTCAGGATGCGCTTATCCGGGTGGATATGAGTGAGTACATGGAGAAATTCTCCGTATCGCGACTGATTGGAGCACCTCCGGGATATGTGGGCTACGAAGAAGGCGGACAACTGACAGAACGCGTGCGTCGTAAACCCTATTCGGTCATTCTTTTGGATGAAATTGAAAAGGCACATCCCGATGTGTTTAATATCTTGCTGCAGATTATGGATGAAGGTCGTCTGACAGACAGCTTGGGCAGGCGCATTGATTTTAAGAATACCATCGTCATCATGACCTCCAATGTGGGAACTCGCCAGTTGAAGGATTTTGGCAGAGGGGTTGGCTTTAAGGTTGATGCGGATGCTGAAATTGATTCTGAACATGCCAAAGGGGTGTTGCAAAAGGCGCTGAATCGTACTTTCGCCCCTGAGTTTATCAATCGTGTGGATGATATCATTATTTTTGATCAACTGGATAAAGAAGCCATCAATAAAATTATTGATTTGGAATTGAGTGGGTTATTCAAACGTGTGACAAACCTAGGCTACACCATTAAATTGTCTGATGAAGCAAAAGATTTTATTGCAGACAAGGGGTATGATGTTCAATATGGTGCCCGCCCCCTCAAGCGAGCCATCCAACGCTATCTTGAAGATGAATTGGCAGATGTTGTGTTATCCGGTAATGTGCAGGAAGGAGATACAATCTTGATGGAGATGAATGAAACCAAAGATGGTGTAAAGGCTAAAATTATTCAGGCTGTCAAGGCGTTGTAATTTTGAATAGATACGATGGCGATGTTTTACATCGGTTAAAACGTCGCACACCTACCGTAGAGACGGGGCATGCCCCGTCTCTACAATATCAAAACCACCGTCAATCAAAACCACCGTCCATTAAAACCACCGTCCATCAAAACCACCGTCCATCAAAACCACCGTCAATGTCGCGACCACACACCACGCACCCCGGACCCCGAACCACCGCCTCACCATTTCTTTAATTCCTGATACAGCCTTTGTATCGGTAATCCCATGACATTAAAATAGGAACCGTTGATGTGTTCAACGGCAATGAAACCTATCCATTCTTGTACACCGTATGCCCCTGCTTTGTCATATGGTTTGTAGTTTTCAATGTAGTAATCGATTTCATCTTCTGTTAAGTTTGAGAATCGGACTTCAGTAACAGTATGGAAAATGTGCCGGCGATTGATGGTGTGGATGCAAACTCCCGTAACGACCTGATGTGTTTTCCCCGAAAGGAAACGAAGCATTTCTGTTGCCTCTTGTTTGTTGTGAGGTTTACCTAAAATCCGGTTTTCGTATAACACAATGGTGTCTGCCGTAATCAGCAAATCGTGGTCTGTGATGATGTCTTTATAGCTATCTGCTTTTCTTTCGGCAAGGTAGCCGGCTGCTTCTATTCCCTGAATATGAGCGGGTAAATATTCATCAGCATCTGTAGGAATTACTTCGAAATTTATATGGATGCCTTTCAACAATTCTTGTCGCCTTGGTGAGTTTGACCCCAAGATGATGCGGTATTTTTTAAAATTATCTAGCATAGTCAGTTTAATAACTTAGGAGACAGTAAAAAAATTGAATAAGATGAGACCCGTTTCCCGGGCAAGCAAAAAGTAAAAAATTGGTGCATAAAGTAAACCGATTAGCATGATGAACTTAATCAGATTAGAAATTCTATGGTATTCATCCGGTTGTTTCGCTTTGATTAGTAGATAAATGACCCATGCAAATGGTAAAATCAGTCCCAATAAAATATATCTTAAAGTAAGTGTCCCTTCGAAATCAATATAAACGAAATTGATAAATAAGAGGACAGCCATCGTGATGCTTATAAGGGCAATAGAAATTATTTTAGTGGCTTTTATTCCCCATATTATAGGAAGGGTGCGGCACTCCATCTCTCTGTCGCCATATACATCTTCCATATCCTTTATGATTTCGCGTATCCAGGTTAATAGGAATGAAAACAGTGCAAACCCGCCTACCCAGGCAAACAGATTGCTGTAAACAACCGGATTCAATATCACAGAAGCTTGTGTTCTCAAGTGTTCTAACTCAGTGAAAAGAACGATTAATACAGATAATGCAGAGAGAAAAGCGATGACTGCATTGCCGATGATTAATTGTCGCTTATAGCTTGCCGAATAAAACCAAAGTAAGCCCGGCACTACTAAAAAAATAAATGCCGCCATAAGGCTTTTTACATGCCACGACAAAAACAAGCCGATGGCTATACCGCCGAAGGTGCAAAGTTGATACAAAAGCATGGTGGTGCGTTTATCTATGCTTTTGCCAACGATAACCTTATCGGGTTTGTTGAGTGTGTCAATTTTGATGTCAAAATAATCGTTGATGATATAACCCCCTGCTGCAATCAACATAGAAGCAGCAATCAGCAAACCTATGTGAAAGAATGATTCATACACTATTACGCCGGAAGTTTCAAGCAAAGGTGCAATCACAAATTGTCGGATCATGTACTGAATTGCAGCAATGAATAAAAGATTTTGAATTCTTACTAATTTTAAATATCTGAACACAGACTATTATTGTTTTTCTTTTTGCAAAAGTAAAGTATTTTTATTTATCTTTGCGATGTTCTATTATAATTTATAATCTAATGTAATACACTCCAAGATTGATGTGTAAGAGCTTTTTGCGTTTTGTATTTATATCGTTTTGGCTGTTGCTGCTAAGTTCTTGTATTACCACGCGTAAGGTGAACTATCTGCAAGAGCCTGATAATATTATCCCTGCCTACGCAGATAGTTTGGTGTATGAAGATTATCGCTTGAAAATTGGTGATAAAATATATTTGCGGGTTTACTCAACACATGAAGAAACCAATGCGTTGTTCAATAGTCCGATGATGCTAACTTCGACTTCAAGTCCTGCCACCGATTTATATTCTTATACCATTCAGAAAAACGGGAGCATCGTACTACCGATGGTTGGCGAAGTTGCAATAGTCGGGCTAACGACACGAGAAGCTGTGAGAACGGTTGAAGCTGCGATAGAACCCTTTTTTCTCCATGATTCAACTGATGCGGTTTGTACGGTTGAATTACATGTGCTCGCTCAGTATTTTAGTGTGATTGGAGGCAATGGAACCGGACAGTATCCTATTACCAGAGCGAAAATTAATATTTTTGAAGCCTTGGCAATGGCAGGAGATGTGGGCACATTTGCTGACAGAAGTAAAGTACGCATCATTCGTGAAACAGAGGATGGTACAGTAGTGAAAATGTTTGATTTGCGTAGTAAGAGCATTTTAAATTCTGAGTATTATTATATTGAGCCCAATGATGTGATTTATATCCAAAGGTTGGACGAGCAGTTTTTCAGCATAGTTAACTTACCGAATTTAATTGCTACAGTGCTTTCAACTGTTTCATTAGGAACTTTTTTATACAGAATCTTGTTGGTTCCAAAAAAGAATTAAATAAATTTAGTGCATGAAACCGTATATGACGAGAATAACTGATGCATTCATTTTGTGCATGATCATTTTGATGATGAGTTCATGCTACAGTTATCGCTATGTAGGTTTGTTGCAGGAGAAGAACAAACGATTGCCTCAGTACGAGGAGGTTGAGTATGAAGAATACAGGATAAAAGTCGATGATGAGTTGTTATTCAGATTAATCACAGCAGATGAAATGATTTCAAATTTGATTACGGGCAGTCAGTTTTTGACAAACTATCAGAATTATATCTCATATCGGGTTTATCCTGACGGCACAGTAGATTTTCCTTTTGTCAAAAGTGTGCCTGTAGGAGGACTGACCTTGACAGAAGCGACTGAAGTCATCGAGCAGCGGTTCAAAGAAATTGTTCCGGATGCAGTGATCAAACTGACATTAGCCAATAAAACTTTTACCGTCATTGGTGAGATAGGAACGGGCGTATATCCGATATTCAGGGATAAAATGACTTTATATCAGGCTTTGTCAATGTCGGGTGAAATCAGATACACGGGAGATTACAAGAAGGTGAAAATCATTAGAGAGACCGATAAAGGCACTCAAACATTAGAGTTTGATATTCGTCCCAAGAGCATCATCAATTCGGAGTATTATTACATTTATCCGAATGATATCATATACGTACAAAGAAACCCTGCAAGTTTTTATAAAGTTGAAAACTACAGTTCATTTATTTCAATCATTTCGAGTTCATTAAGCTTGCTGTTTGCTGCTTTTTATTACATCATGTAGTCTGAATTTTACCCTTATTTCTTTACAAGGATTTAAAGGAATTAAAAGAGTTGGTTATGGAAGAAACAAATAAATACATAGACAAACCGGCATTTCAAGAAGAAGAATCTTCGTTCAATATCATGGAATGGGTGATGTTATTTGTGAGTCATTGGTATTTGTTCCTTTTCTCCTTAGCTATTATGCTCACTTTTGCTTATTTGCAAAACAGGAAATGGCAACCCGAATATAAATCTTCCGGTACGGTTATCATTGATGAAAGTCGCTCGGCAATGAACAGTGCGCAGGTGCTGATGCAGGGCTTCGGTATCCAGGAAGGTTTCCGAAATGTAAACAATCAGGTCATCATGTTGAGTTCTTACGACTTGATGGCGAGGGTGGTGGATAGTCTTCCGCAATTCAGAACCGAATACATTTCTAAAGGGAGGTTCAGAACCAGCAACTTGTACGGATGGTCTCCCATTAATATCACTACTGATTACATTGCACCCGAAGCATATGGCATTCTTTTCAAAATTAATATATATGTAGATGATTCTTATGTGATTACGGAAGAAGAGGGACAACTTCCCAAAGGTTTCTACATAAAAGGCAGATTGGGAGAAACACTTCAGCATCATCTGATGTTTATGACTGTTGATGATGTATCCGGTAATTTATCTGAAAAAGAATTGTATTTCAGATTCAGGACAAAAGAATCCTTGATTAATGAGTTTTCTTCTCGAATTAACTTGAGCTTTGTGATGGATGGCGCATCAGTCCTTGAGATTTCATTTGCAAGTAAGACGCCTGCCCGTGATGTGGATTTTATCAATAAGTTATGCGATATTTACCTGATGTCTAACTTAGAAAGGAAAAATGATGCCGCTACCAAAACCATCAATTTTATCAATGAACAATTGGTGCAGGTTTCAGAGTTTTTAGAGCAATCTGAAGATAAATTATCCGATTTTAGGAGGAGAAACCAGCTTATTGATTTTGGAGGTTTAACCGGTGAATTATTGAGTAAAGCTTCTAATTATGACAATGAATTAAATCAAATCAGATTAAGAGAAACCTATTTGTCTTATTTGAAAAAATATCTTCAAACCAATTTGAGTCAAGGAGTTGTCTTGGCTCCATCCAGTCTTGGTTTAAATGAACCTGAACTGATGTCTTTCATTCAGCAAATCAACGATCTCATCGTTTTGCGAGGTGAAATGAGCGAGAAGAATTTGTTTTATTCCAAATACACACGTGACATTGAAAATAACAAATCAGCGATTAACGAGGTTATTAAGAATATGCATACCTCTATTGAAATCCAGAAGCAGGATTTGAATCGCAGGCTTGCCGAAGTGCAACGGCAAATTGAGAATCTTCCTGAAAAGGAATTAGAAATGGTGTCCATAGAGAGAAATTACCGCATGAACGACAGTTATTATACCATGTTCTTGCAAAAAAGAGCCGAAGCACAAATACTGAAAGCATCGAACACACCGGACAATAATATTTTGGATAGAGCCAGAACTACTTCCGTGATTAATTACAAAGAAAGATCAAAAACATTCATGATATTTTTGGTTCTCGGATTGATTCTTCCTGCAGTTTTTGTGGTATTGAAAGAACTGATTAACAATACAATACGTTCTGGGACCGATGTTGAAAAATACTGTGCCTTCCCGCTTATCGGGCTGATACGACGTACCTATTCGGACAGTCCATACATTGTGGCAGAGAATCCGCGCTCATCTTTTACTGAGATGTTTCGTATTGTCAGAACGAGAATAGAATTTCTTGCCAAAAGAAAAACGGATATTACCATCATGGTTTCATCTTCCGAATCGGGCGATGGTAAGACCTATTTTTGTATCAATATGGCATCTGCGTATGCCATGGCAAGCAAAAAGACATTGTTGGTTGATATGGACATACGTAAACCGAGTATTTATAAGCAATTGAATTGTGACAACGATTTAGGTGTCTCCAATTATTTAGCCAACCAATGTACACTTGATGAAATTATTGTGAGACCTGAAGGAGCTGGTTTTGATTTTATTACGGCTGGAACGGTGCCTCCGAATGCAGGAGAGTTGATACGTTCCCAAAAATTGATAGAAATGTTCGAGGAGTTAAGGAAAAGATATGAATTCATCATCGCGGATACCAGCCCGATCGGTGTTGTAGCAGATGCCTATTCGTTTGCAGCTTTGTCGGATATTAATCTTTTTGTAATCAGGAGTAATAAGACAAACAAATTTTTTGTGCGTAATCTTTCCAACCAGTTAAAAATTGATAACATACAATTTTATTCCATATTAAATGATGTAGATGTAGATACGAATAATTACTCATACTCACAATATTATTCAAAAAAATACACCTATTACGGTCGCAGTAAAACTTACGGAGTAGGAACCTATGGATATGGTTATGGATACGGTTATGGATATGGATATACGAAAGATAAGAAGAGAAAGAAAAAGCATCAAGGTTCGGATTCTTATTTCCAGTATTATCAGGACGATAAAAAAGATTTGTAATATTCGTATTGAATATGACAAAGGGCATATCCATCTTTTTTAAATGAAAATACAGGTGCAAGTGTTTTTACGTTTTTAATTAGATATACTATAAAACGCTTTTATACGTTATTAAATCTAATATAATTGAGAAAACAGTTAATGAACTACACAGCAACACAATATCCCTCTATAGATAAAACAAATTAAATAATGAAGAAAAGCTTACTGATTCTCTTATTGATCACACCTTTTGTTTTGCAGCTTCACGCTCAGGATTTAAACAGCATGACTCCGCAACAGCGCATGTTGTTGCTTCAGCAGCTCAATCCCAATCAAAAACAATTTGGAATGCCATCCAACATCCAACAATATAACCCGGGCAGTTATTTGCCGCAAAGTCAGGGTGGCAATCTTCCCGTCAATGTTCGGCAGATGTCTGATTTCAGGAAGTACATACAAGCTTTGAATGCTAATTTGGATGAAGGTGAAACTCCTTATTATGTTGATGAACGTACATTTGTCGAAGATTCGCTCTATCGAGAATTTATGATTCAAGGAGATGAAAAAAAAATGAAAGTGTTTGGTTCAAATATATTTAACAAAGGTGTAGTGATTTTTGAGCCTAATTTAAACTTGCCAACTCCGGCTAATTATATTATTGGCACCAATGACGAATTACTTATTGATATTTCAGGATTATATGATGTCAGTTATAAATTAAAGGTCACACCTGATGGAAACGTACGTATTCCTAATGTTGGATTGATCAAAGTGGGGGGGATGACCTTTGAAAGTGCTAATACCACCTTAAAAAGACAACTCTCTAAGTATTACACCGGCATTGACTCGGGGGAAACCAAGGTGGATATTAATTTGGGCAAAATCCGTAGCATCAAGGTTACAGCAGCAGGTGAAGTGTCGTTCCCGGGCACATACACCTTACCATCACTAGCAACAGTAATCAATGCCTTGTATTCTTGTGGCGGTCCCAATAAAATAGGATCCATGCGATCAATCAAGATAATTAGAAATGCTGAAACAGTAGCCGAAATCGACTTTTATCAATTTTTGATGACAGGGGCTTTAGAGAGTAATATTGTGTTACAGGATAATGATATATTGATTGTTGAACCTAACAGAAACGAGGTAGTTGTTGATGGGGCTATCAAACGTCGGGGTTATTATGAATTTGTTCAAGGTGAAGCACTTTCCGATTTGTTGTATTATGCCGGTGGATTGAGTGGAGATGCCAATCGTAATAAAATTACTATTTACAGGTACGCCGATGCACAAAAGACCATAATAGATGTGTCCGAATCTTCTGCTGCTTCAACCACACTTGCAGCCGGGGATTCCATTTTTGTTTCGAAAATTGAAGATATATACGACAATCGTGTTGAATTATCAGGTGCTGTAAAAGCTCCGGGAACTTATGCCTTGACTCCTGACCTTACAATTAAAAGTTTAATTAATAAAGCAGGCGGCGTACAGGATGAAGCCTTTTTAAATGTAGCAACCATCCAGCGTCAGAAAAAAAATGAAAATCCGGAGATGATCAGTTTTAATTTAGGGAAAATTCTTGCCGGTGAGGATTCGGATATTGCTTTAATCAATGGAGATTTCATTGTAATTGATTCTTTACAGAACTTTATGGATGAACAGTTTGTAACCATACAAGGAAAGGTGAAAAAACCCGGCAGATATCCACTAAATATGAAAATGAATGTCAGAGATTTGGTCTTTCTGGCAAAGGGATTTACTGATGGCGCAGAAACCGATAATATTCAGATAGTCCGCATTATCAAGGACCCGACAAAAATGGAAGAAGGTAGTAAGAAATCTTTCACTTTCACTATAAGTTTGGATAAAGATTTAAATTTCGGAGGTGACGATGGAACTATGTATCTTGAAAACGGTGATCTTGTGATTGTCAGATCTATAGAAGGTATTGAACCTATACGTATGGCATCTGTTGAAGGTGAAGTGAAAAATCCCGGATTCTACACTGTTGAACATAAAAACATCAGGGTTTCAGATTTATTAGAAAGAACCGGTGGCTTTACGCCTTATGCTTCTATCAGCAGTGCTTATTTAATAAGGAATGAAGAAAACTGGGCAAGCGACAATCCAATGGCCAAAATTTTCACGAGAAACCTAAGACGCATCCTCCAGAGTTCTAAAGAAAGTAGTTTGGACATGGCTTTAAGCAAAATGCAGATAAGCAGCATTACCGAATTGAATGCCTTGGATACGATTACCAATTATGCCAGCATAAAAGATATCCAGGAACTTTTGTATGCAGCAGGAGTAGTGTCTTTAGATTTGGAAGAAATAGTGAAAAGTCCCGGGTCCTTAAAAGATTTATTTGTTGAAAATGGTGATGTATTGGTTATACCTAAAAAATCTCAGACGGTAAAAGTAATTGGAGAAGTGATGTATCCTTCATTTGTAGTGTATTCCAACACAAATAATTTTAAAGACTATATCATATCATCCGGTGGTTTTTCAAATAAGGCTTTGAAGAAAAATTCCTTTGTCCTGTACCCAAATGGGAAAGTAATAGGTACTCGTTCATTTTTGGGTATCAAATTTTATCCGAGGGTTGTTGCAGGTTCCATGATCATAGTTCCACAGAAGCCTATTTCGTTGACAAATAAAATGACTCCGGCTGAAGTGATAACAATCACCAGTTCGGTAACATCGACGATGGTGCTGTTGTATTCGATAATAAGCAACCAAATAAAAAAGTAAACAGTATTTAAATGACAATCATTGACGTTTGGAATTACATCAAAAGCAGCTTTCAATATCTTTTGAAAAGATGGAAGCTTATTGTAATAGTTGGATTAACCGGTGGTGTGATAGGTTTGACACTTTCTTTTGTTATTAAGCCTACCTATACTGCTAAATTGTCATTCTCCCTGATTGAAGGAGGTGGAAAAGGCGGCTTGATAGATTTAGCCAGTAATTTAGGTTTTGCATCACTTTTAAGTAGCGGCAATGATGTTTTTAGTGGAGATAATCTATTGGAAATCATGAAATCGAAACATGCAGTTAAGAAAACCTTGTTGTCAACCGTAACCTATAAGGGTCAGGAAATGACTTTAATGGAAGCTTATATTGATTATAACAATCTTCGTAAAAAATGGTCACAAAGCAAAAATCAATCATTAAGAGAAATTTCTTTTCCCATCAATCAAGATGCAGAAACTTTAACACGTGTGCAGGACAGTATTATTTCATCCGTTTACAGCGGATATATTAAGAAAAACGAATTAAAAGTCAATAGATTAAGTAAAAGAGTTGGCATGTCGCAAATAATATTTACCAGCAAAGATGAGGAGTATTCCAAATTATTTGTTGAAAATTTAATGGATCAGACATCTACTTTTTACAAGGAAACTAAAACAGCACAAGCTGTAGAAAATCTGAATGCTGTGCAAAAGACAGCTGATTCAGTACGGCATCTGTATGAAACAGCTTTAGAGCATAGTTCGTCTTTGTCGAGTGTTAATGTCAACAGAGCTATGCAAACAGCTATGGTTCCCAAATTGAAACAGGAATATGATGTGCAATTGTATGGTGCTGTTTACGCAGAGGTTTTAAAAAATTTAGAAACAATAAGACTGGACTTGGCACGAGAGACTCCTATCATACAGATTGTCGATAAGCCCAGATATCCATTGGAGAAAACAAAAATAGGTAAAGCCAAAGGGCTTGTTGCCGGCGGTTTTATTGGTGGTATTCTAATAGTTGCTTTCCTTTTGCTAGTAAGAAATTTAAAAGAATATGGGATTATAAAATAATCAGATTGTTGAAATTCCGGTTAAATCTTATGATATGTTCTTTTCGTACAAAAAAAAGATAAAATGACGATATGAATTTAATCTATGTGTTGGTTTTTTTCTTTTTTTGTTTTTTGTTTTCCTATGTTGAGCGAAACGTAGATATTCCCTATTTAAAATGGATTTTTATAGTTCCGTTTTGTATTTTGGTTGCTGGTAGGAGTGTTGATGTTCCTGATACCGAAATTTACATGAATTATTTTTACAATGAAGATCCCAGCTTAATTTATTATACTGATTTTGGTTTTGAAATAGGATTTCAACTATTCACAAAACTTGTAAAAAATCTAACAGAAGATAATTTCAGAGTATATTTTGCTTGTATAACCCTTTTAAATCTCATTCTGATTGATTATGCAATGCAGAGAATCTATAGGGTATTTCAAGAAGAACAGAACAATGTAGAGAAAAATATTGAGTCAGATGAAGATGTAAAAGATATTTGTATCAGACATTTTTCTATCCTTGCTTTAACACTATATGTTGCCTTTTTTGGGATTTATGTAAATGCCATCGTACTAAGAGTTGGATTTGCTTTTTCATTTATGTTGTTAGCAGCTTCTTTTGCTATAAATGTTAACAAAAAATCTGATTATCTGAAAATTGCTCTATTGCTTGTGTTAGCATATATGTTTCACACTACAGCATTACTGGGAATTTTTATTGTGTTGGTTCTTTTATATTCCGGAAAATTTAAAGTCACTACATACTTATCTTTATCTGTTGTTATTGGTATAATATATTTTATAAACTTGACTCCCAGGCTGGGAAGTTCGGTGTTTAATCTGATTTTATCATTTAATAATTTAACAGTAGTAGCTAATAAATTGGGTGACTATGGAGGAGAATATTTATTTCTTTCAGAAGGTGTTTCCATGAAGTTTACATTCTTTTGGATGATGTCTTTTGTATTACCCATGAATGACATATCAGGAAAAAGTTATTACAAATTCTTAAATGTGTATTTTATAGGATTAGCTATTTTTGCTTTAATGAGGAGTGTATTGTTAGTTGAGCGGGTAACAGATTATTTCTTGATATTTTCTTTTATATTGTTTTATTTATACTTGATTCGGCAAAATAGTTTTAAATTTTGGATATATTACATTGGGATGGTATTGGTGCAACTGATGTTTGTGCTTCGCATAACTAACAGAGATTTAAGCTGAGTTATGTAAAAATACTAAATTAGGTTTATGCTGATGAGTGATGCTAAACAAAGAATCAAATCATTGTTTTTCAATAATAAAAAAGTATTGGAAAACTATTTTTTTATGACCATCTTGCAAATACTTAATTCTTTGTTTTATTTATTGATATATCCTTATCTTATTCGTGTGTTAGGTGCTGAAAATTATGGTTTATATGTCTTTGCTTTTTCAATAGTTACATATTTTATTACCTTTATTGATTTTGGTTTTGATTTACCCGGGGTAAAAAAAATCGCACAGAATCTCGAAGATTCGAATGTAAAGAAAGATGTGTTATCTAGTATTTTTACTGCAAAAATATATATGGAAATCATTTCTTTTATAATTTTTTCTTCCATTGTTTTTGCTGTGCCATCTATTCGCTCGAATTGGCTTTTGTTTTTTATCTGCTTTACCCAGACATTAACCAATATTTTGTTTCCTCGATGGTATTTTCAGGGTATCCAACGCATGCGTGTGGTTACATATATACAATTGGGATTTAAACTGTTATCTTTACCATTTATCTTTTTATTTGTAAAGCAGCGTGATGATTTATTATTATATGCGACTATCGTATCTTTTTTTTCAATTCTAGGAGCATTAACAGCCTTTTTAATAATCAGATATAAGGAAAATTTGCTAATCAGCTTGGTGCCATTTGCTAAAGTAAAAAAATATGTCAGAGAAGCATTACCTTTTTTTGCTACTAATGGTTTGAATGTCGTTAAACAACAAAGTGCCGTTGTTATTTTAGGTAGTTTTTTCTCCATGAAAGATGTGGCATTATATGACTTGGCAAATAAAATTTTTACTGTTCCAACAGTATTGGTTGCTAGTATTAATGGCGCTTTGTTTCCTAAAATAGTTGGATTAAAAAAGAATATTGCAGCTACGATTAAGAAAATTATAAAAATTGAGAATATTATCGGAGTGGCCATTGTTTTATTTTTAATTGTGACAGGCAATTTTATAATTAAACTGATGGGTGGACCGGATATGTCAGAAGCTTTTCCATTGTTGGTTATTCTTAGTTTTGGCATCTTTGGTCAATTGACAGTGGGTGCAATTGGATATTTTATTTTTATACCTTCTGGGAATAGTGTGTATATTGCAAAAAATCAGTTAGTTGCATTTATAACCTTTTTTGTCTTTGCAATAACAGGAGTATTGGTAAGTAGGAGCATATGGGTAGTTCCTTTGGCTTTGACTTTATCAGGAGTATCAGAATTGATTTACAGTCAAATGGTAGTGCAAAATAAAAAATTATTAAGTAAGTTGGAGGAGCTGTGATTTTGTGTAATGAAATGTGAGGATTAAATAAGAAATTGTTATGCAATTAAAAAAAATATCCATAATAATCGTAACTTATAATTCAGAGCATCATATCTTTGATTGTATAGCTTCTATTTATAGATACAATGATATTGGTGACGCTTTAGAGCTGATTGTTGTCGATAATAACAGTAATCATGTTGACGATATGTTTTCAGTCATTGAAAAACAATTTGGTAAGGAAATAATATTGATTAGTAACAAAATAAACGGAGGATACGGACAGGGAAATAACATAGGAATTAGAAAAGCATCCGGTTCAGTTATTTTAATTATGAACCCTGATATTCGGTTAGTCCAACCCATATTTGCCAAAGCTCTTGCACATTTTGAGAAAACTAGAGTTGTGATGTTGGGAATGGTTCAAATGTTGTCTCTAGACAAAAGAGGATTGTCGTTTATCTCAAAATTTAGTAAATATCCGATTTGGGAGATATTGGAAACAATTATTAGCAACAAGCTCTTGTGTTACAACTACAGAAGGATGTTTTTTTCAGGAGCATGTTTTTTTATCAGAAAAAGTACATTTGAAGAAATTGGATTTTTTGATGAAAAAATTTTTATGTATGGGGAAGAAAATGATATCCATAATCGCTTATTGATGCAAAAACCGGATAGTTTATTTGTTTTTGATAAAAAAATAAAATACATGCATTTGGTTGATAGGCGTATGCCTACAGTAAATTCTATTATGCAAACCATGGATTCAGTGATAAGATTTTATGTTGTACATCAAGGAATGGACAGAGATACTGCGACACGAAATCAAATTAACTATCAGATTAAAAGAGCTAAATTTCTCAAATTTATTAGAACATTAAAAAGAGACAAGAAATATGTTTTGTTTTATAATCAACTGTTATTAGCATTGAACGAAAGATTGAAAAATATTAATTAAGTTGATTGTATCCCGAGTCTTATTGATTAAAATACTAAAAATATGGAGTTTGAAATACCGATATTGTTTATCATGTTCAAAAGGCCGCAAATTGCTGCTATTGCTTTTGAGAAAATCAGAAAAGTTAAACCGGCAACATTGTATTTAGCTTGCGATGCAGCAAGACCGCATGTACAAGGGGAAAATGAGTTGGTTGAGGAAACTAAAAAAACTATTCAAAGCATGATTGATTGGGATTGCCGGGTAAAGACTTTGTTTCACGAAACCAATCAAGGTTGCTCTACTGCTGTTTATAAAGCCATTGACTGGATGTTTGAGCAGGAAAAGCAGGGAATCATCATTGAAGATGATTGTGTGCTGCAATTATCATTTTTTAGGTTTGCTCAAGAGATGCTGGAACGCTATCGGGATGATTTCAGAATAGGCAATATTGATGGTGCTAATTATTTGCCCGGAATTAAGATGAATGAATCTTATTGTTTTTCAAAATACAAATCGACCAATGGTTGGGCTACTTGGAAACGGGCATGGAAAAATATGGATTTATCGATGGAGTGGTTAGACTCGCCATCTGCTAAATCTATCATCAACAACATGGGATACAAAAGTAGAGATATTAAATACTGGAAATACAGGCTGAAATTGATAGCAAAAAATCGTGTGAGTGCTTGGGATTGGCAGTGGTACTTTTCTTTAGCCTCGCAAAATCAATTGTCTATTTTTCCAAAAGTTAATTTAGTAACCAATATCGGATTTGGAGAGGGAGCCACGCATACAACCAATCAAAATCAACCTAAAGAATACGTTGCATCCGAAGAAATGACTTTTCCTTTGGTACATCCTACTTATGTCTTGCCTCATGATGAGTTCGATAAGTCATTTTATCGGGCTAACAATTCGTTGTATTATACCTTGATGAGGTATGTCCCGTATTCCATTAAAAATTTAGTTAAAAAATTGATTCGATAATATGGAAAAAATCATTACACCTCTTGGTGCTTATTATTTTTCTCCTAAAATATTATATTTAGGGCGCAAGAAAATAAACAGACAGATTGCGCGACAAAATTTGTCTGATTTTAACCGGATTGCTCAAAAAAACAAACTTTATTTTGGATTATTATACGGAACATTATTAGGTGCAATCCGGGAACATGATTTTATTGAGCACGATGAAGATATTGATTTGTTTGTACTTTCCGAGCAACGGAATTTATTGCTTCAAATGTTGTTTGAACTTCGGGAAAATGGTTTTGAAGTGGTCAGGTACGACAGGCGCGGACTGATATCTATCATGAAAAATAATGAATACATAGATTTGTATATTTTTGGACCGTTGAAAGAGGGTATAAGAAGTTGCTGTGGAGAATGTGTGCTGGAGAAATATTTGTTAAATACTGTCATGTATGCTTTTTTATCAGAAAATGTGCTGATACCGGCAGATTATGAAGAGTATTTGCTGTTTGAATACGGTCCGGATTGGCGAACTCCTGTATATTATACCGATTTTAAAGTGAGCAAGATGGCGACCATTATGATGTTTATCAAAGAAAAAATTAAATACAGATTGCCGGATGTGTTATTTTATAAATATGTACAAAGATTAGAGAAAAAGTTGATAGATAAATTTGATGCAAAGATGAATGTGTTTATAAAATCTAACCAACTAAACGCAGAAAGTTGATAAAATAATTAAAATGATGCCAAAATTTTGGTAACTTCGTGCTTGTTTTAAATGTATCACATATTTCAGTACATACAATGAAAACAGTTTACATAGGCATGACTGCCGATATTATGCACCCGGGTTTAATTAATATCATTAACGTAGCTTCGGGTTACGGGGAATTAACGGTGGGATTGTTGGTTGATTCAGCAATTGCTTCACACAAGCGCATCCCTTATCTGACATATGAACAGCGTAAGGTGATTGTTGAGAACATCAAGGGAGTGGCACGTGTAATTCCTCAGGAGACATGGAGTTATGTACCTAATCTGCTTAAATACAAACCGGATTATATTGTGCATGGCGATGACTGGAAAACCGGTCCTTTGCAGCAAGAAAGAGAACGTGTTTTTGCAGCGATGAAAGAAATAGGTGGCGAGGTCATAGAGATTCCTTATACCAAGGGGATTAATTCTACTTCGCTGAATCAGGATGTGAAAGCCATCGGCACCACCCCTGAGATTCGTATTCAGACCCTCAAAAGGTTGATTAATGCCAAACCCATTGTCCGGATTTTAGAGGCTCACAACGGGTTGTCGGGGTTGATCATTGAACATCTGTCGATTACCAAAGGAGATAAATTGCATGAATTTGACGGTATGTGGTCGAGCAGTCTGACCGACTCCACCAGCAAGGGTAAACCCGACATCGAAGCAGTTGATTTGACAACCCGGTTGCAGGATTTGAACAATATTTTAGAATGTACCACCAAACCCATTATTTTCGATGGTGATACCGGAGGCAAAACAGAACATTTTATCTTTACAGTCAGAACCTTAGAAAGAAACGGCGTTTCGGCAGTGATTATAGAAGATAAAGTAGGGCTAAAAAAGAATTCTTTGTTTGGGACAGAGGTTGAGCAAACACAAGCCTCAATCGAAGAGTTTTGTTATAAAATCAGTGCGGGAAAGAAAGCACAGGTCACACAAGATTTTATGATCATTGCGCGTATCGAAAGCTTTATATGCGGAAAGAATTTGGAAGATGCGCTTGCCAGGGCAAATGCTTATGTGAATGCCGGTGCTGATGGTATTATGATCCATAGCAAGGAGAAATCGGGTGAAGATGTGAAATCATTTTGTATAGCATTCAAGCAACGTTTTCCTTTTGTACCGATTGTAGCTGTACCTACAAGCTACAATCAATTTACAGAAGATGAATTACGAGAATGGGGCATTAACATCGTTATTTATGCCAACCATATGTTACGGGCTGCTTATCCTGCCATGCATCGGGTGGCTACTTCCATTCTTGAACATGAACGCTCCTTGGAAGCTGACCAATGGTGTATGCCTATTAAACAAATTCTGGAATTAATTCCCGGAACGAAATAATATCCATCAAAATTATTTATATGATCGGCCCTCAAATATTTTTTGAAAATTTGATCAACAATGGCATTGAGTTCTTTTGCGGAGTACCTGATTCATTGTTGAAAAGCATTTGTGCATACATCACAGATCATACCGAAGACAATAAACATATTATTACTGCCAATGAGGGAGGAGCCATTGGTTTAGCTGCAGGTTATCACCTGGCAAGCGGGAAAATTCCTCTGGTTTATATGCAGAATTCCGGCATTGGAAACGCAGTCAACCCTTTACTTTCCTTAGCAGATTCGAAAGTGTATGCTATCCCGATGTTGCTGATGATAGGCTGGAGGGGAGAGCCGGGTGTAAAGGATGAGCCGCAGCATATCAAACAGGGTGCAATTACATTGAGCCTGCTTGAGACGATGCAAATACCCTATGTGATACTATCTGATAAAGAAGCTGATTTTATCGTACAATTACGAGAAGCTGTTGCAACCGCAACCCAAAATTCCACACCTTTTGCTTTGGTTGTTAAAAAAGACACATTTGAGCCCTATAAGTTGGACAGTAAAACAACCAATCCCTATCCCCTTTCACGGGAAGAAGCTATTGTTGCTATAGCTAAGAGACTTGAAAAAAACGATATTGTTGTTTCAACGACCGGTATGATATCCCGTGAGCTGTATGAATACCGTGAGCGTACTCATGCAGGCCATCAGGCGGATTTTCTGACCGTCGGTTCGATGGGGCACGCTGTACAGATAGCCTTGGGTATTGCCCTGGAAAAGAAAGATCGCCGGGTGTATTGTTTGGATGGTGATGGTGCTATCCTGATGCATATGGGATCATTAGCCATCGTAGGCTCAGCCAATGTTAAAAATTTGATTCACCTGGTGCTGAACAATGGAGCACATGATTCGGTAGGCGGACAATCAACCGTCGGTTTTGAGGTTGATTGTCCTCAAATCGCCAAAAGCTGTGGTTACGCCCAAGTGTTTAGCGTAACCAACGAAGATGAGTTGCAGAAAGTTTGGCAGCAATGCCGATATATAGGTCCAACCTTTATTGAGTTCAAAGTACGTAAAGGTGCTCGTCCGGATTTGGGACGTCCCAAGACATCTCCTAAGGAGAATAAAGAAGCATTTGTTGACTTCTTAAAAGAAAGATGAAATTAAAATAATATACGTATGAAACCTATCAAGCGTAATATATTACTTAATCCGGGACCGGCTACTACTTCCGATGAGGTCAAATGGGCATTGGTAGTTCCGGATATTTGTCCACGTGAAAAAGAGTTTTGCGATCTGATGGATGGCATCAAGCAGGATTTGCCCCGGGTAGTTAATGGTGGAGATGATTATACCGCCGTATTGTTTGCTTCTTCAGGAACGGGAGGAGTGGAAGCAGCCATTACATCAGCAGTACCAAAAAACGGTAAATTATTGATAGTAGAAAACGGTGCGTATGGAACACGCATGAAACAAATTGCTGTGTGTTACCAAATTCCGTTTACCGCTTACACTTTGCCTTATGGTGATTTTCCTGACGTAAATCAGATAAAGAGAATGCTTGAGGAAGATATTGGTATAACTCATATTGCTATCGTTGACCACGAAACAACTACAGGTATGCGCAATCCCGTAGCGGAGGTCTGTAAGTTAGCTCAAAGCAAACAAATTGAGGTTATTGTCGATTGCATGAGCTCATATGCAGGCTTGCCCGTAGATTTACGCGTCTGGCAAGCTGAGTATATTATTTCCTCTTCCAATAAATGCATACAGGGCATGGCTGGTTTGTCGTTCGTGATTTTCAAGAAAAACTTGTTGGGAAAAATTAAAAATAATGCTCGTTCGTTTTATTTTGACTTGTATGCACAGCATGAAGGATTTCATCAAACCGGTCAGATGCAGTTTACCCCACCTGTTCAGGTAGTGTATGCCTTGAGAAAGGCGCTGGATTTGTTTTTTGAAGAAACCATGGAAGGGCGTATCAGACGTTATCGTAATAATTACGAGATTTTGTATAAAGGATTAGAAAATTTGGGTTTTGAGTTTTTATTACCTGATCAGTATCAATCGGGTATATTGCTGGCAATAAAAGAGCCATGTAATCCGGAATATAATTTTACAACCATGCATGACTATTTTTACGAACGTGGTTTTACGATTTATCCGGGTAAGGGAGCTAAAGAAGCTACCTTCCGATTATCTGTATTGGGTGATTTATATGCTGAAGATATTCGGTTGTTTTTATTGCAGATGAAAAATTATTTAGATGTGTCGGGTATTCAAAAAGTAGCATATTAGTCGTAGGAGTAGATGATAGAGACGGCAGTGATTTTAGCGGCAGGCAGAGGGACTCGTTTCGGAAAAATGACCATTTTACGTTCCAAGGGATTTATTCCCGTTAATGGTACGCCCATGGTGATTCGTTCCATCCATCAACTCATTGAAAGTGGCATTAAGCGCATTGTTATCGGAACAGGTTATCACAAAGAACAATACGAAGCGCTTCAACAGATTTATCCGCAGGTGGAGTGTTGTTTCAGTGAGCATTTTGCTGATACCAATAGTATGTGGACCTTAGCAAATTGTGCCGGACAAATCGGCGGGGATGACTTTTTACTGCTTGAATCGGATTTGATATATGAAAGGCGTGCTATCACTGCTTTATTGGAGAGCGAATATACAGATATTTTACTGGCTGCTCCCGAAACCAAATTTCAGGATCAATACTTTGTTGAATTTGATGGGCAGGGACATCTTACAAAATGTTCTACAAATCGCAGTGAATTAACTGTTTGTGGTGAGTTTGTGGGCATCCATAAGATCAGTAGTCGTTTCTACACGGCTTTGTGTGATTACTACGAACCCATCAAGCATCAGTATCCAAAATTGGGGTATGAATTTGCTTTGTTGCATATTGCTGTTACTCAATATCCGCTTCAGGTGTTGAAGTTGAAGGATTTGAAATGGTACGAAATTGATGATGAGAAAGATTTGAAATATGCCGAGGAATTGTTTGGTTAAAAGATAGAATTATATTGTATTTACACATGATTGAGCCTGAAAAAACAATAAAAATTTCTATTATTACCGTTGCCTTCAATAGCGCATCAACTATTCGTGATACGTTTGATTCCGTGTTGTCCCAAACATTCCCTAATATTGAGTATATTGTTGTGGATGGTGCCTCTACTGACAACACACTTAATATCATCAAAGCATATGAACCGAAATTTGATGGTCGGATGCGCTGGATTAGTGAACCGGATAAAGGGCTTTATGATGCCATGAATAAGGGTATTCAGATGTCAACCGGGGATATTATCGGATTTTTAAATTCGGATGATATATACCCTTTTCCTCATATTATAACCGGAATAGTTGAGTGCTTTAAGGATAATATTGACGTACAAGCCGTTTATGGCGATGTAAAATTCATGTCAGTTAACAATCCGGATAAAATTGTACGTTATATCCGAGCAAAAAATTTTCGTCCCATAAGATTTCGCTTTGGGTTTATGCCTCCACATCCTTCTTTTTTTACATATAGAAAGTATTATGATGAATTAGGGATGTTTCGTTTAAATTATCAGATAGCAGCAGATTATGAATTGCTGTGTCGTTTTTTGTACAAAAACAATTTAAAAAGTAAATATTTGTCTGTTGAAATAGTCAGAATGAGGATGGGCGGAAAGAGCACAGCTTCGTTGAAAAGCAATTATATATTGAATAAAGAAATTGTAACTGCTTGTAAAGAAAACGGGATATATACCAATATGTTCATTTTAGGTTTCAAATATTTTATAAAAATTTTCGAATTGATCTTATTGAAATAAATGACTATTCTCATTACCGGAATTCAGGGTTTTGTTGGTTCTAACTTGGTGGATGCGTTAAAAGGACAGCACGAACTGTATGGTTTAGACATAGATCTGTCGCCTATAGATGGTGTAAAGGATATTTATGAATGGAGTCGCATATCAAGTTTGCCTGAAGTTGATGTTGTGATTCATCTGGCAGGTAAAGCTCATGACGTCAATAATAAAGCTTTGGCAGAGGAATATTTTCAGGTGAATACTAAATTAACACAACAAATATTCGATTGGTTCCTGACGACAAAGGCTAAGAAGTTTATATTTTTTAGTTCGGTAAAAGCTGTTGCAAACTCAGTTCCTGACGTTATGCTTACAGAAGATGTTATGCCTCAACCTGTTGGTCCGTACGGAGAAAGTAAAAGAAAGGCTGAAGAATATATTTTGTCACGGTTTGATGTGAATAAGCATCCTGAAAGAGTTAACAAATTTGTTTATATCCTTCGTCCGTCCATGATTCATGGAAAAGGAAATAAAGGAAATTTAAATTTGTTATATGCATTTGTTCGCAAGGGCTTTGCGTGGCCCTTGGGAGCATTTGAAAATAAAAGATCGTTTACATCTGTGGCTAATTTAATTTTCATTGTTTCTGCTTTGATAGAAAAAAATGTTCAAAGTGGTGTCTATCATGTATCGGACGATGAAGCATTGTCAACCACCGAAATAATTTTAATCATATCTGAAGTGCTTTCTAAGCCAATTAAAATTTTACATATTCACCCTTCTGTGATACGTTGGGCAGCTCGGATAGGTACAATGTTGCATCTTCCTTTTAATTCGTCCCGGTTGAACAAATTGACGGAAAACTATATAGTATCGAACAATAAAATTAAACAAGCTTTACAAATTGAGATTTTACCTGTCAGAGCAGTTGACGGTATGAAAAAAACCATAAAAAGCTTTTCTTTATGACCGAGTATTTGTTCTTGTTGTTGATGTTTTTTACCTGCGAATTGTTGTATTTTAACTTTGCAAAACGTTTTAATATTGTTGCCAAACCCAATTCAAGGAGTTCTCACAACAATGACACATTATTAGGAGGTGGCATTGTGTTTTATATTTCCATGCTTACTTTTTTTGTTGTTTCCAAATTTCAATATCCCTGGTTTTTTCTTGCACTTTCTTTTGTTGCTATTACAAGTTTCATAGATGATATAAAACCCTATTCATCGAAACTCAGATTATTCTTTCAATTGTTCTCCATGGTCATTCTTGGTTATCAGATTGGTATATACGAGTATTCCTGGTTTCTCATTGTGACATTTATTGTTGTCGCCGGAGGAATTTTGAATACATTTAATTTTATGGATGGTATTAATGGAATGATTGGACTCAATGCTTTTGTTGTATCCGGAGCACTGTGGTGTATCAACAGGTTTTATTGCTATTTTATAGATGAACAAATCATAAATTATCTATTACTTGCATTGATTGTGTTCAATTTTTTTAATCTTAGAAAAAAACCAATTTGTTTTGCAGGCGATGTTGGAGCTATTAGTTTAGCAACTATTATTGTTTTTTTGTTAAGTATGCTAATCATAAAAACAAATAATATTGCATGGATTAGTTTGTTAGCTGTTTTTGGGGTAGATACCGTTTTAACGATTATACACAGGTTGATATTGAAAGAAAATATTTTCGAAGCTCACAGAAGTCATTTGTTTCAATTACTTGTGAATGAGCTTAAATTTTCACATTTACTTGTGTCTGTAATTTATGCGGTTATACAAGCAGTTATTATTGTTGGACTTATTATTTCCAGACAATTCGCTTTGTTCTATTTAATTGGTGTCATCCTATTATTATCTATAATTTATTATGTGCTTGTAAAAAAATATTTTTATTTGCATCAATTATCACGTAATGCCCAAAAATAACAGTCGTTAAACATCCTATGCAACTCATTGACAAACCATTGCTTGATTCAATAACCCTTCTTGCTCAGCAAAGTCCCCGTCTTCGCATGAATTATAATTTTCATCAAGATTTGAATGACAAAGTACAACGCTTACTAAATGCCATGGAACCCGGCACTGTATTACCGGTTCACAGGCATCCGCACACGGATGAGATTTATGTGATACTTCGGGGAAAATTAGATGTGCATGCTTACAACGATCAGAAAGAACACATAGCCACTTATCGTTTAGATCCCAAAGAAGGTAAATTTGGCATCAGCATGCCGGCAGGTAGTTGGCACAATGTGGAGGTGTTGGAAGCCGGCACGGTCATTTTCGAATTAAAGGAAGGTCCGTATGCACCTCTTGAAAAGGATGATATCATGGAGGTGTGAGTACGCTAAAATTATTTTATCAAAATTTATTTGGCTTTTTTCAGCAATACCTCCTCAATGGCTTGCTTGAATGCTTCTTTAGGCAATGCACCCATAGCCATTTGTGGTTGCTCGTTCATCGGGCAAAACAAAAGTGACGGAATGCTGCGAATACCAAATGCAGCCGCCAGTTCTTGCTCTTTTTCCGTATCAACTTTATAAATATAGATTTGTCCATCATATTCTTTGGCCAACTCTTCAAGAATCGGAGCTACCGCTTTGCAGGGTCCGCACCAATCCGCGTAAAAATCAATGATACATGGTTTGTCACCTAAATATTTCCACTCAGTCGGGTTTGCCTCATAATTTGCTACCTTTTTTAAAAAATCAGCCTTTGTTAAAAGAATTGTTCCCATTTTTTTTGTTTCGTTTGTTTTATTATTATTCTCTACTGTTGTTAATTCAGGTTCTTTTGCATCCTCCTGCTCAGCACGGTTTGATTGGTTTGCACAAGCAGTAAAAGAGATGATGATGAGCATGAAAGAAGCTCCAAGAATTTTTCTCATGATGTTTCTTATTTTATGTTGTTTTTTTGCTTTTAAATAAATCAAAAAGTAAGTAACCCAATACTGCTCCATAAAGGATGCTGATATACGGATTTGATGTGATTGGACAGGTGCCCGATTTGCAACCGACAAAGCGGTAATATAAGTATCCGGATACCGTGCCTACCAAAACTCCGATTATTCTTAATATGTTTTTTTTAATAAATTCTTTGACCATGTCGCTTTGTATTTAGTGATGCAGCAGTATAAACTGAATTTCAAATGTTATTTATTCATCAGACTGACATGATTGAACAATACAGTCTAATATTTTCGTAATTTTTTTGTTTTTCAAAGAATAAAAACAATTTTTCCCTTCTTTGCGACAGTTTAAAACACCTCTTGCCCGCATATTTGTCAAATGATGCGATAGTAATGATTGCTCACATTGTAGTTTTTCGCTAATCTCCGTAACATTCAATTCATCATTTTTTGCCAAAAGTGATATTATGCATAAGCGAGTATTGTGAGCAATCGCCTTCAGCATATAAGCTGCATCTTCCATATGAGAGAACTCTTTCATCTAATCTTTAAAAAACTCGCACAAATATATGAACATATTTTCATATGATGGAAGTGTGTAAGTAAATTTTAGCCTTTCATGAGGTAAATTTAACAAATGATTTATTTTTAGAGAATTTATATTTGTAATGGTACTGATTTGACGCTTTTATAATAAAGAAAAAATGTATCTTTGCTTTTTAATTTTAACAATATGAGTCAGCAGGTTGCAATTATTTGCACCGACATTAAAGAAGCAGTTCTTAGAGCTGTTGGAAACCATCCATCATCCGATATTTTTATCCTGACAGACGATAATACTTTGAATTTTTGTTATCCTCTGATAGGGGATTTGTCTTGCCTGAAAGAAGCACACTTGATTACAATCCCTTCCGGGGATGAAAATAAGAACATTGATTCTGTAGTCAAAATTTGGCGTTATCTGAGTGAAAATGGTGCAAATCGTAAATCTTTGATGATTAATTTGGGTGGTGGCATGGTCACGGACATTGGTGGATTTGTTGCTTCTACCTTTAAACGTGGGATTGACTATATCAACATCTCGACTACATTGTTGGGTGCTGTGGACGCAGCTTCCGGCGGAAAGACGGGCATCAATTTTTTAGGGTACAAAAATGAAATTGGAGTTTTTAATTTGCCTCGCGCTGTCTTGATTTATACTGATTTCTTTAAAACACTTGATATTGAAAATATACGTTCCGGCTTTGCCGAAATGATTAAACATGCATTGATTTACTCGAAAGAAGAATGGCAAAAAGTGAGTACTTTTGATTTGGAAAAGGTAAATTTTGACGTTTTGCGCACCTTGGTTGAGTCTAGTATTCACATTAAAGAATGGGTGGTAAAACAAGACCCAACGGAGCAAAATGTACGTAAAGTATTGAATTTAGGACATACTTTCGGACATGCTTTCGAAACTTTTTCATATCGTTTCAACCGCCCTGTATTGCATGGTTACGCAGTTATGTGGGGTTTGTTGTGCGAATTATATCTGTCTCATATGAAGTTTGGTTTTCCTCAGGAGTATTTACTAAAACTGAAAAACCTCACCAAAGCGTATTATGGTATGTTCAGTTTTAACTGTAAGGATTATGAGGTGCTTTATGAACTGATGACACACGATAAAAAGAATGAATCGGAAGACATCAATTTTACATTGTTGTCCGATATTGGAGACTTTCAAATTAATCAAACTGCTTCCAAAGAAGAAATTTTCGAGGTGTTGGATTTTTATTTATCATTGTGAGCAAAAATTTTAATTTATAACCGTATGAAACGAACATTGATCATAGGAGCAAGTAGCAATCCTGAGCGATATGCCTACAAAGCTGCCGAGAGTTTGCTGAAACACGGACACGAAATTGAATTGCTTGGTCTGCGTTCGGATACTGTATTTAATCGGACTATCCATACGGAGAAAATACAATTTAGTGATATTGATACTGTAACATTGTATGTGGGACCGAAAAATCAGCCAATGTATTATGATTATGTGATTGCTATCAAACCGAAACGCGTGCTTTTTAATCCGGGAACAGAAAATCCGGAATTTCAGGACTTGCTGAAAAAGAACGATATTGCATTTGAAGAATGCTGTACACTTGTTTTATTAAGTACAAATCAATATTGAAGAATGATATTAAAGACCCACACCGAAAAAAGTAAATAGTGGTTTTTTGTTTTTTATATATTGATAAAAGTCTGTGAACCTGTATATTATAAAAGTTTTTTAAGAATTTAGAATAATAACAAAAATATAAATTGAAATTATTTTTAGAGAGATGAAAATAGCACTGATCGGGTACGGAAAGATGGGGCAAACTATTGAGCGCATTGCCACGGATCGTGGACATAAAATCACATGCATCATTGACGTGAACAATATTGCCGATTTTGAATCGGTTATGTTCAAGGATGCGGATGTGGCTATTGAGTTTTCTACACCGAATGCTGCTTTGGGGAATATCTTGCGTGCATTTGCCGTCGGACTCCCTGTTGTATGCGGGACTACCGGCTGGAACGAACATTTGCCGGCATTGAAGCAAGAGATTGAAGCCAATGGTCATGCACTTTTCTGGAGTTCTAATTACAGTGTAGGTGTAAGTATTTTTAGGGCGGTAAATCAATATCTTGCAAAATTGATGAATCAGTTTTCGTATTATGATGTAAAAATTACGGAGGTTCATCATACTCAGAAATTGGATGCTCCCAGTGGTACCGCCATCACCTTAGCTGAAGAAATCATAGCCAACTTAGACAGAAAAAAACGATGGTCCAAAGCATTTGAAAGTGACCCCAGCGATTTAGCCATAACATCCATTCGCGAAGACGATGTCCCCGGAATACATACTGTTGAGTATAGTTCTGAAATAGATACCATTACCATTGAACACAAAGCAAATAACCGATATGGATTTGCATTGGGTGCTGTGATGGCTGCCGAATTTCTGGTAGGTAAAAAGGGCTTTTATACCATGCAGGACATGTTGAATTTATAAAAGGACAGTATTTTCAATATTCAACTTTATCCAAAGAAGAGAAAGAGTCGCTGCAATCAGCACATTAAATTAAACGAACTATGAGCAAGCAAAAAGAAACAAAAGGAGTTATACAGAAAGAGGAACACAACTCAAATGATCTGAAATCTCGTTTGAAAGCTACTACCGGTCAATGGATACGAGCCGGTATTTGGTGTTTGATATATATATTGTTTATTGTTTGGGTGGGCAATTTTTGGTGGCTGCTACTGCTACCTGTTGTTTTCGACGCCTTTGTAACCAAATACATTCCCTGGACCTGGTGGAAGAAATCGAAGAATAAAACCGTTTTGGCAGTTATGGGGTGGGTGGATGCTATTGTGTTTGCCTTGGTGGCCGTGTATTTTATCAATATCTACCTGTTTCAGAATTATCAAATACCGACATCTTCTTTAGAAAAGACTTTGTTGGTAGGAGATTTTCTTTTTGTCAGCAAGGCGAGCTACGGACCACGTGTTCCGAATACACCGCTTTCATTTCCGTTGGTTCAGCATACTTTTCCTATCATCAACACCAAGTCTTTTTTAGAAAAACCACAGTGGGAATATAAAAGGTTGAAGGGATTCGATAGCATTGAAAGAGATGATATCGTAGTGTTTAACTTCCCCACAGGAGATACGGTCACTGTCAACAAACAGAATCCCGATTATTACGTCAGTTGTTATTATGAAGGATTGAACAGTTTGCGTTACCAATCTTTGGAAACACAGCCTACTTATGATGAGATCATGGCAGCGGGAAGAAAAGCCATTCGCTCGAAAAAAGAGGAATATGGTGAAATTGTGTATCGTCCGGTTGACCGCCGTGAGAACTATGTAAAAAGATGTGTTGGCTTGCCCGGCGATTTGTTTGAAATCCGGAATAATCAAATTTATGTGAACGGTGTTCCCCAAGAGGATCATCCGGGAATTCAGTTTAATTATTATGTTCAGACAGATGGCAGGTATCTTTCGTCTGATATGCAGGCCAAAATGGGTATCAGCAAAGAAGACAGGCGCATTTTAAATGCACAGTATGATTTTCATCTGATAGCGTATTTGGGTATGGATCCGGCGAAACCCATTTATCATTTTCCGCTTACTAAAGATATGTATCAAAAGATACAGCGACATCCGGGTGTGGAAAAAATAGCGATTGAACCTTATGAGTTAGGTGGTGACGTATTCCCTTTAGGCAGCGGCAAAGCATGGAACCGCGATAATATGGGACCGTTTTATATTCCGAAAAAGAATGAAACCCTGAAACTTGATAAAGATAATTTCGCGCTGTACGAACGCATCATACGTGTGTATGAACGTAATACTCTGGAACGTAAGGGAGATATGTTTGTCATCAATGGTATTGAAACCGACAGCTATACCTTCAAAATGGACTATTATTGGATGATGGGCGATAATCGTCATAATTCTGCCGATTCACGACTTTGGGGTTTTGTGCCTGAAGATCATGTAGTTGGACGTCCCGTAGTGGTCTGGTTATCTTTGGATAAAGATAAAGGTTGGTTCTCCGGAAAAATAAGATTCAACCGCTTCTTTAAAAATGCCAAGAGATAGTTTTTTGCATCATTCTATTTTTGGAAAATACTGTTTAAGTGTTGCTTATCTCGCACCGATAGCGTATTATAGGGTATTGGCGAATGCTGAAGTGGTGCTTTTAGAGCAACATGAATCTTATGTTAAGCAATCCTATAGAAATCGATGCACCATTGCAACTGCCAACGGCTTGATGAATTTGACCATCCCCGTTGAGAAGTCGGAAAAGGGAAAAGCCAATATTCGTGACGTGAAAATAGCAGACTTTAAAAATTGGCAGCAACAACATTGGCGTTCCATAGAATCAGCCTATAATTCCAGTCCGTTTTTCGAGTTTTATGCGGATGAGTTGATGCCGTTTTATGATAAAAAATGGGATTATTTGTGGGATTTTAATACGGAACTGCAGCATAAAATACTGGACTTGATTGATTTGGAGGTGGAGATTAATTTAACGGAAAACTATCAGCATGATTTAACAGACGGTATCAATGATTTGCGGAATGAAATTTCTCCTAAGAACAGTCAATCTATAGAGGAATTGAAGACTTATTATCAAGTTTTTGAACATAAATTGGGTTTTCAACCTAACTTGAGTATCATTGACTTGTTGTTTAACATGGGGAATGAGTCAATTTTAATTTTGAAAGACAATTAACTGAGGTTTTTTCCTTACTTTTGCATAAATTTTTTAAGTATATATCACATGGGACAGATAGATTGGAGTAATATTGGTTTTGGTTATATAAAAACGGATTATAATGTTCGTTGTACTTTTTCAAATGGTACTTGGGGAGAATTAGAGGTGCATGAAGATGAGTATATCAACCTGCATATGTCAGCGACTTGTCTGCATTACGGACAAGAAGCCTTTGAGGGTTTGAAAGCCTTTCGGAGCAAAGACGGCAAAATCAGAATTTTCCGTTTAGATGAAAACGCTAAACGTTTGCAAGAATCCTGTAAGGGCATTTTAATGCAGACCTTACCACTCGAAAAGTTTCAGGAAGCAGTGATCAAAGCTATAAAACTCAATGAGCGTTTTGTTCCTCCCTATGGTTCCGGAGCATCTTTGTATATCCGTCCTCTCTTGATTGGTATTAGTCCTCTTTTGGGAGTAAATCCTGCCAAGGAATATTTGTTTATTGTTTTCGTGTCACCAGTCGGACCGTACTTCAAAGGCGGCTTTGCCACGACGCCTTTCGTTATTATGCGTCAATACGATCGCTCTGCCCCTTTGGGTACCGGTAAATATAAAATAGGTGGTAATTATGCGGCCAGCTTAGTTGCTAACGATCACGCAAATAAGTTGGGTTATTCCAATATCTTTTATTTGGATGCGAGAGAAAAGAAATACATGGATGAATGTGGAGCTGCTAATTTCTTCGGCATCAAAGATAATACTTATATCACACCAAAATCTGAGTCCATCCTGCCTTCCATCACCAATAAAAGTTTGATGGTGTTAGCCGAAGAAATAGGAATGAAAGTGGAACGTCGCCGGATTCCTGTAGAAGAATTGGCTACTTTTGAAGAAGCCGGTGCTTGCGGTACGGCTGCGGTGATCAGTCCGATTGAACGCATAGACGATTATGACACAGGTATTTCCTATGTTTTTTCAAAAGATGGAAAGCCCGGAAAAGTGTGTGAAAAACTCTTCCATAAATTACAGAATATCCAATATGGCGATGAGCCTGATTTGCACAATTGGATTACGATAGTTGACTGAAATCTTCCCAAAAACCGGGGTAAGACTTACTAACCACTTCCGGATTAGCTATTTTGATTGGCTGTATTAATGCAACCGGCGCAAAAGCCATTGCCATGCGGTGATCGTTGTAGGTTGAGATGATGGGCGTTTGATTGTTGTTTGTATCAGTAGTCAAACCTGTCCATGCCAATTCACCCTCTTTAGGTTCTGTCAAGACATAGCCTAATTTTTTCAATTCCTGTATTAAAGCAGCCACCCTGTCGGTTTCTTTGATCTTCAGACTTTGAACTCCCTTGAAGTGAAATGGGATGTTTTTCAAACAACAAGTGACGGCTACGGTTTGCACTAAGTCGGGTTGTTCCACAAAGTTGTACGCCAACATTGTACATGAGTTGCCGGTGGGCGTTAGTTTGACACCATCTGTTTGATATTCGGTTGAAACGCCTAATTCTTTGAATATCTCGGCGACCTGACTGTCGCCTTGCATGCTTTCTTGTTGCAAACCCTTGAGTATAACTTCCCCTTTGCCGGAAACAGCTAAAATTTCGTACCAATACGAAGCAGCCGACCAATCGGATTCTATTCGGTAGGGGATGGGTTGATAGTTTTGCGGGCGGATATCTATTACTTGATCTTTGAAATCAACCTTTACTCCAAAATCTTGCATCATTTTTTGCGTCATCTTGATGTAAGGCAGGGAAATGATTTTTCCTTCTAATTTGATTTTCAAGCCTTTTTGCATATAAGGTGCAATCATCATCAAGGCAGAAATGTACTGGCTGCTTACTCCGCCATCCATATGAATCTCTCCACCTGTCAAGGCACTTCCGTAAATTCGCAAGGGAGGATAGCCTTCTTTTTCAATGTATTTGATTTTTCCATCCAATTGATTCAGTGCATCCACCAACAGTTTGATGGGACGTTCTTTCATGCGTTCACTACCTGTAATTACCCATTCTCCCACTGTTTTAGCCAAAAAAGCAGTCAGAAAGCGCATGGCAGTACCGGCAGCGCCCACATCAAATAAGGTATCGTTGGAATTCAATGCTTTGATCATGACATCCGTATCATCACAAACGGCGAGGTTTTCTATCTCATACGGACTGTAAGCCAGGGCATTTAAAATCAATGCACGGTTGCTGATGCTTTTGGATGCAGGTAGGTTGATTACAACACGAATGGGTTGTGAGATTTTTTGAAGCATTTTGAAAGTCATATGCTTGAAGCAGTTCTTGAATTAAATCCGTTAACTTTCACCCTTAAAAACTATCAGCAATGAATACAGCGACAAAGTTAGTAAAAAACAAATTAGGTCTGCTAAAATTACCCAAGTAAATAGTTTCTGAGTTGAAGATCCCGGTAATTGGATTTGGAATTAACCTTTACTTTACCTATACAGAATAAGTCTTTTTTCTCTTTTCCTTCAATTGCCACCACTACAAAAATAAGATTAAAACCTTGATAATAAGTGATAAGCAAAAAATATATACACTACATTTTTTGTTCTGTTTTCATCGTATCTTAAAAAATGTATACGAATTACAAAAAGATGTTGTATTATTGCAATTAGTTTTATTATACTCCATAAGATATGCTATTTGCAAAAGCCAAAAAATCTATTGACCTGATTGACAAATTTTTGAATTGTGTTGATCAAAGTTTGCTTCTTTTCAAAGAAGGAGTAAAAAACTATCTCTACAATAACACGGAGAATTTCAACAACAACATCCTTGCTTTGGCTGACGCCGAGATAGAGTCGGATAAATTGCGCAGGGAAATTGAAAAGACCTTGTATTTGCAATCGCTTATGCCTCAAATACGGGGCGACATCATGCGACTCCTTGAAGAAATGGACAACATCATTGATCACTCAAAAAAAAATCTTTTTCAGTTTGATGTTGAAATGCCGCATATTCCGGCCAACTTGATTCCGGATTTTATCCAACTCACACAGATTTCGGTTTCGGCTGCCGAATCGGTCATTCCTGCTGCAAAATCATACTTCAGTGAACCGGCGAATGTGAATGAGAAAATCCATCGTGTTTATTTTTATGAAAAAGAAGTGGATTTGCTTGCCGATATCATCCGCCGTAAAATTTTTCGTGAAATGCCTGATTTGAAATTAAGTGAAAAGTTTCATTTGCGCTACTTCACTTTACACATTGAAAACATTTCAGATACTGCCGAGAAAGTGGCGGATTTGCTTTCTATTATGGCTATAAAACGCATTGTATAAAAATTGAGTTATGCTCCTTTTGTTTTTTCTTTCCGGCGGATTGTTTCTGGGTTGGTCATTGGGGGCTAATGATGCTGCCAACATATTCGGAACAGCAGTAGGCTCTGAAATGATTTCATTTAAGAAGGCTGCTGTTATCGCGTCAATATTCATTATCTTGGGAGCTGTATTTCAGGGTTCGGGAACAACCCAAACTTTGTCTGAATTAGGTTCTATCGACACCATTGGAGGGGCTTTCACAGCAGCACTTTGTTCAGCTTTAGTGGTAACACTCATGACTAAATACAAGTTACCCGTCTCTACCACTCAGGCAATTGTCGGAGCAATCATCGGATGGTGCTATTTCACGGGAACATCGGTAAATTATGATGTGTTGAAGAAAATTGTAGGTACCTGGGTTTTCGGTCCCATATTGGGTGCTGTTTTTTCCGCGCTTTTATATTTATTATTACGAAAATTTATTCGCAACTCCCGTCTCCATCTGTTGAAAATGGAAAGTATAATTCGCATTTTGCTGTTGGTAGTAGGAGCTTTCGGTGCATATAGTTTAGGAGCGAATAATATTGCCAATGTAATGGGTGTTTTTGTAAATTCATTTTCGTTTTCATTCAGCATAGGTTCTTTTACAATCTCTTCGACACAGTTTTTATTTCTGCTTGGAGGGATTGCAATAGCAGTGGGAGTATTCACATACAGCAAAAAAGTAATGGAAACCATTGGGGGGAACATTTTACCAATGACACCCGAAGCTGCCATAGTAGTTGTCTTGTCACAAGCCTTGGTCTTGTTTATCTTTTCATCAACAACTTTATCTCAAGCAGTCACCTCCATAGGTTTACCACCCATTCCTCTTGTCCCGGTTTCAAGCACACAGGTCGTAGTGGGCGCCGTGCTTGGCATTGGTTTAGTGAAAGGCATACAAGAGATAAAAATGAAAATCGTTGGAAATATTGCATTGGGATGGGTTACAACTCCTGTTTTGACGGGTATTTTGACATTTTTCAGTTTATTCTTTGTGCAAAGTGTTTTCGGCATTCCGGTAAGCAACCAAGAGACCTTGCCTTTGCAAAATCTTTCGACACAGAACCAAACTACAAATTACCACATTCCTTTCGAAGTCAATACCTTTTTAGTTGGCATTTTACTCTTGCTGATGATGATTGTACTTTACTTATTTTTTATCCGATATAAAAATAAGCAGAAGTCGGAAGAAAATGAACGCCGCTGGACAAAACAGGTTCAGTTTTCAGAGTTTCAAGAAGCACTGTCCAAGATAGAAGCCAATACGATTCAACTCGAAAACACGAATTTAGTAAGTAAGTTGGAAGAAAGCAAGAATGAGTTGATCACTAACCTCCTCAATATCGGGGAGCAACGCGAATACTTAGAGGGTATCTGCCAAGGCATTCAAAACGCTATCGAAGTACAAGATGTGACTGAGAAAGACAGAATATTAAAGGAAGAACTACTGCATATAAAACAAAAAATGAGCTTTAGCAACGAGGTAGATAAGATTTATTTAAAAGCGGAACAAGCGCAAGTTAACTTCATGGAACGCTTACAAGTACAGTACCCTCAACTTTCGGTACAAGAAAGAAGGCTGTTGCTGTTGTTACGCATTGGATTATCTTCGAAAGAAATAGCCCCGTTGTTGAATATATCGACTAAAAGTGTTGAAATCAGTCGTTACCGTTTACGCAAAAAGTTAAATTTAGAGAGAGATATTAATTTAGTTCAATTTACACAAACAATGTAATTTTATGGATATGAGAAAAACAATTATTTTAACAGCACTTGCTTGTTGCTTTACGCTGGCAAATGCACAAGAATCCGAGTTGCGTCTTAACCAATACGGGAAAGTGGTGGACAGGACACCTTTGATTCTTGAAAACAGAGATGGTATCTTAGTTTTTGAATCAAAAAATCAAGATTATCGGCTATGGTTTGACATCAGGGTGCAAGCTGATGCTCAATTCTTTTTCAATGAAAAATTGAATGATATCGGTAATGGGACTTCCATTCGCCGTGCACGTTTTGCTACAAAAGCTCAGGTAACTGAAAATTGGTATGGCGAAATTGACCTTGATTTTGCAAATGGAATACTTGAGCTGAATGATGCAATTATCATGTACGATTTTCTGAACGGACTGACTACACGCGTAGGAAATTTTAAAGAACGTTTTTCGATGTCACAAACTGCCTCGTCGCGTTATTTAAACTTTATGGAACGGGCAATGGTAGTAACTGCTTTTGCACCTTCACGGCATATCGGTTGGGACGTGGCTTATAGCGCTCCTTGGTTTTTGGCGGTAGGTGGTATTCATTTTCAGGAGATTGAAGATGCTGAAACGAGAATTTATGTAGAAGACAACAACAAAGATTTCGGGCGTGATGAAGGCTACTCACTCACAGGAAAATTGGTGGCAAGACCATTTGGACATAATAATGATTATACACTACACCTGGGTGGTGCATACTCATATCGAACTCAAAAAACGAGTGTAGCTCCCGGTGAATACGGTTCTGCCCGCTATTCTACCCGTTCCCTCAGCAGTATTAACCGCAAAAAATACCTTGATACAGACCTTATTCCGGATTTGGATCATGAGCAACTTACTAATATAGAATTGGCCGGTTTCTACAAAGGACTTGCTTTGCAAAGTGAAATCATCAACAGTCGCACCTACCGTAAAAACAATAAAAAGCCCCTTGATTTTGGAGGTTTTTACGTGCAGGCATCTTATATATTGTTTGGAGGAAAACAAGTGTATAATGCTGAGGAAGGTGAATTCACACAGCCGGATAAAGGCAAAAAATGGGGAGATATTGAATTGGCAGTGCGTTACGACTATATTAACCTGAACGACAAAGATGTTTTCGGAGGTTCAGCAGAAGGATATACAATCGGATTGAATTTTTATACCGCCAGAAATGTGAAATTTCAATTGAACTACAGCTATTTGAATCATGACCGCTATGCTAATGGCAAAGGTAAACTCTTTGTAGGCCATGATGTGGAAGGGAAGTTGACAAAAGATCCTAAAAAAGTAGCTGATGCCGCCGGTAAAGCAGGAAACGATTTTGGTTCGTTTGGGGTACGCTGTGAGATTGATTTCTAACCCTTGTTTAACGTATTTGAAAATTATTGATTAAAACTAATAAAATAACAATATTATGAATAGCAAATTAATAGGATGTATTTCATTCATTTTTTTATTGATCGCCACTTCTTGTGTAAAAGATGAAGTGAGCGTGGGTCCTGCCTCTATAGATAATGTAACTTTAACGCCTACTGCGCCGCAATCTTCCGATAAAGCAGTAGTAACTGCTAAAATTATCGACTTAAAGGGTATTAAATCAGCTACTTTATATTATAAATCAAGTACAGCAAGCGATTTTAGTCAAGTAGCAATGACCGTGACGGAGAACTTTATTTATACTGCTGAGATACCTGAGTATCCGAAAGATACCAAAGTAGAATATTATATCGAGGTAGTGAACAGCGACGACCTGATTGCTCTTTATCCTAAAGATGCTCCGGACAAAACAGCAAGTTACACGGTAGGCGCTTCATCTGAAATAAAGCTCTACATAAACGAGGTGTTTTCGGATGGAACTAAAGATGCGTCAGATCCAGACTGGGTGGAAATTTACAACGGCTCTGATATAGAGGTCAATTTAGAAGGCTATTTTTTCTATGATGAAGGTATAAAAAATAGTTTGGGCACTCCAACCGAGAAAGCCAAACGGGTATTAGGGAGTATAAGCATACAACCGAAAGGTTTCACCGTGATCACAACCGACTACAACGGTGAGGCTGTTACATTCGGACTAAGTACCAGTGGCGATGCCGTTTATCTGGAAGACCCAAATGGCGTATTAGTGGCTATGCTTGATTTTACTACCATTCCTTTGTCAAGACCACAATCATACGGAAGAAAGCCTGATGGTTCCGATAATTTGGTTGTTTTTGCCGAGTCGACCAAAGGAACTTCGAACAATGATGCAAACTAATCAATTCAAACACAAATACAATGAGTAAAGAAGAATTAAAAATAGGTGAGATTTCAAAACCACGTTTTGAATTTCGCACTTTCGGTCAGTGCTTTAAAAATGCTGAAAAACGGATGGCTCGCTTATCGGTACCCGTACCCGAGAAAGTATGGGAACGCCAAAGCGAAGAAATTTATATTATGTCGCGCACTAATGATATAAACAACACCAAGATACGCGATGGAAAAATGGATATTAAAACTTATGTGCAAACCGTTTCAGGACTGGAACAATGGAATCCGCTCATGAAAGCTGAATTTCCAATCACGGCAGAAATACTTGAAAAAGAAGTTTTCCCGGCTTTTCAGGTTAAAATGCCGAAATTGACGCAAACGCAATACAGTTTTGATGAGTTTATAGCAATGGTTGACGAACATCCTGATTTGCAAGCTGTCCGTGTACACAAACAACGATTTGGCTATATGGTCAATAACACCATCTGTGAAGTCGGCAATGTACTCATCAATGGTGCCAAGGTTGTGACCATCAATTCCGAATCAACTGAAGTGGACGATATTTTGAAAACTATCCGGGACATTGGCTTAGAGGGTGTAGAAAATATTAATTATTTACAAGCCATCAAACGGGTTATCGGAATGATAAACAAGCCATTGGCAAATTAAGCAACAGACTGAAAGACAAAATTCTTTTTAACACATCATTATGGCACAAGAAATAGAAAGAAAATTTTTAGTAAAATCCGATGCGTATAAAGCACAAGCTACCAAGCAAACCCGTATTACCCAAGGTTACTTGTCGTCGATACCCGAACGCACTGTACGTGTACGTGTAAAAGGAAACAAGGGATTTATTACCATTAAAGGAATAGGTAATACAGGTGGAGCATCCCGTTACGAATGGGAAAAAGAAATAGCTGTTGAAGAAGTACGGGAATTACTGCAAATCTGTGAGCCGGGCGTTATTGATAAAACACGATACGAAGTCAAGACCGGAAAACATGTTTTTGAAGTGGATGAGTTTTACGGTGAAAATCAAGGATTAGTAGTTGCTGAAATAGAGCTTGCTGACGAAAACGAAAGTTTTGATAAACCTGAATGGTTGGGACAAGAGGTAACCGGAGAAGTAAAATACTACAACTCCATGCTCATGAAACAACCATATAGCAAATGGTAAATTTTTCTTTTGATTAAGATTATTTCCTTCCTTTGCCTGTATGGACAAAGGAAGGAAATGTATTACAGAATTGATCTTATGAACCAAACAATACAAAGTGACAATTATCCCGGGGATTCCGGTCCGAAAGCACAACCGGCATTCGATGTGCTTGACATGAACAATTACCGGGTAGAAAAGCTAAGAAAAAGTAAAAAAGTAGGTTTTGAGCGCTGGATGGAAATATTCGGTGGTCCTCTCGCTATAGTTGTGTTTATTTTTATTTACTTTTTTGCTGATATTTCGTTTTTAAACCAGATCAACCCCGACTTATTGGGAGAAAAAGCCTCAAAGCGTTTCCAGGAATTGGGAAGTGAGCATTTCTCGCGCATTAATTACGCCATGTTGGCAATTTTTGCTGCCTCTATCGTGTTGTGGATCACTGAAGCCATCCCGAATTACCTTACATCGCTTCTGGTAATCATTACCATCGTGCTCACAGGCATTACTTCCGAAAAAACAGCCTATGCGCAACTCGGGCATCCCGTGATGTGGCTCAACATCTTATCTTTCGTGCTGGCAAGTATGCTGGTGGCTACCCGTGTTGCAAAGCGTTTTGCGCTTTGGTTTGTCATTCGTTTCGGAAAAAATGCCACCTGGATATTTTTCAGTTTTATCGTGATCAATATTGTTTTGTCCATGTTCATATCGGCAACCACGGCTAAAGCAACCATTTTATTGCCCATTTTCATGGTCATTGCCGCTATTTACGGAGCAGGTCCCGACAAACGCAATAATTTCGGACGGAATATCGTACTGCAAAACTTGTTTCAAATAAACATCGGGGCTAGTGGCTTTATTACCGGTTCGGGTGCCAATTTGCTCGCGGGTTCACTGATTGCCGGCGCTATGGGTAAAACCATCTTTGGTTATCAAGATTGGTTTGTAGCAGCTTTTCCGCTCTGCATCATCATCATCTTGATAGGCTGGGTAGTGGGAACAAAAATTATTTTCCCGATGAAGCCCGAAGAACAAAAACCTCAGATTGAAGGAGGCATGCAGCGCCTCAAAGATGAATATCGCGCGCTTGGAAAAATGACTGTGAACGAATATAAAGCCATCGCTATCTTTGTGATAGTACTCTTGCTGTGGGCTACCGACAAACAACACGGTATATCGCAAACGGCAGTAGCATTCATGGGAGCTGTGGTAGCGTTGTTGCCCGGTATCGGCATCGTGAAATGGAACGATGTTGACATTCCCTGGCACCTGATGCTTTTCTCGGCGGGAGCTTATACGCTGGGCACCGGATTGGAAGTTACCGATTTGCCTGCCATTGTTGTCGATTCTGCTTTCAATCATTTGGGTATAAGCGCACAAACACCCTTTTGGCTTCTTTATGTTGTGCTCACTTTTGTGATGATGTTCAGCGGACTGATATTCCAATCGAAAACCATGCGAGCACTGATTTTTATTCCTATTGCCATCGGTGTAGCCCAGAAATTCGGTTATCCGGTCATGAGTTTGGCTTTTCCGCTTGCATTGTTGATTGAGCATGTTTACGTCTTGCCTTTCAATAGTAAACCTGCTGCATTACTTTATACAACAAACCATTACAGTATAAGCGATTCGTTTAAATTCGGCATTGTCATGATGACCATCAGTTGGCTGCTGGTCTTAGTGTGGGGTGAAACGGTACTGAAATGGTTGGGATATACAAATGGATTATTTTTTTAAAAATATGGTGAATGATTGATTTGTTGACAAAAATACATAACAAGCTGACATTAGAGTTTAAAATCAGTTATCGAGCCCGCCACAAGGTAAAAATAAACGATTTCACTCTAAACACATGGATATTTGTACCTAACAGCTTGGGTATAAACAGCCAGACTTATCGTCGCGATGATTTTTACAAAGATGTGCGTACCAATCTGAGGCTGATCACGCCTGTGTTTTTATTACGTGAAATCGTTGCGGACAATGCCGTTCCGCTGAAAAACTTAGAAAATGCCATGCGGCAAATGGCATCTTCACCTACCCGCACCAACGAAGTCGAGTACGAATATCAGATCAAAATGTTTTCAGCGATTTTTAAAAGTGCTATCCGCGATCAATCCTTATATATTATCAACCACAAAATTTTCTCTGAAAAAGTATTGCTGTTCGAAAACTTTATTGCCGATGTGCGTGATATCTTGACTAAATACCGCAGTTTGGCAAATATCATTCAAACACCTACAGTTACAAACAAACAATATGATTATTATAATTTCGGCGATGAGTTCCTGTCTAATGTTACTGAAAAAACACTTTACCGCCTACTGTTGAAAATAGATAAGTTGCCTGATAGCGCACCGGAAAAAAATATCCGGATGCCCATAGCCCATTTACTGCAACAAGAGGCTGCATATAGGGTAACAAAAGGTTTTCCTTCAGTGTCCACAAGTAATGATAAAAAACATAGCAATTTGATTTTCCGCTTTGGAGCACTGAAAAAATACATAGAAAGTGACCTTTTTCTCAATGCCAACAAAAAACGGGAAGGGGTACTTGTTGAACAGGTGTATTACAGTATAGCAGCCGGTTTATCAATGATTTTTGCTACAGGCATAGCTTTTTCGTTTCAAAAAACCTATGGCAATTTTACCATGCCTCTCTTCGTAGCTTTGGTCGTGAGCTACATGCTTAAAGATAGAATAAAAGAGTTGATGCGTTATTATTTTGCCTACAAAATGGGCGGGAAATATTTCGACAACAAAACCACCCTCAGCCTAAAAGAGAATCAGATAGGCTGGAGTAAAGAAGGTTTCGACTTTATACCCGAGAAAAATATTCCCAAAGAAGTATTAAAAACGCGTAACCGGATCCCGCTCGTTGAAGCAGACAACCGTTATGCGAAAGAGACCATTATCCTGTATCGCAAATCGGTGCAAATTGACAGAGAAATACTCGATCAAAACAGTAGTTACGACATTGCCGGCATAGTAGAAATTTTGAGATTGAACATGACTTCGTTTATGAAAAATGCCGACAATCCGGAATTTCCCGTTTATGCTTTGGAAAAGGATTTTTCATTGAAAAAAATTATAGGAGAAAAAAACTATTATTTGAATTTTGTTTTTCACTTCAAATATGAAACAGTTGAAAAATACAAACGCTTCCGTGTAACCTTTAACCGTGATAAGGTAGTAGCAATTGAGGAGATCAAGTAAACGTGAAATCATAATGAGTTTTAAGCTGAAAAACAGAAGAAAAATAGAGTTAAACATTTGGCTAATATTTAATTATTAAATACATTTGCAGCTTGTAGTGGATTTAATTGTTTCTAAACTCACTTTATTCAAAATGATATATTTATAAACTAAAATTTTACTAACAAAAAAATGATTGAATTATGAAAAAAACATTACGCATTAAACTTTTTGCTATTGTAGCATTAGTAGCCTTTGGCTTTAGTTTTTCAAGTGCCCAAATTCGCATTACTGAGGTAATGTCCAGTAGTGGAACTGGTGGCACTGAGGATTGGTTTGAACTTACCAATTTTGGTACAACCGACATTGATATTACTGACTGGAAAATGGATGATAACAGCTTTGATTACACCAACGCAGTAGCACTTAACGGCATTACTACCATCGCATCCGGTGAAAGTGTTATTTTCTTCGAAATGACTGGTGATGATTTTACTCCGGCTGATAGTATAGCGAAATTTAAAACTTTTTGGGGATCATCGCTTGATGGTAAAAAAGTTGGGTACTATGGCGGTTCGGGTGTTGGATTATCTTCAAAAGGAGATGGGGTCATTATCTTCGATAAGGAGGGTACAGAAGTCACCAGAGTTTCATTCGGCAAAGCTACTGAAGGTTCCTCTTTCTATTGGACTTACAACGAATCCGGTGTTGAAGTAAAAACTGCAGTTGTAAGTACGGCAGGTACGCTAACGGGTAGCCAAAGCAATCAAGTAACCGTGTCAACTACAGGAAGTCCAGTCAACATCGGTTCGCCGGGCTCAGCCGTAATTTTTGACACCACAAATAGTCTTCAAAAAAATAGCGCATCATCTACCTGGAATTTGAAAGGCAGAACGCTTGAGTTTGAAGTGTTGCCTTTCACTGCCGTTGAGGTTTATGATCTTACAGGTAGTAAAGTTGCAACTCATGTTCCGGCATCTCTCATCGAACTGGATCTTAACCAAGGAATTTATATTCTAAAGATCGATGGAAGAGCACATAAAGTAATTATTCGATAGGTAACTGTACCCTTCTAATTTTTTTTCAAAATAAAAGGCAAAGGAATTCCGTGTTCTGTGGTGCGGGGTACGGGTCTTGGTGTTATGTTGCACAACCTGACTACCTTAAAAAAATATTTTACTACCTTATGACCACGCACCACGGAACACGGAACTCGTGCCCCCGAATATCGAAAGTAACGCAGCAGTTGAACAATATGAGACACCGTCAATGGTTATTACACCGCTAATTCATAAATTTTACGGATATCTTCCCGAGTCAATTTCACAAAACTGCCTAATGTTTTGTCACCCAGTTGTAGTTTGTCAATCAGCATAGGTATATCTTCAACTTTGGCACCCAAGTCTGACAGCCGGGTGGGCATACCGATGGATTTCATAAATTGTTCGTATCGTTCGATGCCTTCTCTTGCTGTATTTTCAGGGTTTTGGAAATCCATTTCGCAACCCCATATGCGAACTGCGAACTGTGCAAAACGTAAAATATCCTGTTTCATCACATATTTCATCCAAGCCGGAAAAATAACTGCCAAGCCTGCTCCATGGGTAACATCGTATAAGCCGGAAAATTCATGTTCCATTTTATGGGAAGCCCAATCTTGTTCGCGACCGGCACCACAGATGTCGTTGTGAGCCACTGTTCCTGCCCACATGAGGTTGGCGCGTGCTTCGTAGTCTTTTGGATTTTTCAGTACTTTCGGGGTTTCGTTGATGATGGTCAGCATTACAGCTTCTCCAAGCCTATCAGTCAATTCAACATTTTTCGTGTTGGTAAAGTACCGCTCCATCACATGAGCCATCATATCAGCAACTCCGGCCGCTGTTTGATAGGGTGGAAGGGTATAGGTCAGTTCAGGATTCAAAATTGAAAACACAGGACGAATCAGGTCGCTGTAACCTCCTCGTTTGAGCATGCCGTTTTCATGGGTGATGACCATGCTGGCAGATCCTTCGCTTCCGGCTGCTGTTAAGGTCAACACGGTAGCTATGGGCAATGCTTTTTCAATGGTTTTTCCGGTGAAGAAATCCCAGAAGTCACCATCATAAAGTGCACCTACGGCAATGGCTTTGGCTGAATCAATGGCGCTTCCTCCACCTACTGCCAATACAAAGTCTATATTTTTCTCTTTGCACAATTCGATGCCGGTATAAATCAATCCGCTGCGGGGATTGGGAACTGCTCCTCCCAATTCGATAAAACTTAAGCCGGAATTCTGTAAAGACTTTTTGATTCGATCCAATAAACCGCTTTTGACAACAGAGCCGCCACCATAGTGAATTAAAACCTTGGTTCCTCCAAAACGCTTCACTAACTTGCCTGTTTCCTTTTCGCGTTCTTTGCCAAATGCAAAATAAGTTGGACTGTAAAAATTGAAGTTAAGCATATTATGTAGAGTTTTTAAAAGTTTATTGTTTACCTTGGAAGTTATAAGAAGTTAAAGAAGTTAAGTAGTTAGTAGTTAGGAAGTTATAAGAAGTTATGGAAGTTAAAGAAGTTACGCGTTCCGGGGTCCGGGGTCTGGTTCGTTTATCGTTCTTCACTTTTCGTTCTTCGTTTTTAGTTCTTAGTTCATCGTTCATCGTTCTTCGTTTTCTCCAGCCTCTTAATCGTATTGTTTCCCAATTCGGTTTTGACTTTGATGTGATCCAAGACCGCCAATACAAACGGATTGTTCTCAAAGCTGCCCCTTACGGATTCAAAATCTTGATGTTTTTGATTTTCATCGCCATCCACTCCAAATCCGGTTTTTGAGTTCAAGTCAAATTCTTTTTTCGCATCTTTGTAAATCAATTGATCCAATCCGACTACGGATTCTCTCCAACGATGAATGGTGTTTACTATATCGTCGTGTGTAACTTCTTCGATACTTTTACCCCAATATTCTTCTAATCTTTCTTTTGCCCAGGTCCATTCGTAACTGTAGTATTCCCCATGAATTCTTTCAAATTCAGACTGAATTTTTTCTAGACAGCAGTTGTTCCCTTCAATTTTATATAGTAACTCTTCAATCTCACTTTTTGGGGCAATCAAACCTGATAAGTCAATCCATTCACCGCTTCCTATAGATGTGTCGGGAATCAAACGTTCTCTCACTTCCTTCATGCTGGTGTACGTTTTATTGCCGAGCCTGCTGATAAGAGAGTTTCCCAGAAATTTGGTGATGCCGGTTTGATACAGTTCTATCCCGGTATGCAAAGCAGTATTTTTGATGTTACAGTTTTGATAAACATAAATGTCTGTTGTCTCTCCGGAAATTGACTGTAATCTTTTGAGCACTTCAATGCCTTTGATCATTTTTTGTATGGTGTAGGGGCTCAATAGATTGAAGTTGATGGGGTCTAGTTTGCGACTGTCTTTTCTGTTATCACGCTTGGGCCACTTTTGAGCATCACGAATGGTACCTACACTTCTTAGGTTGACTGCTGGCACTAAGAAACTATCGGTTGCTTTTTCAATTAAATATGAGAAAGGCAGATCTGAAGTGTCGGAATGCTTGGTATGTCGTCCTATGACTAATGTAAACGTTCCGATTTTGGCGGGCCATAACAGATAAGAATTACTGGTTGTTTTAGCGCCCCGTTCACAGATACCTTGATGGATAGGACCTAATTTATACATGTGATTGCTTTGGTTGGAGCCACTGCCTGCATTCAGGAAGGAGAACATACCCGCAATCAACAAAGTGGATTTGTGGTGGGAAACCGTATAAGGTCCGGCAAAAATTGCGGTTGCTTCACCATGCATCCCCTGGCAATTGGAGAAAAACAAAGAATCTAATGCAGAATAATGCTTGGAGAGGATACATCCTTGTCCGATAAAACAACGCGAAATCAAGGTTGAATCCGTAATCTCGACACCTGAGCATAAGATAAAATCTTTACATTTTACACCCGATCCAATGATGACGGGTGCTTCTTCATTGCTGTTGATAGAACCGTTTTCAAGGATAGATGCTCCTTTTATGATGGCAGCATCGCCGATGCGCACATTTTTAATGGTGCCGCAATTGATCAAACACACATTTTTACCTATTACACCCCTTTCTGATTGCTGTTTTTTGGCATATTCGTCAATCATTTGCTGAATATTCTGTGTTACAGCTTTTCTGTGTCTATAAAGTGTTTGAATATATGCCAAAGGTGCCGAAAGGTTATCAAAAATCGGGATTTCCCGACCACCTCCTTCGTTCATGACAGGGACTTTGACGCCGTTACCAAAGGAGGTTACACCGTCAACCACCATCAAATTGATGTTGTCTATAAAAGAATCATCCCCAATCGTATAATTCGCTATATAATTGTGTATCTTGTCTATATACACATTATTTCCAATGATGCAATTGTGCAAACGGCAATTGTACAGTCCGGTATGTTGCCTTAATCCTCCCGGAAGTTCAAAAGTTTTATTGAAAGATCCTAATTGTATGGTTCCTGAAAATTGTACCCGGGCAACAAATTGTGTGTCGAAATCTTTGGCCACACTAATGGCGCTCCAATCTTCTGCTGAGCATCCCTGACTTATCAAGGTAGAAATTTCGTTGGATGTAAGTACGCGATAATTGTTCATCGTTTTTATAAATAAAAGTTTTAGTATTACGAAAGCGTGGTTAGATCATCAAATTTTTGAAACAAGAAATCATTATACGGATATCGTTCAATATGAATAGCTTTTACCTTTTCATATAGTAAGGTTCTTAAGTTTTCAATATTGATTTTTTTTGTTGCAGAGATAAATATGCAGTTGTCTTCCAATTTCGACATCCAGGTAGCTTTCAGTTCATCTAATCCAATATTCTCTTTGCTTGCAGGTGTCAAGTCATCTTCATCTTTTAGAACAAAAGTAAAGGCGTCAATTTTATTAAACACAAGAACAACCGGTTTTTCTTGAGGATCAATTTCTTTGAGGGTTTGATTGACGGTCTCCAATTGATCTTCAAAGCTGGGGTGAGCAACATCCACAATATGTAGCAGTAAATCGGCTTCACGCACTTCATCTAAAGTTGATTTGAAAGATTCAATCAAATGGTGTGGAAGTTTTCTAATAAAACCGACCGTATCGGTCATTAAGAATTGAAGATTGTCAATGGTTACTTTTCTGACAGTAGTGTCTAAAGTTGCAAAAAGCTTGTTTTCTGCAAAAACATCCGATTTGCTGAGCAGATTCATCAAAGTAGATTTGCCGACATTGGTGTAGCCGACCAAGGCAACCCGCACCAATTTCCCGCGGTGTTTCCGTTGTGAGTACATTTGTTTTTCAATGCTCTTCAAGTCCTTTTTTAAGACTGATATCCTGTTTAGGATAAGTCTGCGGTCAGTTTCTATTTGAGTTTCACCCGGACCACGCATACCGATACCTCCTCGCTGTCTTTCCAAGTGGGTCCATAAACGGGTTAATCGTGGCAATAAATACTGTAATTGTGCCAGTTCAACCTGGGTTTTGGCATTGGCTGTTTTTGCTCTTTTGGCAAAAATATCCAAGATCAAATTGGTTCTATCCAAAACTAAGATATTAAGTGTCTTTTCGATGTTTCTGAATTGTGTGGGACTCAGCTCATCGTCAAAGATGACAATACCTATTTCGTTGTCGTCAACGTAAGATTTTATTTCTTCTAATTTCCCTTGTCCTACAAATGTTTTGGGATTTGGATAATCTGCTTTCTGGAAGAAGTATTTTTCCACCTTAGCACCTGCCGTGTCAGCAAGAAAAGCAAGTTCATCTATATATTCCTTGGCTTTTGCAGCATCTTGCTCAGGGGTAATCAGTCCGACAAGAACAGCTTTTTCCTGATATATTTCGGTTTTCATACGTAAATCATCAATTTTAAGGACAAGTCGTGTGGATTAAAAAAACCGTTTGGTAATTGAGATCAAACGGTTTAAAAATCTTATAAGCTGACCGGTTGACCGTTGGTGCAACCAATAAACGGTACTATTGTAAACGGAAATTCACCGGAAGCGTATATTTAACACGTACGGCTTTTCCACGTTGTTTTCCGGGTGACCATTTAGGCATGTTGGCAATCACACGTTTAGCTTCTTCATCTAAACTTCTGTCAACACCTCTTACAACTTCAATGTCAACGATAGAACCGTCACGATTCACAACAAACTGACAGATTACACGACCCTGAATGCCACTTTCCTGTGCTATAACAGGGTATTTGATATTGTCACTCAGATATTTGAACAACGCAGCTTCACCACCGGGAAATCCAGGCATAGATTCAACAACCATGAAAACAACTTCAGTATCTTCTTCTTCTACAACAGCAGCCTGAACCGGTGCCTGAATAACTACTTGCCTGTCCTTGTCATCTTCTGTATCAATGATAATTTCTGCGGTTTCGACATCATCTTCAACAACATTTAAAACTTCAATCACTTCCGGAACCTCAGGGGGTGGAGGTGGAGGTAACTCTTCTGCCGTCTGTATGATTTCAATTTCCTCTTCAGCTACGGCTTCTAAAGATACACTTTCATAGACAGTTACTTCGCGTTGTGTCCATTCAAAAGCTATATAAACGAAAGCTAAAACCGCGACAAATCCCATCAACAAGAAGATAGACCTTTTATCTTCAAGCGAAGCTTTGGATGATTTTTTAATGTTCATGATGAAAGTAAATTTTTATTTGTTTTTCAGTTCGGCAAATGTACAATTTTATTTTCAATATTCTATATGTTTCAACTGAAAATTAATTATTTTATTGCAATTTAGCCGGCTAAATATTTATTTTTGTAAATTAAAATTTTTCTTTGAATATACGTTAATAATATTGTTGGTTTCATTTTTCTGAAGTTTAACTCATTAAAATGATATATCTTTGGGGTTTTTTATCAACTTTTGATTTCAAACTAAATTATTGAATGCGAAATAACAGTTTTTATGTCATAGTACTCATCCTTCTTGTCCACATGCAACAACTCCATGCAGCAGGCGGCGTTTTTCAATTTCTCGATTTGCCTGTCTCTTCCAGGATGGCTGCTTTGGGCGGAAAAAACGTCTCCGTATCAGATCATGATATTAATTTTGCCCTGCTGAATCCTGCGCTGTTGACTGACAAAGCTGATAATACGATAGGATTGAATATGGCTAATTACCTCGCAGATGTCAAGTTTGGTACGGCAATTTATGGTCGCTCTTACGGGAAAAATCATTTTGCGGTCGGGGTGCAATATGTTGACTATGGCAAGTTTAAAGAAACAACCGAATACAATGAAATCATCGGTGAGTTTACAGCCAAAGATGTTGCGATGAGTCTGATTTACAACCGAATGATTGTTGACGGGGTGTATGCCGGTGCAACATTAAAACCGGTTTTTTCGGCTTATGAGCGCTATCTGTCTTTTGGTGCGGCCATTGATTTAGGCATGAGTTACCAGGACCCTACACAGCTTTTTCAAGCAGGATTGGTGTTAAGAAATATAGGTACGCAATTTAAAGGATATTATGCAGATGTGGACGGACAGCATTTTGAACCATTACCTTTTGATATGCAGTTGGGAGCATCGTATAAATTAAAACATGCTCCTTTTCGATTTTCTTTGACACTGCATAATTTGCACGATTGGAATCTGAAATATATAGATAATAGCCGGTCGCTTCAAAATTATGAAAGAGAAGATTTAACGGTGGATATTCCTTTTATTGATCAATTTTTTAGGCATACGGTGTTTGGAGTTGAATTTTTAACCGCCAAAAACTTTTATTTGGCAGCTTCTTACAACCATCGCCGCCATCAAGAACTGAAGATGGATGGCTTTAAAAGCATAGCCGGATTTTCTTTCGGCGGCGGCATCAAAATCAGTTATTTTCAGATAGGTTTTGGAATGAGTCAGTTCCAGGTAGGTAATTCAGCTTATCTGTTTTCTATCAGTACCTCTTTAAACGATTTTCGACTTTAATATTCAAATCATGACAAAAAAAATCATTGTTGCCATAGACGGATTTTCTTCCTGTGGAAAAAGCACCATGGCTAAACAATTAGCCCGTGATGTCGGATATATATACATTGATTCCGGAGCTATGTACCGCGCTGTTGCTTTGTATTGCATGCGTCAGGGATGGATTACAAATGATGATATGGATATCAAAAGTATTGAAAGCCAAATCCATACCGTACAACTTAAATTTGTGCTGAATGATACCGGATATGCCGAAATATATCTGAATGGTGAAAATGTTGAGTCAGCCATACGCACTTTAGAGGTTTCCAACGGAGCGAGCCGCGTCAGTACGCTTCCTGCGGTGCGCAAAGAATTGGTCAGGCAGCAACAACAGATGGGTGTAGAAAAGGGTATTGTAATGGATGGAAGAGATATTGGTACTGTGGTGTTTCCGGACGCTGAATTGAAGGTTTTTCTAACAGCTTCACCGGAGATAAGGGCGCAACGAAGGATGGAAGAACTGATTCAAAAGGGTGAACAAGTGTCATTTGAGGATGTACTTGCCAATGTGAAAGAACGCGATTATAGGGATCAAACCAGAAAGATGAGTCCGCTGAAAAAGGCTGAAGATGCCGTGCTTATCGATAATAGTTTGATGACCCTCCGGGAGCAACAAAAAGTATTGATGGAATTATTTGAACAGCGGGTTGCAGCTCTGACTGAAGTACGTGACTGAGCCTGAATATTGAAAGTAACGCGGCAGTTCAGCACTTCTAAAATACCGCAGTTTTTGCAATCATGGAAATAAATATAGATAAAAATTCAGGTTTTTGTTTTGGGGTTGTTCGGGCTATCAAAAAGGCAGAAGAGGAATTGGAGAAAGGCGAGATACTACACTGCTTGGGTGATATTGTCCACAATAACAAGGAGGTTGAACGTTTGGAGAAAATGGGTTTGGTAACCATTAATCATGAACAGTTTGCTCAATTGCGTGATGTGAAAGTTCTGTTGCGTGCACACGGAGAGCCGCCTTCAACCTATGAAACAGCCAAAAAGAACAATATTACCTTGGTAGATGCGTCTTGTCCGGTTGTGTTAAAATTACAATCCAGGATCAAAAACGCCTATGAAAGCTCAAAAAACCAGGATGCTCAGATTGTTGTGTATGGTCAGACCGGTCACGCTGAAGTGAAAGGATTGGACGGACAGACCGGTGGCAATGTGATTGTGGTTGAAAATGAATCTGATTTATCGAAACTTGATTTGTCGAAAAATATCAAATTGTTTTCTCAAACGACTAAGTCGCTGGAGGGTTTTAATAATTTGATAAAAAACATCTCAAATGCTAAGGCTGAAACTGCAGAATTTGAGTTTGCCGATACCATTTGCAGGCAGGTGTCCAACCGCGTTCCTAATTTAACTGCTTTTGCCCAGGAAAATGACATTGTTGTTTTTGTGAGCGGTAAAAAAAGTTCAAACGGGAAAGAGTTGTTTAAACACTGTAAAAGTGTCAACCCCAATTCATATAAAGTTTCGGGACCGGAAGAAATACAAGAATTAAACTTGGATACCAATAAAAAAATCGGTATTTGCGGTGCCACCTCCACTCCCAGATGGCTGATGGAACAAGTTGCGGAAGCATTAAAAAAGCATCAGTAAAAACCTGTGATTTTTAGACCTTGATATCCTTGATCATCAGTTGAATGCTCGTGTTTCCCATATAGGTATTTTCTTCCAAAGTGTAGCAAATATCCAAAGGTTTCATGGATTTGAGATGGTCGTTAAACTCATGCATCCCAAAGGCAATACCATTCATGACGTTTTCGGAACTTGAATCGACCAATTCAAGTTTCAGATGTTCCTGTTCTTTTCCAACTAAACGGCTGGAACCATAATCCATCACTTTTTTCGTTACAAACACAGGCTTCATGTTGCCGGGACCAAAAGGACCAAATTGCTTGAGTACGTTGAAAAACTTGGGCGTAATATCCTTAAAGGTGATCATGGTATCTACATCGATTTGTGGTGACAGTTGCTCCTGGGTGATATTTGCGGACACGTAAGCTTCGAAACGCTCGGCAAATTGTTCAATGTTCTCTTCTTTCAGGGTTAACCCCGCAGCATAGCGATGTCCGCCAAAATTTTCCAATAAATCACGACAAGAATCAATGGCGCTGTATATGTCGAATCCGGGGACAGATCGTGCAGAACCGGAAGCAACTCCTTTGGAGCTTGACAATACGACCGAAGGTTTATAAAATTCTTCCGAAAGTCGGGAGGCAACAATACCAATCACTCCTTTGTGCCAATCAGACTTAAATACGACTATGGATTTTTTCTGTGCCGATGCAGGATCAGTATCAATAATCCGGATGGCTTCATCTGTGGTGTTTTTATCCAAATCTTTGCGATCATTATTATATTGATTGATCTTATTGCTTTTTTGTTTGGCAAATCCCGGGTCGTTGGAGACCATCAGTTCAACAGCTTCTGTGGCTAATTTCATCCTGCCGGAAGCGTTGATCCTCGGTCCGATTTTAAAAACAATATCGCTGATGGTTATTTCTTTATCCGTCAATCCACAAACATCTATAATACTTTTGATGCCAACACTTGGGCACTTATTGAGTTGTCTCAAGCCGTAATAAGCCAAAATCCTGTTTTCCCCGGTAATGGGAACGATGTCGGATGCAATGCTTAGTGCCACTAAGTCTAATAACGGCACTAACTCCGTGTCGAAATCGATCTGATTCATTTGTGCAAAAGCTTGGAGTAGTTTGAAACCCACACCGCAGCCGGATAATTCCTTATAAGGGTAGTCGCAATCCGATCTTTTTGGATCCAATACGGCCACGGCATTAGGAAGCTTAACATCAGGGGTATGATGGTCGCAAATAATAAAATCTACCTCATGCTCTTTGGCATATTTGATCTTCTCTATCGCTTTGATACCACAGTCTAAAGCAATAACCAGCTTCATCTTATTTTTAATTGCGTGGTCTATGCCTTGATACGAAATCCCATACCCTTCTTTATAACGGTCAGGTATGTAAAAGAACACATTGTTGTAAAATTTCCTGATAAATTTGTAAACTAATGAAACAGAAGTGGTTCCATCGACATCATAATCACCGTAAACCAAAATTTTTTCATTATTCCTGATGGCTTCGGTGAGTCGGTTGACTGCCTTGTCCATATCAGCCATCAAAAACGGATCATGTAAATCAGCTAAGTCCGGACGAAAAAAACATCGGGCATCTTCGAAAGTTAAAATATCTCGTTGTACCAATAGAGAAGAAAGTACAGGACTGATATTCAGCTCTTCCGATAGTTTGTTTTGTATGTTAATTTGTTCTTTTGAGAGGGGGTTATAAATCCATTTACTTGTCATTTTAATGCTTAATTTTTAAAGTTGTAAAGTTACTTATTTTTTTTGATTGAAGCATGGTTTATATCAAATGACCATGATTTAAAAAATATCATGTATATTTGCTTTTTATTTTTTTAAAATAAAGATGTTTTATATCTTTCGCTCTGTGATTTTTCTGCATGATACCGCATAAAAAGTTATTAATCAAATATTTGTTTTTCGATATCTTGGCTGCACTATTGGTGTGGTTGGCTTTTGTTATGTTTAGGAAATACATCAACAATATTCAGATTTTGTATTTTTTTGAAGTAGTGCTTCCGAGCAGATATTATTTGTCAAGCCTGATTTTCTTTCCTGTCTTTTGCGTGTTTGTCCATTATTTGACAGGGTTTTATTTGAATGTCGTTGATAAAAGCAAAATAAATCTTTTCCTTGCCACTTTTGTCTCTTCTGTCATTATTTCAATAACTGTATTCTTTATCTTGAAATTGAGCGATGTTACCGTTTCTTTCCGCTATTTCTATTATTCCTTATCGGTGCTTCTTCTTCAAATGTTTGTGATTACTTATGTGTTGAGAAGACTGCAGTTCAATCAAATTCAGCATAATTTGAAAACGAAAAAATGGACCATCAACACTTTGATTATCGGAGATGGAGAAAACGCTCAAAAAATTGCCGCTGACCTTGAAAATTTAGTATTTCAACAAAGTTTTGTTGGCTATGTTTCTGTTTTCAAGAAGTCAAAAAAAACGGATAGATTAAAAATTTTAGGTAGTTTTTATGAAATAAAATCTATCATAGAGAATTATAAAATTGAACGCGTCATTGTAGCCTTAGATGATGAAGAAGCGGCAGATAATCAATTATTTAAGATTATTAATCAACTGTATCAGCACAATGTTGAAATCAGCTTTACACCCGGATTATATGAAATACTGACGGGAAGTGCTCGCATTGGAAAATTAGGTATCAATCCCTTAGTAAGCATCACAGGTCTCAATATGCCTGATTGGCAAATCAGCGTCAAAAGATTTTTAGATTTTTTAATAGCGTTGATAGCATTAATTATCTCGCTACCATTGTTTGTGTTTTTTGCCATCAGGATTAAATTTGATTCTAAAGGTTCTGTGTTTTTTCTGCAAGAAAGGATTGGTCATCATGGCAAATCATTTAATATTGTAAAGTTTCGCACGATGTACCGAAATGCTGAGGGGGATAAACCGCAGCTCAGCAGTGCTTTTGATGATAGGATTACTCCTTTCGGGAGGTTTTTAAGAAAATATCGTTTGGATGAATTGCCACAGTTTTGGAATGTACTTAAAGGAGATATGAGCTTGGTCGGTCCTCGTCCCGAACGTCAGTACTATATCGATAAAATTACCAAAGAAGCACCTTATTATTGTTTGTTGTATAAAGTCCGCCCGGGACTTACCTCTTGGGGCCCTATCAAAGTAGGTTATACGAATACACTTGAAAAAATGATTGAACGCTTGAATTATGATATCATCTATATTGAGAATATGTCTCTGTTTAATGATTTAAAGATTTTTCTGTTAACTTTTGAGATATTGTTTAAGGGGAAGGGAATGTAAGAGGAACGAAGAACTAAAAACGAAAAACGATGAACGAAAAACGATGAATAAAGAATAAAGACAAAAGAATAAAGACAACGAAGAACGAAGAACTAAAAACGAAGAACCCGCGATCTCTCGGAACTCGGAACTCGTCTAACTTCCCTAACTTCTTTAACTTCTATAACTTCCAAAAAAACTACCAACTACTTACTACTCAATGATTAAAAAAGATTGGCATATAAAAATGATTGCGTGGCGGGAGGAGCATGTTCCGCAGCGTCATTTTATTTTAATATTAAGCTTTGTGGTGGGTATCTTGGCCTCTGTGGCTGCCAATCTGCTTAAATATCTCATACATCTTATACATATCCTGTTGACTGAAAGTTTCAGTCGCGATCAAGTGAACTATTGGTATTTGTTATTTCCTGCAATCGGTATTTTGCTGGCTTCGCTTTTTGTTAGATATATTGTTAAGGATGATATTAGTCATGGCATCACTAAAATATTGTATGCCATTTCCCAACATAAGAGTATCATTAAGTTGCATAATATATGGTCTTCTTTGGTCAGCAGTTCGATTACCATCGGCTTTGGCGGGTCGGTCGGTGCTGAAGCACCCATTGTGCTTACCGGATCTGCTATCGGATCTAATCTGGGCAGATTCTTCAAGATGGACAAAAAAACGCTGATGTTGCTTGTCGGATGTGGTGCGGCCGGTGCTGTCAGCGGTATCTTTAAAGCGCCGATCGCCGGGTTGATGTTTACTTTGGAGGTGCTAATGTTTGATATGACCTTGGGTGCGGTTGTACCCATCATCATTTCTTCCGTAACTGCCACCACACTTTCGTACGTTATATCCGGACATGCCTTTATGTTTAATTTTTCTTCCGTTCAAGCTTTTGGTGTGGAGAGAATACCATTTTATATTTTATTGGGAGTAGTTTGCGGCTTAGTTTCTTTATATTTTACCCGAGGGATGAACAAAATCGAAGGTGTTTTTCGAAAAATTCAAAGTCCTTGGAAGAAGCTATTGCTCGGAGGCACTGTGTTGAGCGTACTTATATTTTTCTTTCCGCCTTTATACGGAGAAGGATACGAAACCATAGAAGCTTTGATTAATGGGGAAACTGCATCGGTATTGGACAGGACTTTCTTTCAGCCCTTTGGCGATCAAGCCTGGGTGTTGATACTTTATCTTTCGCTGATTGTCTTCTTTAAGATATTTGCTACTGCTTCTACAAATGGGGCAGGTGGAGTGGGTGGTATCTTTGCGCCTTCATTGTTTTTGGGTAGTTTGACCGGCTTTGTGGTTGCACACACCGTAAATTTATTAGGTGTAAACTTTTTAAGTTTTCAGTTGTCATTGGAAAACTTCTCATTGGCGGGCATGTCGGGAGTAATGTCGGGAGTGATGCATGCTCCTTTAACCGGTATTTTCCTGATTGCTGAGTTGACGGGAAGCTATAGCTTGTTTATGATGTTGATGATTGTGTCCACTATATCATACATGACCATCAAGATATTTGAAAAACACAGTTTGTATGCTATGCGACTTGCCCAAAGAGGGGAACTGATTACGCATGACAAAGACAAAGCTGTGCTAACGCTGTTGAAGATGGATAGGGTGATTGAGAAAGACTTTCAGATCTTATATCCGAAAATGACCTTGGGTGAATTGGTAAAAGTCATTTCCAAATCCAAAAGAAATCTTTTTCCGGTAGTGAATCCGGATAACCAAACATTAATAGGAATTTTATTGTTGGATGAAGTGAGGAATATCATGTTTCGTCCGGAGTTGTATCAAAGATTTACAGTCAAACAACTGATGATATCGCCACCGGCAATATTGCATCAGGATTTGTCAATGGAACAAGTAATGCGGATTTTTGAAGATACCAATGCATGGAATCTGCCTGTTGTTGATGACAAAAAACGCTATGTAGGCTTCGTCTCCAAATCCGAAATATTTAACTCATACAGAAGAGTGTTGCAGGATTTTGCGGGAGAGCAGGAATAACTAATAACTAATAACTAAGAACTAAGAACTAAGAACGATGAACGATGAACGATGAACGATGAACGATGAACGATGAACGATGAAGAACAAAGAGCAAAGATAAAAGAATAAAGACAAATTAACTAAGAACGAAAAGTGAAGAACGATGAACGAATAAGAATACAGAGCACAGAACACAGAACACAGAGCACAGAGCACAGAACGCGTTAACTTCTTTTGTGCCTTTTGTGGTTCAAAATTCTAACTTCTTAACTTCTAAGACTCTCGGACCACGTAACTCGGATCACGTAACTCGGAATTCAGAACTCAGAACTCAAAACTCGGAACTCAAAACTCAGAACTCAGAACTCGTAACTCAGACCACGTAACTTCCCTAACTTCTACAAGAAAAAACAATGAACTACAATTTTAATGAAATAATCAACAGAGAAAACACAGATGCCATTAAATTGGAAAAGCGCAAGTTGCTGTTTGGGACAGAAGAAGTTTTGCCATTATGGGTGGCTGATATGGATTTTCGTACCCCGGATTTTATTTTAAATGCTATCAAGAAGCGTTTAGAACATCCTATTTTAGGATATACCACAACACCTGCTGATTTTTTTAAGCTGTTTGCTGCTTGGACGCAAAAACTGCATGACTGGCAGATAGAAACAGAATGGACAGGCTTTATTCCCGGTATCGTTCCGGGTTTGGCTTTTACAGTTCAATGTTTTACAAAACCCGGAGAAGAGGTTATCGTACAGCCTCCGGTCTATCATCCTTTTATGAACGTTGTGAATAATAACGGACGTAACTTGGTTTACAATCCGCTTCAAGAAGTAGATGGTAAATTTGAAATGGATTTTGACGATTTGCGCAGTAAAATTACGGACAAAACCAAGATGTTGATTCTGTGCAATCCGCATAATCCGGGAGGGAAAGTTTGGTCGTTAGAAACCCTCCGAAAGTTGGATGCAATATGCGCAAAACACAAAATATTAGTTATTTCCGATGAAATTCATGCTGATATGGTTTTACCTGGCGATTCACGAATCAAGCACATCCCGTTTGCAAAGGTATCACAAACTGCTGCTGTTAACTCCGTTACTTTTATGTCGCCCAGCAAAACATTCAATATGCCCGGACTGAAGACCTCTTTTTATGTGATACCGAACAGCAAATTATACCAACAATTCAACTCTTATTTAGAGGCTTCCGAAATTACATCCGGAAACATATTTGCTTATGCCGCCACAGCGGCTTGTTATGTTGAAGGGAATCATTGGCGTAAAGCTATGTTACACTACGTACAGGAAAATGTGGATTATGTTGTAGGTTTTTTAAACAAATACATTCCGCAAATTAAACCCATGCTTCCCGAGGCTTCTTTCTTGTTGTGGTTAGACTGTAGAGCATTGGGTATGGAACCGGATGAATTGCATCGCTTTTTTGTGCAAAAAGCCGGCTTAGGCCTAAACCAGGGGACTATTTTCGGTCCCGGCGGTGAATATCACATGCGTTTGAATGTGGCTTGTCCAAAAGCAATCTTAGAACAAGCCATGACACAACTTAAAAATGCCTTATTCGTTTAGTGATGGAAGTTAGAATAGAAAAATCCTGGAAAAAAGTTTTACAGCCGGAGTTCGACAAGCCTTATTTTGCCGACTTGGTGCAATTTGTACGAACAGCCTATGCAAAAGGTAAAATATTTCCACCGGCTCCCTTGATATTCAACGCTTTCGATCAATGTCCCTTTGATGATGTAAAGGTGGTGATCATTGGTCAGGACCCCTATCATGGTCCAGGACAAGCACATGGATTATGCTTTTCAGTCAATGACGGAGTAGCATTTCCTCCTTCTTTAGTTAATATTTTCAAAGAAATAGAACGTGATTTGGGTGTTCCTTTTCCGAACTCAGGCAATCTGATAAGGTGGGCGAATCAAGGTGTATTGCTTTTGAATGCTACTTTAACCGTACAAGCGCACCGGGCCGGTTCGCACCAAGGCAAAGGTTGGGAAACATTCACAGATACCGTCATAAAAATACTTGCAGAAAAAAAATCAGATTTAGTATTTATGCTTTGGGGGTCATATGCCCAGCAGAAAGGAGCTTATATTGACAACCGGCGACATTTGGTACTTAAAACCGTACATCCCTCTCCCTTGTCTGCCTATCGAGGTTTTATCGGCTGCGGACATTTTTCGGCAGCCAATGAATTTTTAAAAGCGAAAGGAATGCAAGAAATAAAGTGGTAACAACCGGAATGAAATCACGTATTATTTTTCAAAATAAATCATGTACATTTGTGATTGTTATCTAAAACACAACTTTTAAACGCTTAGAATCTGTATATGGCACTTCAGGAATCCTTTGTGAAACAAGGCAACTTCTTATTTCGTTATAGAAGTTATTTACCTCTAATTCTCGTAGTAGCAGGAATAGGCGTATTTGTCGCAAATCTGCTTCAGGGTCCGATGCTTACTGATTTACAGTATTTCAGCATTGAAATAACTTCTTTAATCGTTGCTTTAATAGGGTTGTTTATTCGTATCATCACAGTAGGACATACGCCTCCCGGCACCTCCGGACGAAATACGAAAGAACAATTAGCCGGCGAGATCAACACAACCGGCATCTATTCTATGGTACGGCATCCTTTGTATCTCGGTAATTTTTTGATGTGGGCCGGTGCTGTAATTTTGGTCGCAAACCTATACTTTTTTATCATCTTCGTGTTGATTTACTGGATTTATTACGAACGAATCATGTGCGCAGAAGAACAATTTTTACGAAATAAGTTTGGCAAAACGTACATGGATTGGGCTGAACAAACGCCTGCTTTTATTCCCTCATGCCGTAATAAGAAGAAACCGTTCTATCCTTTCAATATTAAAAAAGTATTGATAAAAGAAAAGAACGGTCTGTTAGCGGTTTTTATCTTACTTTTTATCTTTCACAACATTCGCTACTCTTGCGTAAAAGGTAAAATTCAAATTGATAATAACTGGGTGTTATGGTGTACGGTGATTGCAATTATTTTGTATGTCATTTTGAAATTACTAAAAAAACATTCATCCTGACTAAATAAAAACTAAAAATAAATTATGATCAAATGAAACGAATAACAATCCCATATATCCCCGAATTAAATGGTTCTCCTGATATAAGCACTATTTCTTCTTTGCTATCAAAGCAAAAAAAAATCGAAGCGATTGATCAGGTTAATTGGCCCGGTACATTTCCGTTAAAACCTGCATGTAAATTCATCGTCGCCCGTTCCAATAAAGCCTTATTCATTCATTATGCAGTGAATGAGAAACAAATACAGGCCCTCTATACCAATGACCAGGATCCGGTGTGGCAAGACAGTTGTGTGGAGTTTTTTTGTCAATTGCCCAGCAGTAAAACATATTTTAACTTTGAATTTAATTGTATAGGTACTTGCCTTGCAACCGAAAGAATCAGTCGGACAGAAGGCGTTAACCCTTTGTCAGCTCAAAAAATGTCGCAAATAAAACGCTATCCCTCCTTGGGGAATCAACCTTTTCAAGAGAAAAAAGGTAATTTCGAATGGACTTTAACCGTGAAAATCCCATTTGAAATACTTAACATTAACTCCGACAATTTACCCGAAAAACTAAGGGCTAATTTTTATAAATGTGGCGACGGTACCTCTGAACCACATTATGTTAGTTGGAATCCAATCCTCACTGAAAATCCTGATTTTCATCAACCGAAATTTTTCGGAGAATTGGCTTTGCGGTTTTAACAAAAATTAAAAAACTTAAACATTTATAATCGCCAGGGAGTCAATGCCTTACATTGCCTATAAGATAGGTTATTTGAATTTAGTTGGCAGGTAGAAAAAATACACGTATTTTTGCACCGTTTTTATGCACAATAACCGTCATGTTTAGAAGGTTGTAGGATTATGAGAAAAGTTTTACTTTCTTTTACTGTTTTATTTCTGTTTGTTCTTAATGTCACAATGGCGCAGACGGAGTACAAGCTTGTTAGTAATAACCTGATAACAAACTCCACATTCGATTCCGGAATACAGAATTGGACAGTTAGCAATCCCGTTAGTAATGGCTTGGGATGGCGTTGGGAGAACACTTTTACTTACGGGACCAATTTATGGATAGACAACGGACCAGGTATCTTTACTGCCACCTCAAACGCGATGAGCCTCTGCGTAGGTTACCCTAAACGGGTAAAGTTTTCATTTGCCTCGTCCAATACGGGAGGATACGAGATGATAGTCAAGCTCGGCGGACAGATTATCGGTACCTTGACTCAAAGCGGAATCGCAGCGCAATCTATTTTTACCCCTGTCGAGGGAGTAATAGATCATATTACTGTGTTTTATAACTATTGGCCCTCACACTATGTAACCGACGGGAAAATAAACAACAATATCTGGCACGATTTTGTGCTTACGATTCCCGATTATCAAGGCACAACATCGGCTACGTTAACGTTTGAATATACCAAAACCGGAATATCACGCATGGTATATCTGGATAATGTAGAGGTCTATGAGGTTATTCCTACGCCTGTGCCTACAAATACAAATGTATATCTTTCAAGCTGCGATGCCGGCACAACCTACAACCTAAACACGCTTAATCCCAGCGACACAAGATACACCTACACTTGGTACATTGATGCTACCCACACCACCATTGTATCAGACCCTACAAAAGTGGGAGTCGGCGCTTACTATCTTTTTGCTACCGATAACTGTAATGGCACAACCAAATATAGCTTCCCTTCTACGGTAGTAAATGTACACTCTATGCCGGGGTGTTGCGGGGGCAATGTGGTAATGGATGGTGGGTTCGATCAATACCAAATGGCAGGCTCATACAGGATTCCTTTGGGAGACAACACTAATGGAGGAGGAATATATTGGAAAAGAAACTTTACCAATAACGATGGCGAGTTCCATATTACTCCTAATATAACTTTAGGTACACAGAAACTTAATGCTGTAAAATTTACTGATGCTGCGCTGAGGTATAATAAAACTATCTATCAAAAAAACTCTAAAATAAGCCGCTGGGGTACAAAGATCATTGAGTTTGACTTAGCAATATCTTCTCATACACTAGCTAGCTTTTTTGCTGTATATCTAAAGCCTGACATACCCAATCTTTATTCAAATTTAGACAGAAGTGATTTGGGTAATCATTTGTTGTTAATCTATAAGAACGGTTTTGGAGGAAGTTGGTATATACCAGGGCTAGATGGAATACCTAATGGTGTAAAAGTTTGGCTAGATGGACAACCCGCTGTAACAGGTTATAGTCCTAATTATAGTAATAATAGATTTTATAGAATAACCATTGAAGTACCTATAAATTTTGGTAATTCCGGGTCAGATTACTTTGGTGGAATTGCATTTTGGAGCGGAAATCGTGTAACTAAATACATTGACAACGTAAGTGTAACTGTATCTCTTCCAGAGCGGCCTATCCTAACTACCGCTACCGTAGCGGGAAACTGTCCGGATGGATTGGCCAACTTATATAGCCTCGGTGCTGGAAATATAACCAATCGCCAGGTAGGGTGGGATTACTACTTCTTTTATGAAAACTCATCTGTCGGAGCAAGGGTTAAAGACCCTACACAAGCCCCTCCCGGCACTTACTATATGTTTGCCTATAATAAAGATCTCGAGTGCTATAGCACGCAGGGTACTGCGGTTACAGTTACTAAAAGCTGTCCGGAGGTTAAAGGTTCTGTTTACGATGACTGGGACGGTGTTATAGGCGGTATTGCGAATAAAACTACGGTACAGAATTCAGTGCTTTATGTGCATTTAGTAAATCCTACAAACAATCTGGTTTTAAAATCCACGCAACTCAAGGCAGACGGCACATACACTATGACAGGAGCAGTCAACACGCCGTATCGGGCAGTACTTTCTGACCGTAATGCGGCAGTGGGTAATCCGGCTCCGGCTTATATTCCGGGTGTCATCCCCACAGGCGAAACCGTAAATGGGGCAACAGAAGTTTTACCGGAAAAACCTGACGGTAGATCTGCTCAATTTACCACGGGCGCAAATGCTTCTTCGATTACTATTGTAAACTTTGGAGCCAACAGAGTTCCCATGCAGGATAATATTAGTTTTTCGGGCTGTGTTTCTGTGGCCGAGAAGCTTATTCAGCTCTCCTCCATTGATAGCGAACCGAATTGGAACAATGGTGCGGGGAAGAAGCTGACACTTCAAAACATAGCTCTTACAAACGGTAAGATTTATTACAATGGTGTGGAAATAAATGGAACATCTCACACTACTACTGCCTACGATCCCACGAAATTGATTTTCAGAAGAACGGATCCTACGATAAAAGGTACTTTGACGTTTGACTATGCCTTTGAAGATGCTGCAGGTCATAGCACGCTCAACGTGGTGAATCCTCCCGAACCTGCCAAAGCATCCTATGAGCTGAAGGCCACACCGGCAATTGACGATAAAGTGATAAATGTCAGTTCCGGTGAACAGTTTAGCCACACGCCCGTACACGGTACGGATGGCGTGGTCCCTGTTGGGAGTACCTACAGTTGGGATCCCGTAGAGACTCAAATTTTGGGAGTGGGCGGCATAGCCTCCGGCACGAACCAAACGAGTGTATCAGGAACTCTTTACAACTATTGTGCTTACGAGCATACCATACATTATCTTGTAACGGCTCAATCCCCTGATGGCTGTTTGAGCACATTTCAAGTAACTGTCAATGTAGCAGCGGCATCAGATAACTGTGGTGAGATTTGGTATGGATTAGACGGCAACACGGCTACTCTCCTTGACTTGGGTAAAGTAATTGACATTCCGGTCGGAAACAAAGGGAATCTCTCTGCTCCCGTATTCAATATACCGACAACGGGAATGTCGGGAACTTCGGCCATTGCCATATATAACACAGCACCACATCATGTTTATTACGTGCCAAGCAACGGTACTACATCTGCTACTCATGTTTATCTGTACAACAATCAAGTGTCAACGGGAAATCCCCAAGTGTTTAGAGCACTTCCCACCGGAGTCACCAATGTTAACGGCATGGCATTCGACAAAAATGGCAACTTGTGGATAGTAGATTCCTCCAACACCATGTGGGTACTATCCGCAACTTCCGCATTTGGTGTTACGCCTACCACCTGGGGAACAACTTGGACAAACCGGGGAACGATCATAGGTATCCCTTCCGGAGGAGTGGGTGATATAGCGTTTAACTGGACAGGTTCCATGTATGTAGTGGGCAACGATGCAAGTAACAACGGCCATCTCTATGTTATCAATCCATTGGAATTAGCAGGCTCTAATAATGCCAATGCCGAACAAATCGTTCAAATTACAACAGGACGAACTTTAACAGGCGTAGCTTCTCACCTGGATCTGGAAACCTTCTTTATATCGGCAACAGATGGGGCGGATTCCTATATGTACGAGTTAAGTATGAAGACCGGAGGATCTGTTACCTTGCTGAAAACGCATACGGGGAAAGTAATAGGTGATCTTGCCTCTTGCTGTCTGCCTCAGAACCTGTGGGTAGGGACTATAGACACCGATTGGAACACTCCTTCCAACTGGATTTATGATATTGTACCCCGTACCGGCGAAGATATTGAGTTTGCCAACGGATATGCCAATAACGCGAAAGGTAAGACGACTTTAAATGACTTAGAGATTCCTTCAGGCACTGCCAAAGTGATTGGTAGTCTGATCAACGAAACAGATTCATTCGGAACGATAATTTCAGCCGGATCCTCTCTTACGGTAAGAGGTAAAGTCATTGGTTCACAGACAGACCCAAGCAAACTTTTCATAAAAGCAGATGGTCGAAAAGTAGGTCAGGATGGATTGACGGATGAATCTCAACGGCATCCGAACGGTACTTTGATACTGGCAGGGCAACCTTGTGATGACGTGGTAATGGGTGCAGTACAACTTTATGCCAAAGGAGTAAAAGGAAACGAAGAAACCTGGACTGACAACATTGTAGGCAGTCCCACCGAAGGTCAGTCCTTTACAACTTCCTACCAATGGCAGTATTTCGGTGTTCCTGTGGATAGCATCCTTACCGAACCCACATTCCACGGAGCCACCCTGTATATGTATGATGAAACCTATAATGGGGATAATACACAGTTTTATAACAAATGGCATTGGTTAAATAACTACAGCGTATTGGAAGCTTTTAAAGGTTATTCCATTACCCAGGAAGAAGCCACAACCTACACCATTGCCGGAGAATTGAATTTCTGTGATAAAACTGTTACGATGACACGCCAGGCTCCGGAAGTAACAGGAGCAACAGGATATGTTCGAAACGTACGTTACGGTTTGGGTCAAAATCTATTTGGTAACTCCTATACGGCAGCTATTGACATTAATCAGCTTACCTTCCCTGCAGAAGTAGAATCTACCGTATATCTGTACAATACGGGGCGTTTTCATGACTGGGCTACCACAGGAAAAATGACTATAGATACTACACAACTTAGTGCGGGAAACTGGTTTGCCATTCCGAAAAACGCTTCTCCGGCAGTATGGGACCATCAAATTCCATCTATGCAAGGATTTATGTTAAAATTTACCGATGCTGTATTGGAAGCAGGTCCGGGTGCCCCCGTAACTATCAATATCCCATATACAACAGCGGGAGAGTTAAAGGTTCTTCCCAACACCAAACCCCAATTAGCTCCGAAACAACACAGGCAGCGGGCTACGAAAAATATTGAAATTGAACAAGAACAATCCTCTCCACTCTCCTACCTCCGCATAAATCTGGAGAGTGCCTCCACCCGGGATGCCCTGTGGCTTATCAGTCAGGAAGGAACCACCAATTGTTTCGATAACGGTTGGGACGGACGCAAGTACTTCGGAACACCTACCGCCTTTATCTTTACAGAAAATAAAGACGGCTTGATGCAAGTAAATGCAGATAAAACCATAGACGGAAGCATCATCAGTTTCTACGCCAATGCAGATACCGAGTACGAATTGACATTGATTAAGTCCAATTTGGAGCAATACACCAATTTACACCTGCACGATTTGGTAAACGAAACCAGTCTTGCATTGGATTCAGATACGACTTACTACCGTTTTACAGCCGTAAATAATGGAAATGTAGAAAAACGATTTGTGATTTTAAACAGCCATAAGCTCAAACTTAAAAACGATTTAATGAGTCCGTTGGACGCTTATCTGAAACAAGACAACTTGCTGGTTATTACTAATCTGAGCGGTAGCGAGGGACAAATAACTCTCTACAATGTAGCCGGAGGCAATTTGTTCTCACAGCATATGGCGACAGGTGTAACCGAGATACCTCTCAATCTCTCAAAAGGTATTTATTTGGTTAGCCTTCAAGCAGCAGGCAATCGTGAAACAGTAAAAATAGTAGTAAGATTAAACTAAGGCACGGGTGTGCTGCAACCACCAAAAAGGCAGAACAAAACACTATCCCAATAGGAAAAAGGTTATGGATTATATTGATAATGGCTGGAGTGAACGACTCATTGAAAAAGAGATACTGTGTTTTTAACATAAGTTATGGATTTTAACTGTCGTACAAATACCAAAAAATCAACGTCTTACAATATTCCCCAAAGCAAATTATCTAAGTTTAGTTGGTAGGTTAAAAATAAACTTGTACTTTTGTGCGCGTACACAATATGCATATGCTTTTACACGTAAGAGGGTTACGAAACCAATTTTTCTTTGAATACCTAAAATTAAACCAAAGAATATTGATTGTAAAGTTTTGCGTGGCTTGTTGAGTAGCTTTGTTGATGATGAGCGGCATTTGCCTGTAATGTGAAATTTTTAATATTTTTCTTGTTTTTTAACATATTTCGGCATAAATAAATACTCATATAGTTTGATTGTTTTTTAAAAAATTTTAATTATCTTTGCGCTTTTACTAAATATAATTAATTGACACTCAAATTTGCAAACACCCTTAAGTGAAGTAAGCGCCATATAACATTTGAGAAAATTGATGATTCTCGTATGAAAAGAATTTGTTTGATAATTTTTCTGTTTCTTTTCGTCCTTTGTTCTACTAGGTCGCAACAGCCTGCAAGAACGGTCAACTTTAGCACTCCCATAGGCGGTGTAGCGAATTTTGATTCCATAGCAGACGCCATCTCCGGACTTTCCGCACCTAACACGATTTGGGTAGCCATTGGAACCTATACTGAAGATGAGCTTGTTATTCCCTCGGGAATAACGTTGATCGGTGGATTTCCCGGTAACGCCACTTCATTGAACGACAGAATTTATCCGGGTCGTGCAACACCCAGTCAGCAAAGTGTTTTAGACGGCCAATATGAACATCGTGTAGCAACAGTTTATGGTGGGTTGGATGGGTTTGTGATTACAAAAGGATATGCCTTTGATACAATTTCCGGTTCCATAAAGGGAGCCGGAGGCGGATTGTTGATTGACGGAGGGACTGTAACGAATTGTATCATCCACAATAATGTAGCCTCTGAGTTAGAACCTGAACCCGGGATCATTCCGGGAACTTTTGTAGGCAGTATAGGGGATATTTATTGTACGGACGGAACCATACTTCAACCTACTTATTCAATAAATCAGCAGACTGGTAAAGTCGTGGCTACTTTAGAGGGAGGAATCCCTTCGGATAAAACCCCTCAGGGCATCATCTTTTATGTAGATCCGGCTCCCACATCAGGCAAAATCTTCGTGATGGGAAAAATTCGTACTAATTCTTCTGATAAAAAGTTATGGTTTAATCCGGAATTTGATGTGGCAAATTTACCCAATGTGGCAACAGAAGATGAAGCTATGGAAGATTTTGATGGACGCACTAATTCAGATTCATTGTCTGTTGGCATAACCCGATGGCTTCAAAGCAGCAGTCCACCACCTTGGCATAATTCAGATTATGCCCTGAAATATATACAGGGATATAACACACCTGCCGGTACGTTGGGAGAGTGGTACCTTCCTGCCGGAGGAGAGTTGTATAAAATGTGGGAGGTCCATCCGCAGATGGATGCCTGCGCACGAGATATACTGGGGTGGATTACCGGGACAGCGACTATGTTTCCCAGGGGAATGTATGTATCATCCACTGAGTGTGACATTGACGAAATATGGGGACTTGACACTAACTCATATCCATGGGGTGAATGGGGTTTAGTAAAAGAAAATAAAACAACTCCCGGCTATCTTGTTCCTGTGACAGTTAAATATGCATCGCTTCGATAAATAATATGAGAAGAACCATTTTATACATCCTTGTCCCTATTATAGGTTTAATATACAGCGATATTGTTTCAACACAAACTGCTGAAGGGGGAGGTGTATATATTCGAAACAACGGAAAACTCATCAACAGCATTGTCACTGAAAATTATGCTGTTACCGGGTTCGGTGTTGCCGGAGCTGCGGGTGAAGTAGTTAATTGTAGGGTGATGGATAACTATTACTTGAAATCTTCCGTTGTTTATCCGGGTGATATGTTTTTTGATGACGGTGTGGTGTTTACACCGACGTATGATGCAAACGGAAGTTTAATTTTTCCGGAAAACTATGATGCTTCGAATGTGATTGGCATATGCTTTTGGAGCAACACACATAATGATTATATCAATGGTCGTTCGTGGATTGTTTCAGTGGATGAAGTGTCTATACCATGGAGTCCGAATAGAACTAATGGATGGAATCCCGTAGATATTCCCGGTTTGTATAATTACGGTACGGCAGAGACTGCCTTGATGGACTATGACGGTGAAGGCAATACGGCGCTTATTGTCAATGAACCCCAACACACTGTAACTGTGAATAATTGTGCAGCCAAGTATTGTTATGAACACAGACGTGCCGCGGGAGAAGATGCCAAATGGTTTTTGCCTTCAATCGGTCAGTTGCGCGCACTTGATGATGAATTAGAACTGATCAATGAACTTTTACTCAGACTGGGTAAAACAGAGATTAAAAATAATTATTATTGGTCATCAAATGAATACAACCAAATGATGGCATGGGCCTTTTATTTTCCACTCAGTAGTGCTTACTTGCCTAGCAACGATAATAAAACAACAAGCAACCATAAAGTTCGGCCTGTAGCAATAGTATCGCAAAGATAGACATGAGATTGATTAAAAACATATGGTTTTTATTGTGTTGTTTGTCCATAACATGGATGAGCATGGGGCAATCTGCGCCACCACCTACCGGTATTTCAGGGTCATTGCAAGTAATCAATTCAATCGTGGACAATGATCACGATTTTAACCAATTGGGCAGTAGCGTAACGGCTACCTATTCTGCAATATATGGAGAGACATTAGTACCCGGAACAGGTAATCAAATAATTCCGGAAGACACGATATTTCAAGATCAATTAGCCGCTCCGGCAGAGGTATTTTCTTATTATTTATCGCCAACCACCAGCTTAGTAAATGCCGGTAATCAAGTTGTGGGTATTCCGACTCGTGACATCAACGGCAACCCACGGCAATATAACGGGTCACTTGATATCGGTCCGGTGGAATATTCCATAATATTCAACCGAGGAGACGGGAATTGGAATGCACCCGGAAAGTGGAATATTGATCGCATCCCGCATCAGCATGATGTGGTCACCGTAATAGATGAATCCACTGTCAATATTACCGACGCGGTATGCAAGTCTATCATTGAGATTGGTGAGCAGGGTAAAGTAACTGTCACGCCTGCTAACCAGTTGGATGTTAAGACAACCATCAGCAACACCCATGTGGACAGGTTGCACATCAAAGCATCTTCGGAAAATCCCAACGGCACTTTGATTTTCCAAAACCTTGCATCCAATCCTGTTTCGGCAACGGTAGAAATGTATTCGATGGCTTATATTGATAGCATTCTCCCTGATGGTGATACCGACAAACTTAACTGGCAATACTTCGGAATTCCCTTGCGCACCCTGGTTGCTGCACCAACTTTTGGTGGGGCTTATGTAAGAAAATTCAATGAAACTTCCGGTGAATACAGCAAATGGGAAGAATTAGCAGGCACTGACACGCTTGTTTCGTTCCGGGGGTATGAAGTAGTCCAGCCGGAAGCAAAAACATATGTTTTTCAGGGCATCCTTGAAAACGGAGACATCACAGTACCCCTTAGCAAGTCTGTGGTAGACTATTATTCCGGTCAGCACGTGTTGGCGAATCCCTACACAGCAGCCATCAAAGTAAGCGATATGACCTTCGGATCCAACACGGAAGCAACGGTTTATATTTATCATTCCGGATCATATGCCGATTGGAATGTAGATAAGACCCATGGTCGTTTGGGAACAGGAAGGGGTCAGTATTTAGCAGTTCCAAAAAATACAGCAGGAGAAATTCTGCCGGGGGGAATACCATCCATGCAAGGTTTTGTGGTAAGAGCCACTGCCAATAGCGGAAGTGTTACCATTCCCTACTCTTCGCACACCAGAAATGTCAGCGCACAAAGGGTTAAAAGTCAGGAGGATTGTGTTCTTCCCCACTTGACTGTGCAATTGCACGGAAACAACACCATGGATCAAGTTTGGTTATTCCATGAGCCCTCTTCTTCCAAATTCTTTGATAACGGATGGGATGGCTACAAAATCATCAACAGCAACAGTGCATCTGCTGCAATTTATGCCAATGAACCGGCAGGTGATTTACAAGTCAACACAATCAATGATTTCAGTAATATCAATTTACATTTCAAAGAAGGAATTGACGAAGCATATACCATCAAAATAATCAATAAGAATGTTGGAGAATTGTATCCTTCTCTGTATTTAATCGATCTCTATGAGAATAAAGTGACAGCCATTCAGTCGGATACAACCTATTATTCGTTTACGAAAGGATATGCAAACAAATCAAACAATAGGTTTAGAATTACTACCAATAGTGAGTTTGATATTGTTTCCAATCAATTGATTCATATATACAGTACTGATCAATATCATGTAGTTGTTCAGAATTTGACAGAAAAAAACGGACATTGTGCGGTTTACGATATATCCGGAAGATTGTTGCAACAACATGTTTTACAAGCAGGAAAATACACTTCTTTTGACCTTGACAATTATGTGGGAATTGTATTGGTGAGAGCAATTGCAGGTAATGCGGTTGAAACCGGCAAACTTTTAATAAGAAGATAATCATCGTATGAGAAGAGAGTTTCTTTACATATTATTTTTTGTAGCTTTGATTGGGGTGGGTGTTTACCTGGTTAAAGCAACTTATTCTAGTGACATGCTCTCTCAAGATTATTTGGTGTACGTGAGTCCGATAAAGAATCCCTATAACCAAAATTTTCAACCGTCTAAAATTGCATCCCCGAAAGGTTCTGTTACGTCTCAAGGCTTAGTGAACAGCCCATTTTACACAAGTCAAGACAATCAACTTCCGAATTTCAAACCTAACCAAGGAGCAACTACTACATCATCTACCCCTATCTCACAGCTACCCCCAGCTTATAATTCAAGGAGCACAGTGAAAAACCCTGTTGCTGCTTCAGTCGGCGGAGGAGCAACCATGCCAATATCATACGGATTTGGATCAAATTCAAGAAAAAATTCGGGATCGGGAACAAATTCCAATACTCTCATAGCACAAGGTCCACATTTATCAAGTTCCGGTTCTCTCTACGGTCGAAGTTCCGTTCCCCTCACCGGTCAAGGTTCTATATTGATGTCACCGCCGTCAAATCCTATTATTGATGATTATGTCCCTGGCGACATCACGCATCCGGGTATAGATCCAATTGAAGATCCCATCGAAAGCATTCCGGTTGGTGATGGTTTATTACCATTGCTACTCATGGGAATTGTTTTTGCGCTTTTAAAATCACGAAGAAGCGCTTGCTGAAATCTTACTGTTTCATAAATCTACTCAAGGCTTTTGCTCACAACCGACCTTGTCCGGTGAGCCGAAAAATAAGTGAGAACAGCGTTAAAAATCGCCCTTGTCAAATAAAATATCAACTAAATACTGCAAGGTGTCTTAGAAGTGTTCAAATGCAAGGCGCTGAGATTGAGGGCGAAGGAGCATACTGAAGTATGTGACTGAGCCCGAATATCGAAAGCAACGCAGCAGTTGGGCACTTATGAGACACCGCCAACATATTTCTCAATCCTACCAAAATTTGAATTTAACAACGCATATCCCTAAATAATTTTTTTTATATTTGCATGTTTTGCGTAAGCTTATCATGTAATATCTACAAGTAAACCTATTTAAAAACAAATCGATGGAAAAACGTAAAAAATTCGGTACGGCTCCTGTCCTTTTCACAGCCCTTTCTACCATTTTAGGTGCAGTTTTATTCTTACGATTCGGATATGCCGTCGGTACAGTCGGTTTTTGGGGAGTGATCTTGATCATTCTGCTGGGTCATACTGTCACGATCCCCACCGCATTGGCAATTTCTGAAATAGCCACCAATAAACGGGTTGAGGGCGGAGGTGAGTACTATATTATTTCCCGCTCTTTTGGCCTGAATATCGGAGCTACCATCGGTATTGTTTTATATCTCTCTCAGGCGATAAGCGTAGCTTTTTATGTCATTGCCTTTACAGAATCTTTTTCTTTCTTGTTTGATTTTTTGAAAGACAGGTATGACCTCATACTTCCGCGCCAAATCATCAGTGTTCCTGTGATGCTTCTTTTAGCTTATATGATTATTAAGAAAGGAGCTGACATGGGAATGAAGGTTTTGTATATCATTACAGGGATACTTGGTATTTCCTTAGTGTTGTTCTTTCTTGGAAGAACAGAATTTTCAGCCGGATCAACTTTTAGTTTAGCCAATGCTCAGTTTCGCAATATGGATCAGTTCTTTTTGGTCTTTGCCATTGTGTTTCCCGCATTCACAGGTATGACGGCCGGTGTAGGTCTGTCGGGCGATTTGAAAAATCCGGGTAAATCCATCCCATTGGGAACGATTGCGGCAACTCTGATTGGAATGATCACTTATCTTTTGGTTGCTTATAAATTAGCCCATTCTGCCAGTCCGGAAGACTTAGCCGGCAATCAGTTGATCATGGCTGATATTGCAGTGTGGGGGTTTATCGTTATTCCGTTGGGATTAGCTGCTGCCACAAGCTCAGCCGCTTTGGGGGTGGCCTTGGTAGCACCACGCACCTTACAGGCCCTAGCCACGGATGAGTCTTTCCCTTCTAATAAAATCAATGAGTGGTTGACTAAAAACAGGGCAAGTGATGGAGAACCCGTAAACGCAACCCTCGTTACTTGTGTAATTGCCATTTTCTTTATACTGATTGGAGATGTGAATATGGTAGCACAAATCATCTCTATGTTTTTTCTGGTAACCTACGGTTCTATCTGTTTGATTTCATTCTTGAACCATTTTGGGTCATCACCTTCCTATCGCCCTTCTTTTAAGTCAAAATGGTTTTTCTCCTTAATCGGCTTTATAGCATCTATCCTGATTATGTTTCAAATCAGCGTAATTTACACTTTGTCTGCCTTAGTCGTTTTGGTGATTATTTATATTTATATTGATAGTCTGCATAAAAAGCGCAAAGGTTTAGAATCCATATTTGCTAATTCCATTTTCCAATTAAACAGGTGGCTACAAGTCTATATTCAAAGACAAAAGATTTCTAATGTTGATAAGGAGTGGCGACCCAGTGCCATTTGCATATCGAAAAACTCTTTTAAATATGACAATGCTTTTCGATTGTTGAATTGGTTGTCCTACAAATTCGGATTTGGAACTTACCTGCATTTCATTCAGGATTATTATTCAAGAGAAACCAACGAGCGCGCTCAGAAAGAATTGATGAAAATTCTGAAAAATATTGAAATTGACCACAGCGTTTACGTCAACACCATTGTATCTCCATCCAACACATCTGCCATTGTGCAAGCCATACAAATCCCAGGTATTGCCGGCATGGAAAACAATATGTTGATTTTTGACTACGACAAGGAAGAACCGGGTGATTTAGATATCATCATTGATAATTACCGTATGGTCAATGCGGGTGATTTCGACATTTGTATTTTGGCTGTTTCCAGAAAACCCATCTTTTATAAAAACGGCATACATGTATGGATCAAGACATACGATGAATTAAATGCCAATTTAATGATATTGATGAGTTTCATCATTTTGGGTCATCCCGATTGGAAAAAAAGTTCAATCAAAATTTATTATTTCTGTCGCGAAGATGAAAAAGAAGCCGTAAAGGTTTGGTTCGATGAATTGATTATGAGCGGAAGAATGCCGATTTATCAGCATAATATTGAAATTGTAGTTCGTAAAGACGACACTTCTTACAAGAAAACCATAGCTGATTACTCTTCGGAAGCAGGTATGACCATCATTGGTTTTACTGCAGAAGAAGTGAAGCAGCATGGTCGTGATGTGTTTGAAGGATATGATGCATTAGGCAGCGTATTATTTGTCAATGCATCATCGGCAAAGAAAATTGAGTGAGTTACAGTACGCATTGATGCGGAAAGGGAGGGATTCGAACCCTCGGTACAGTTACCTGTACAACGGTTTTCGAGACCGCCCCATTCGACCGCTCTGGCACCTTTCCGAGAAACCGCACAAAAGTGTTTCTATATTTCCCATGCAAGCGCACTGGATCCTAAAACAGCAGCATCTGATTCTTTTAAACCGGAAAAGAGCACCTTGATTTTTCCTTGCCAAATTTGAAGGAGATTTTTCTCTAAATGATTCACTATCGGCTTCATGATGTAATCACCGGCTTTGGTCAGACCTCCAAATAAAATGACGGCTTCGGGTGCACTAAATGCCACGAAGTCAGCCATAGCTTCACCTAAAATCTTACCTGTAAACTCAAATATCTCCAAAGCTATTTTGTCGCCCTGTAATGCAGCGTAATGTACGTCCTTAGAGGTGATGGACTCAATAGGAGTATTGCGTAACAAGCTGTCTACATTCTGATTTTGAAGGATTTCTTTTGCTGTACGGGCTACACCATTTGCAGAAGCATATGCTTCCAAACATCCATGTCTTCCACAACCACACAAACGTCCATTTCTTATGGAGCAGGTGTGACCTAATTCTCCTGCAAAACCATCGTGACCATATACTAATTTACCGTCAATGACAATACCACTTCCAACACCTGTACCCAAGGTAATCATGATGAAGTTTTTCATACCGCGTGCTGCACCATAAGTCATTTCTCCAATTGCGGCCGCGTTTGCGTCATTTGTTATTACTGTAGGTACACCAAATTTATCAGACATTAATTTTGACAAAGGGATGACACCTCTCCATTGTAGATTAGGGGCATATTCAATGTTTCCCGTATAATGGTTTCCGTTGGGGGCACCAACTCCAATGCCTTTGATTTTAGATATACCACCTGCTTTTTCAATTAACACACTCAGTTCTTTGTATATTTCATCAATATATAAATTGATGTCTTGATGCTTACTTGTTTTGACAGCTGATTTTGACAACACATTCCCTCGTGCATCTACAATTCCGAACACGGTGTTTGTGCCGCCTATATCCATGCCTATTACATAAGGTTTGTCCATAATGTTTTACTTTAAAAATGATCAAATATTATTTACACAGATAAATTACAATCTTATTCAACAGGAATGTCAGTGTTAACATTTTTATGTCCAATAGTGGCATAGTACAGTATAAACAGCAATCCCGCTGCTATTACCCAATAAGAAACCATATAACTCAGAGACAAGTCTGCTACCAGTCCTTGAATAAGTGGTAAAACGCCACCTCCGACAACCATCACCATGAAAATACCGGAGCCTAAGGCTGTATATTTTCCAATGCCTTCTACAGCAAGATTGAATATGGTTCCCCACATAACCGATGTGCAAAGTCCACATAACACGAAGAAGAAAACAGACAGTGGTACAACTTGTAATCCGAAACTTATATCAGCTTTGAAAACCGGCATACTGATGGAAATGTTGGAAGGCAAGAATATACCCGTAACCACAAGAATCAATGCTAATGCGCTAACAAAAGTCAATTGCGCCCTGGAAGAAATTTTTCCACCTAAAGATCCACCTAGCAATCTGCCGATTAGCATCAGAAACCAATAGGTTCCAACCACTGTGCCGGCAGCACCTGCATCCATTGCCATGCCGGCAGTACTTGCGTCTTTTGGTGCAGTAAGAAAAAGATTGATAAAATTGGGAATTCCAACTTCCACTCCAACATAAATGAAAATTGCGATTGTTCCTAAGACAAAGTGACGGAATGACATTGCACTGTATTTGTCTTTTTCAACAACTTTTTCTGATTTTTTCTCAAGATGCGGTTCGGGGATTTTAACGAAAGCCAATACGATAAATGCTACAGCAAAGATGCCCATAGCAATTAATAATGCAGGAATTGCATCTTTCAAAGTTGCTCTTGCTACATCAGCGATCAAATATCCACCAAGAATAGGCACGATGGTAGCTGCCAAAGAATTCAGAGATCCCCCGAATTGAATCAATTGGTTACCTCTTTTACCTCCGCCTCCCAAAGTGTTGAGTAGTGGATTTACAACAGTATTCAGCATACACATGGAGAATCCGGAAACAAAAGCTCCGGTAAGATAAACCATGAATATCGGGAGGAAATTATCCCCTTTGGTATAGGGCATCAGTCCCGAAATCAATTGGATACCTACTCCAAGAAATCCTACGGCAATGGCTGATAGAGCGGTAAATTTGTACCCTTTGCGTTTTAATACCAAACCGGCCGGAAGTCCCATGAATAAATAGGCAAGGAAATTCGCAAAATTACCTAACTGCGACATCCAGTTTTGAACTCCGGGTTGGTTCTTAATTATAACTCCCAAAGGATTGGATAACCCGGTCACAAATGAAATCATTGCAAATAATGCAAACATCATGGCTATGGGTAATACATAGCTTTTCTTAACGTTGTTCATGTTTATTTTAATTAAATGGTTGATTAATAACGACTAATGTAGCTTTAAAAGAAAGTCATTTTTATGACGTTCAAAGTTACTATAATTTAATTTTATTGTGATTTGTTTTTCTGAAAAAAAATGTTATTTAACATGTTATATAACATAAATCAATTCTTGCTAAATTATCAAATTCTATAAAAGAAGGCTGTGTCAATTTTCGGATCAGGGTTCTTTTAAGTATTTATCCAAGAAATCAACCATTTTTGTGTACAGATGCCTACGAGTTTGCTTGCCTAAAATACTGTGGTTTTTGTCGGTATAAATCTGCATATCAAATTGTTTCCCTGCTTCAACCAATTTGTCTGCATAGATTAATGTGTTGTTGTAATGCACATTGTCGTCGGCTGTTCCATGCACCAAAAGCAGTCTGCCATTTAATTGTTCGGCTTTGAGTAGGGAAGAACTGTTTTCATAGCCGGTGAAGTTCTCTTCGGGGGTTTGCATAAAACGTTCTATATAGGCTGTATTGTAAAACCGCCAATCTGTTACCGGAGCGATTGCAATGCCTGCCTTGAATACAGGCTCTCCGCTACTCATAGCCAATATGGCTACTGTACCTCCGTAACTCCAGCCCCAAATTCCTATGCGATTTTTATCGATGTAATGCAAAGAACCTAAATGTTTTGCGGTAGCAATTTGATCTGCTGCTTCGGGAATGCCTTGTTGTTTATAACCGGAGTCGGCAAATGCTTTGCCCCGTGCACCTGTACCACGACCATCCACACATACGGTGATGTAACCCTTAGTACTCAAATAGTACTCCCAGCCTATATCCCATTTATCCAATACAAGCTGAGAGTCTGGACCAGAGTACTGTATCATTAAAACCGGATATTGCATGCTTTCATCAAAATTGATCGGTTTTAACATCCAACCGTTTAAAGAAACGCCATCTGTGGTATTGAAGCTGAAAAATTCTTTTTGATTGAGTTTGTAAGAATGGAGCGTGTCGGATATATTTTTATGATTGCTTATCTCCCTGATATTTTTGCCGTCAGCAGTTCTTAAAACATATGTATCCGGTGTGTTTACATCGGAATATTGATGTACGAAGTAACTGAAATTTTTACTGAAAAATGCCCGATTTTTACCTTTTGCATCTGTCAGATTTGTTTTTTTACCTTTTGCATCAATGGCATAAACCTGTCTTTGCATGGGTGATGATTCAGCGCTCTGATAATAAACCACATTCTTCTTTTCATCTACCCCGTAAAAGTCGGTAATGTCCCAATTGCCTTTGGTGACTTGCTTGGCGATGCTGCCATCTTTCCGGTGTCTGTAGATGTGCCTATAACCATCGCGACTGCTCACGCCATAATAATCGGTGCTGTTTTCGCAAAATTTTAAATAGTCGATATTTTTATAATCTATATATGTTTTGCTTTCTTCTCGGGTGAGTAGTTTAGCAAGCATGGTTTTGGGATTTACCGCGTACATATCCAATCGATTCTGATTTCTGTTCAACTGAAAAACAGCCAATTGATCGCTGTCGTTGGTCCATTTGATACGTGGTATGTAATAATCTGTGTCATTATCAATGAGCTTGACAACGCGTGTGGTCTTGTTGTAATCATCATATACACACACTATGGCACGAGCATTTTTCTCACCTGCTTTGGGATATTTGAAAGCTGTTTGTTCGGGATACAACAGATAATCCTTTTTATGCTTATCCAAAAAGGTTTGGAAAGAAAAGGCTCTGACTTCGCTTTCGTCAAATTTCACAAAAGCCAGTAGTTTACTATCCGGACTCCAAGCATAATGATGCGTGGCTTCAAATTCTTCTTCGTACAACCAATCGGGAATGCCATTGCTGATTTTACCGAACTCACCGTCTTTTGTGATTTGTATATCCGTCTTAAAGTCCACTTTTTTCATGTATAGATTGTGTTCGTGAGCAAACGCAATGTATCGGTCGTCCGGTGAAAAAACCGGTGCTGCTTGTGGCGCTTGGGAAGATAGGGGGTCGAATTCTTTGTATTTGATGTCATAAATATAATAATCAGCCGTGAAAGAACGGCGATATCGCATTTGCTTGTTGTTATAAACCAATATTTTCTTTTCCCGCGGACTCATGATATAGCCTTCAAATGACTTAATAGGTGCGTTTTGTACTTGCTTGACAGATAACAAAGTGTCAACAATGGCACCTGTTTTATAATTAAATCTGACGATGGTTTGCTGATCAGTCATCAAGGTGTAATGCTCTCCATCATTCATGGATGCAGGAATTTGATCATTTGTCGTCTTGAATGTACCATCTGTGATTTGATATAATAAATCAGTTGCACCGGCTGTAATCACGGCAGTTATCATCAGCATGAAAAGTGTTTTAATCCTCATATCTTTTTTTATGTAATTTAATTGTAAATGTTGTACCTATATTCGTTGTAGTTGTAAACGAAATTTCTCCGCCCATATTTTCTATGATACTTTTAGAAATGCTTAATCCCAAGCCCATACCGGTACTTTTAGTCGTAAAGTTAGGCTTGAAGATATTTTCTTGAATGGATTCCGGGATTCCCGGACCGTCATCGGTAAAAGCAATGGTGACTGTTTCCTGATCTTCGGTAAGCATGACCTTAATTGTACCTTTTGCAGTTATTCTTTTTGAAGTTTTACCTTTTGCACCGTGTTTGAAAGCCTGGGTAGCATTTTTCAATACATTATTAAACACTTGAATGATTTGCTCGGCATCACATTCAATGACTACGCCGCTTTGCGGACCGTCATAAATGATATTTATATGCTCCTCATTCAGTTTAAATAAATGTATGACTGAAACCAATTTTTTAGCAATGTCAATGGCAGTAAATTTAATTTCAGGCATGCGAGCGATTTCAGAAAAAGTACCGGCTATACGCGAAAGATTGTTTATTTGCTCAATCAGCGTTCGGGTGGCTTTTACGAAATACGCATCAAATTGTTCCGGATTGATATCTTTCGTTCGCTGCAATTGTTGTAGGGTCAACTTCATGGGAGTCAGTGGATTGTTGATTTCATGCGCTACCTGACGAGCCATGGTCCTCCAGGTAGTTTCTCTTTCTGATGCCAATAAAAGTTGCGTGTTTTTTTCGAGTTCTTCAACGGTTTGGTTGTACTGTTCAACCAACTGCCCAATCTCATCTTTGGATTTATAGGCTACCTTTTCGTTTTTACCGTCCAAACGCATCAATTTCATTTTCTTTTCAAGTTGATGCAGTGGTTTTGCCAATCTTCTCCCCACAATAAGAATGAGGATTACAGAAATAATGATGACAATGAGATAGATTTGCACCACTGTTCCTGAAAACTGCTCCAATTTAGCATTTATTTCAGTCTGACTGAAATATTGAGGGATAGAAATAAATCCGATTTGTAGAAAATCACCATTCAATAAATCGGTGTATGTAGTCAAATAAGTCAAATTACCGATTTGTTCATATTGATTTTGTGTCTCATTTTCAGCAAAGTATATTTCCGGAGACATTAAATCACTAATTAAATGTTTGCTAAAAATCAAGGATTGCGAACTTCCCTTCAACCGACCGGCATTATCAAACACATTGATGTCAATTTGGTATCTGTAAGCAAGTTCCTGTAAGTTGTTATTTAAATCTTGCATATCAACCAAGCGAATGTCTTCTGTCCAATAATATAAATCCTGAAGCGACTTTTGAATGTAATGTTTTTTCTTTTCAAGTCCGGAAATTTGCTCTTGCTGATAGTTGTTTCTGATGTAATTCAAAGAAAATAGTAAAATGCTGATAAAGCTGACTAACAGCATAAAAATGAATACAACTTGAAACTTTGCAGTTAAGCCCGGCGGATTGATTCGCCCTTGTCGTATGATTTGATATAGATGCGATGCCCCCATAGCGATGAGCATATAAATCAGCACTGCAAAAAGGGCGTAAAAAATAGAATTTCGATATGAGAAAGGTAAAATTTCTGTAATGACTATCTTCGTGTCATCTTGTTTGAAAATATAAAATGGTTTGTCTTTATATTTTAATTTTGTAAATCCTTCATCTACATTGTTAAAGATAAAATCTGTTTCATTCCAATTGAATTTTGAATCGCTGTACGTAAGGCGATCCTGCTCGTATTTCGCAATGGAAATTTGTTTTTGCCTTTGTGCATCAGCTTCCTCGCTGATTAATAAATCCGGAAAACTATAACTTCTGAAATTGGTTTTAGGCTGAAACTCAAAAATCAACAGCTTGTGTTCATCCAATGATTTATAATCAGATTCACCTTGATGAATGTCCACTAAACCCATAAAGCTGATATCGTATAATGAGGCAGGCAAACTGTAAAAATCCGTATTTTTTACCTTCTTCCCGGCAAATTCTAAAAAACGTACATAATAGGACAACTCATGAGCGTTTTTGGATAAAGTATGGATGTGCACATTAAATTGATTCCAAAAGCCCTGCAAATACTTTTGATATAGGTATTGGTTCATCGAATCAGCTTCAAAAGTGCTTGCTGAGAGTTTTTTAAGTTTGAGATCTTGTTTCAAGCTTTTATCCAATTCTTCTAACAAAAGGACTGCGATGGGATCGTCCGGAGCATGTCCGTTAATCAGTATGTTTTCGGCTTGAATCCGATATTTGTTGTTCTTTTTATATTCGGTCAAATGATAGGCATCATAAAAAAACAATGCGCTGAGGAGCAGCATGAAAGCTGCAAAAATATTCCAGCTTGTTTTTCTGCCAAATAGATATATCCAAACATAATTGAAAAGGAATACCGACACTATCAACACAGTGAAAAGCGTCACGAACTCACGAGATATCAAACTGTAAACAAAAACGCCAACACCTGCAAGGACAAGGTCAGTTAGTATCAGATCTGAAAGTTTTTTAGATTTAGTTTGTTGATCGTTGATAATCAGTAAAAAAACAAATAGTCCGATACCCAAGACGAAAATTAATACCTGTGCCCCAATATTGGAAAAGTCAATTTCGTGAATATTTGAGATACAAAAGCTGATATTGGTTTGTAAAGCCAGCCTTTTAAAAATTTCAAAATAAAACAACAGATAGAGCAAAAAGGATACTCTTCGCACCAAGAAATTTGATTTTTTGTCAGCTGTTTTCTTGTAAAACAATACAACTGCGACAACGACAAACAAACCGATAACAGTCAGTGCAATTAAAGTCTTAATGAGTTGGCTGACTGCATAATCCTTCGACGCAAACAGCTGATTGCTAAAGAGCAGGCTTGGAAAACCGGCATAAATCCCCATAAACAAAATAGCACCAATCACAACGGTTGTAACCATAAACTGTACTTTTGTCAGGTCTTTTGTGTTGAAAAATCTATTGGTGTTAAAAAATAAGATCAGCAGTAAAAAGAAAGATGCTGCAAACATTACAAATCCGGCAATTTGGATAGGTTTATGATTGTTTGCTGCCGGATCAGGAATAAGACTGAACAGAAAATCACCATGAGGATCAATGATTAACATGTCTTCATGATGGATGCTGTCTGAAATAGCTACGCTGTCATCAATTTTAAAGCGCGGGTGGAAGCTTTTAATCAGATAATCGTTTTCGTAGGGATAATCTGTTTTGATGGGTATAAAAGACAGGATGGAAGTATGATCAATTTGATTGTACCATTTGTAAATGCCGTATGCATTATGCAAATGAATGAAATGCCACTGTTCATCTTTACGAATTGCCCCCTCGTTGATTTCGTACAAATTGCTGTTCCAAAACAACAATTCATCATCTTGAAAAACAAAAATGGCTATTTCTTGTTTTAACTGAGAGCAAAGGTTCAGCAGAGTTTCGTCAGAAAAATCATCATTATTTACGATTTGCGTTATCAGGTCATCAGATTTTTCAATGGTATGAAAAACGGTCTCCTGAAATTTTTTAACAGAAAAAGATGGGACAGAGGCATGATGATTCCAACATTCAAAAGCCAAGCCCGCGATTGTAAATATCACGAACGCAAGACATAGAATTGTATATGGTTTCTTCAGCTGCATTGTAAATGGCATGTGAGCTTAATTTGAAACCACAAAGCTAATGAAAAATTAGAGAAGTTGGTGGAAGGTGTTAAAGGATTACTTTGTATAATTGAAAAATCTTCAATCACCCTTTTTACAGAAAATCCCTGATTTATTGCCATCTACCTTTATAAGGTAATAGCCGGCATGGAGTCGGGATACATCAATCCGGTTTCCTATGGTTTGTAGTGCGAGTACGGCATTGGTGTAGTAAACGGTGATTGCTGAGTTGGGTTGTGCGTTGTCAATGTACAATATGTCTTTTACCGGATTTGGATACACTTTAAATTTTCGAATTTCTTGGTTTGTTATTTTATTCACACCCGAAAGTACAACAGGCGTTTTAAATCTGCCGGTATCCAGGTTCAAAACTTCCAGCCAGTTTTCCTGAGTGAGCAGAATATCGTTGAACACAAAATTATCAAAAACAAAACCGTCAATGATGGTGTTGGGATTTCCGGCTTTAATTCTATTTTGAAAAACCGGACCAACAGACATTTTTACATTCCAATTTCTTAAAGTGAAGTTTCTCACATGGTTTATTGAATATGAATCCGGATTAATTCCAAATATTATAGGTACAGGATTCTCTGTTACTACATCTTCTATCAACCAGTCTTTTTGCTCACTAAACCTATCAGGTTCCTGATATCTGTTACCAACGCAGCTTAATAATGCAGCATTAAAACCCGCTTTTACCCATTCTGCCCGTAATATATCTACTCTTTTTATAGAACAATTTAAAGCTTGAGTTCTACCCCAAGATGTTTGGATTACACCACCATTATTAAGTAGCCATACAGATATATCCGACCAATGGATATTGTTTAAATATACTTTAATCGCATCATCATTCGCCCATATAAAGCAATTTTTCACTGTTGAATTAGCATAAGCAGTAATGCCATCGCAGTTATAGACCCAACCACCAATGGTTTTAACCCAACTTATTTCATTATTAGTTCCCATAAGCCTAATTGCGAAATGTTTAAAATCAGCTACGGTAATTCCTTCTACTCCTGAATTATCAACTCTTATATCTATGCCGTGAGCAACACGGTAATTCATTTTTTCCTGAGATAATATACCTCTTCCGAAAATTTTTACACCCTTTCCCTCTAATTTTAGGAAAGCTCCATAAACCCATGCACTGTCAGCCATATAAATATATTCGATCTCAGAAGGAATGGTAAATACATCTATATTATGTCCTCCTTTTTTAAAGAATATACCTTTTTTACCTGAAGGAATATTTGATGCATTCAAGATATTATTACTTGGTTCGACTACAAAATAATCAGGGCTATTTTCATCAGGAATATTGGTTTCTGTTGGATTAGCAAATATCATTAATCCATTTTTATATCCGTCATCACCAATTTCTACGGAGAACTGTCCGGCTTGCGTTAAATTAAATGATATTTCATTCCCATCTATTTTATAATCAATATTATATCTGCTTGGTAAAATCCTGATATTTTCATTGACATATGGCACTTTATTTTCATTTAATACCTTTACTTTTACTTTAACATTATCATCGAAAGAAAAATCCGTCCAACTTATGCTTCTTCCTTTAAAGAGTGTAAGTGGTATTTCATCCTTGCTTTGCATATTCATATATCCTAATTTATAAATAGGACAATTGCTTTTATACACAGTTTGATTTATTTCTTCACCTTTATAAACTATTGAAACTGAGTAAATAGGCTCATCATCTATGGTATTATTATTTATATCACTCTCATCTGCTGGTCCTATTTGAACATTATCTAAATAAATTGTTCCCGGCGACCAAACTCTAAATTTAAACAAAGCTTTATTTGAACTTACAAGTGAATAATTAAAAGTATAGCTGAATTTTTGCCATTCATTGCTTAATCTTCCTGATTCAAGATTTGTGAAAGGATAGTTTATGGTAGCATCACTAATTTGTATCCATGGAGTAATTTCTATACCGGCAGCATCAGGAGATTTTGCCCAATAACTGATAGTATAATGCTCATTTTCCTTTAAATTTAATTGCTGACCTTGTCCAATTATTACATAATAGCTATTTTGTCCGATATTTTTTGCTACTATCTTCATAGCTTTTGTGCCATCATGACTTCCATTATTTTCATAGCTTAGAACAGCATCTGAATCTAAGTTTTTAATATTCCATCCTGCTGATTCCATATTTCCTATGGTAAGCAGATTCGAAGTTTGAGCATTTAAAGATGATATAAAAAATAGAGATAAGAAAGATATAATCAGGTAATAATTGATAACCGGTTTCATATTTATAAAAATTTATTTTGATATTGTTGCAGGATTTTGTACAGCTTGCTTTCTGGTATTAAAACTTGAAGGATTAGCTAATGGATTATAGTCTTTGTTAGGAGGCATCATTTGCGCATCTACATCTATTCTCCACTGATCAAGCATAAGTTTTAGTTCTTTTGCTTTTTCAGGTTCCACTTTCGAAATATCATGCTGTTCGC
>MWCX01000028.1 GCA_002070265.1 Bacteroidetes bacterium ADurb.Bin174 | reverse complement strand
ATGGAAAAGAAAATTCAATTTCTCAATATGTTGACCTTTCAAAAATTCAAACATGCAAAGTTATCAGGGAATCCAGGAACATTAAGGTAGGCAATGAATCTGCATCAATAATTAATCGTTTAGAACTCAGCTTTATTCCGATTGGTAAAAGCCAGGAAGGGCAAAGTTTTCTTTTATTTGATGAAGAAATAAATAAACAATTAAGCGGAGAATTGCAGTTCAGTGAAAAATGGGCTCAGATTATAAATGGTTATCTGAAGGGTAAGAAATGATTGAGGGGTACGCGTTCCGGGGTACGGGGTCGTGGGGTGCGTGGTGCGACCCCGCACATCGAAAGTAACGCAGTAGTTGGGCACTTATAAGACACCGCCAAATATATTAAAAGCCGATTGCTTTTAATATCAATCCTGTTTTTTCATCCAACCCAAACATCAAATTCATATTCTGAACGGCTTGTCCGGATGCTCCTTTTAATAAATTATCTATAATTGAAACAATCAGCAACTTATCTCCGTGCTTTTCCAAATAAAGAATAACTTTATTGGTGTTGACCACTTGTTTTAAGTCGGGATTGATGTCCGTTACAAACGTAAATGCTGCCCCTTTATAATATGAACGGTAAAGTGCATAGGCTTCCTCCAATGACAAGTCACATTTTGTATAAGCAGTCACATAAATACCGCGCGTAAAATCGCCCCTGAGCGGGATCAAGTTTAATGGCTGATTGAAGTCAGGCTGTAGCTCGTTGATGGACTGCCTGATTTCTTGCAGATGACGATGTGTAAAAGCGTTATACATGGAGATATTGCTTTCTCTCCAACTGAAATGTAGGGTTGGAGACGGCTTTACGCCCGCACCGGTAGAACCGGTAATGGCATGAATGTGAACTTCATCTTTCAGCAAAGCTTTAGAAGCCAACGGCAGCAAAGCGATTTCAATACCGGTAGCAAAACATCCGGGATTGGCTACGTGTTGAGCTTGCTTGATAGCTTCTTTATACAGTTCCGGTAAACCATACACAAAATCGTGATTTTTATCTTTTGCACGATAATCAGTTGATAAATCGATAATTTTTACCTTTTGCGGTATCTCATTCGCCTCAATGAATTTCTTGCTGTCGCCATGAGCAGAGCATAAAAACAGCGCATCTATTGCATGCAAAGCTAACTCAGAAGTGAAGAACAAATCCGTTTCACCTATCAATCCGCTATGCACCTCAGAGACATGATTGCCGGCATTGCTACTGCTGTGCACAAATACAATCTCCACATTCGGGTGATTCAATAAAATTCTGAGCAACTCTCCTGCCGTATAGCCGGCGCTACCCACAACGCCTATTTTTATCTTTTGCATATTGTTATTATAATTTCTTGAATTGAATATTTTTGTTTTTTACAATGAATCATAACAAAAAACACAGTTGCAATCTTTACAACAAGTCCGGTCTCAATCTTTTCGTTCGCTCCACTGCCTGCTCGTGCTCCCAAGCTTCCACATTGGCTTGGTGACCGGAAAGCAGGATGTCCGGAACTTTCCAGCCCTTATAGTCTGCCGGACGGGTATATACCGGCGCAGACAATAAATCATCCTGAAATGAATCGGACAGGGCAGAGGTTTCATCGGAAAGAACACCCGGAAGCAATCGCACAATGGCATCAGCCATCATAGCTGCGGGTATCTCACCACCGGTCAGCACAAAATCTCCTATGCTGACCTCCCTGGTTATCAAATGCTCCCTGATTCTGTGGTCTATACCCTTATAATGCCCACACAAAATAATCAGGTTTTCTGTCATTGATAACTGATTAGCTAAAGGTTGATTGAACTTTTCACCATCGGGAGAAGTATAGATGACTTCATCATAAGTCCGCTCCGATTTCAACTTACTGATGATGCGATCTACAGGCTCAATCATTAATACCATACCTGCTCCAAAACCGTAGGCGTAATCATCAATGCGCTTGTGTTTGTCCACCGCATAATCCCGCAGGTTATGCACCACAATCTCTGCTATTTTTTTCTCCTGTGCCCTTTTCAGGATGGAAAAATTCAACGGACTGTGTAACAATTCAGGAACGGCAGCAATGATATCAATACGCATGTCGCTTATTTTTAAAGCAGCAAATGTACAAAAAATGCAGCAATTAAAGGTTAGCCGAAAGCCATTTCCGCATTTCCTCCGGTGACTTATTGCGGCGGCGTGCATAATCAAGGAGTTGTTCTTCATCAATTTTACCCACCACAAAATACTTGGATTGCGGATGTGAAAAGATGAGTCCGCACACGGAAGCGTTAGGCGACATAGCACCGTGTTCCGTCAATCGTATGCCCATCTCATTAAATTGGATTAGCGGATCTAAATCAAAAATCACCGATTGATCGGGCAAGGAAGGATAGCCCACTGCCGGACGAATGCCCTGATAATGCACCTTGAACATCTCATTGATATCTTCAGGTTCATCGGGCGCATAGCCCCAATATTGCGTACGGATTTTATAATGCAACCATTCTGCTGTGCCCTCCGCCAACCTATCTGCTAACATTCTGACCAACAAATCCTTATAAACATCACCCCCTTCATTTTCATATTTTTTGGCAAAAGCTTCCACACCCAACACCGTATTGGCAAATACCCCTATATAATCTCCGGCAAGATTGATAAAATCGGCCAAAGCATAGCAATATCCTTCAGGAGATGCTTTTTGTTGGCGTAAAGTCGGGATATAAATTTTTTCATTTCCGGAGTCTATGATAATATCATCTCCTTCCGTATAAGCTTGATAAAATCCAACATTGGCATTGATTTGCAAAGCCTGTTGATTTTCAAGCTCCTTCAACATATCCCAAGCATCTTTATAAAGTTTCAGCGCCTCTTCCGCCTTGGCTTTATTCTCTGCAGGAAGATTTTTCAACCAGTTCCTTTCCTCCTCCGGAGAAAGAGCCGCCTTTGTTATCCCCTCATATTTACCTGGAATACGCCAGGCCATAAACAAATACGACCAGTGGATATAAGGAATAATCTCCCGCAGAGGAATATCCCTTAACTCAATCAAACCTAATGTATTGGGAACTTTTTGCATTGCTAACAAGCACTAATCAATCAAGTACAAAAGTAGTAAATATTATGGATTGAATATATGCTTGTGACCACGTGACCTTGTATCACGTACCACCGGAACTCAAAACTCAGAACTCGGAACTATATTTCTCCTCAATTCTAATTATTTCAAAAATTAATTAGTTATCCAGCAAAAACAAGACTTGCTTACCCGATTGCGTAATTCTGTATTTCTGATTTGGAACTCTTAAATTATCGGGATTGGTGTAGCTGATCCAGCCTAAATATAACAAAGGGTCAAGATGCCTTTTTTTATTTTTTGAATGATTGATTAATCCACATTCAGCAAGAATAGTAGCTCTATTTGCCTCTTCTTTATCTAAAAAACGCAAAATTTTCTCTGCTAAAGGAGAAACTTCTTGTTCTAAAATTGTTTTTACTTGACTATTTATATGGCTTGCTTTACTAGTTACATAGTCACTTACATAGTCGTTTACTTGGTCGCTTACTTGGTCACTTCCAACATCATTCCCTTGATTATCAATCTCCTTGTTGACATAACGAACAATATCACCTAAACTCTCAAAACCGGAAAGTTTCGACTGATTTTTAGATTTAACAAAACTCTTATCTGCCAAAGCGTGAGCCGGAATTACAGTCAGGAAATAGGTACTTTCTTCATCCGTTTCAAAAATCGGTTTAGGTGAGCTGTTGGCATCCATAGCCTTGTAAATGGCAGGAAAGCCTGTGCCACGTCAATTCAATCTCCATGAACGAACGCATTAGAACCAATACGAACATAGGGTTGGCGTTGTGATTTACCGCCCAGTGTAGTAGGTGCGGTGATTTTCTTTTGTAAGCTATCCAAACTATTCTCTCTTAATCCTGATGGAGGCAATATAGGCTTACCATTTTCCTCGTCAATGCCGA
>MWCX01000027.1 GCA_002070265.1 Bacteroidetes bacterium ADurb.Bin174 | reverse complement strand
CAATATTTCAAAGAACTCATTTAACTTATTAACTCCTATATCTGTTTAAATGTCAAATGGCGCAAATATAGGGGGAACTTTGGGGTGATGATAGGCTGTCGTGTTACATTGTGAGTTGTTCATAATAGACTTTTTTCCTAAATTTGCTCTTTTTTAAAGAAATCTAATATATGGACAGCAACATCAAATTATTTGAAAGTAAAAAAATCCGCACGTATTGGGATGAAGCGGAGGAAAAGTGGTATTTTTCGGTTGTGGATGTGATAGAAGCGTTAACCGACAGTGCAAATCCAAGAGATTACTGGTTTAAGATGAAAAAACGAGTAGTCTTAGAGGATGGAATTGAACTGTCGACAATTTGTCGACAGTTGAAATTGTTAGCACCTGATGGTAAAATGCGTCAAACAGATTGTGCTGATGTTCAATCACTTTTCCGAATTATCCAATCCATTCCATCACCCAAAGCCGAGCCTTTTAAACAATGGCTTGCTAAGGTTGGGTATGAGCGGGTGCAGGAAATTCAAGACCCATCGCAGGGATTAGACCGTGCTCGCGAAAACTGGAGAAAACTTTTTGTCACCTAAAAAAGAAAATAAAAAATTGAACTAATAAGTTAACAATGATTTATTTAGCAGATACCGCTGATATTGCGGAAATAAAAGAGTTGTTTGAATATCTTCCGATGGAAGGTGTGACAACCAACCCTACTATTATCAAGTATTCGGGTAAACCTTTGTCTGAAATTATTCCTGAAATACAGTCAGTTATAGGGGATAAAATGTTGCATATTCAGGTGATCAGTCAAAAGGCCGAAGATATTTTGAAAGAAGCGAAACACTGTCGCGATTACTTCAACTTGAAAGAAAATTATTATGTAAAAATTCCTGTAACAAAGGAAGGCTATAAGGCTATTACTATGGTAAAGGAGGCGGGAATGAATGTTACGGCTACAGCTATATTTACCCAACAGCAGGCTTTTTTGGCAGCTAATGCAGGTGCTGATTTTGTAGCACCGTACGTTAACCGCTTAGACAATATTTCATCACACGGGATTGATGTGGTGGCCGATATTGTAAAGGGTTTTGTGATCAATAATATGAAAACAAAAGTTTTGGCGGCGAGTTTTAAAAATGTGGACCAGGTTTATCGTGTAAGTATGGTAGGTTGTCATTCTGTAACTGCTACGTATGATGTGCTTATGGCAATTGCAAGTCATCCAATGACCGACAGAGCGGTCGTTGATTTTGAAAATGATGCAGTTGGATTTTATTAATTCGAAAAGTAAATCACTCAAGGATAAAACAAAGGGTTCAGCTTTTTCAGAGTTGAACCCTTTGTGCAAGTATAAGGTACTCTGCTTCGACTTTTATAAAGAGATTTTTTGTAACTTCGCAGTCAAATAAAAACTTATGACTGCAACATTAATCATTCTTTTTGTAACCGCTGCATTGCTCGTTTGGGGTAAAATTCGCTCCGATATTGTGGCGCTCTGTTCTTTGTTGGCCTTGGTGCTGACAAACGTGCTGACACCGGCCGAAGCTTTGGCAGGATTTTCCAATTCCGTTGTGATTATGATTGCTGCTCTCTTTATTGTGGGTGGAGCAATATCACAAACCGGACTTGCCGGTGCGGTTAGTAACCGGTTGTTGAAGCTTGCGGGAAATAGCAGTTACAAATTGTTTTTGCTGGTCATGCTTGTAACCGCCTTCATTGGTACGTTTTTGAGCAATACCGGGACAGTAGCGATGCTGATGCCTATTGTGGTTAGCATGGCTGCAAAATCCAATACAAGCGCAAGCAGGCTGTTGATGCCGATGGCTTACGCCAGTAGTATAGGGGGAATGATGACATTGATCGGTACTCCGCCAACGCTTATCATGCACGGCACCTTGATTGAAGCAGGACACGAAGGGTTGCAGTTTTTTACTACCTTCCCTGTCGGACTGATCTTGTTGGTTCTTGGAGTTTTACTGCTTTGGCCCTTGACAAAGATGCTTGATAAGAAAGACAAGAGAGACCAGACCGACGGAAAAACAACCGTTAAATCGCCTGAGCAATTAGCATCCGATTACCGCGTGATTGAAAATTTATATAGGATTGTACTTCAAAAAAACTCGCCCATTATAGGCGAAAAACTTTCCAATATTGATATTACCAGACGATACTCTGTGATTATTAGCGAAATTCATGTTCGCCCGCTTTCTCCGTTGAGCCGTTCGGTTCGCATCATACTTCCCAAAGCCGGCACCATCTTGTCCGAAAACCACGTGTTGTATGTCATCGGCGAGTATGAAAACGTGCTTCGCTTTGTAAAAGAGAACAAGCTTGCTTTTGTTGATAATCAGGTGGACGAACAAGTTGAACGTCCGAAGTTTGGTGGAAAATTCAAATTCGATGAGATTGGAATGGCGGAAGTGGTTATTCTTCAAAACAGTCGCTTGCACAACCGAATTGTAAAAGACTCCGAATTTCGCAGTAATTACAATGTAAATATCTTAAGCATTCAGCGTAAGGACCACTACATCATTCAAGATGTAAAAGACGTGAAAATGCAAGCGGGAGATATGTTGTTGGTACAAGGAACCTGGGAAAATATTGACCGCCTCAGTCGCCTTGAAAAAGAAGTTGTGGTCATCGGGCAACCTCAAACCGAAGCTTCCAAAATCACCCTCGACCACAAAGCACCTTATGCCGCTGTTGTTTTGATATTGATGGTGTTGGCGATGGTGTTCAATTGGTTTCCTCCGGTAATTGCCGTTTTGTTAGCAGCCATTCTTATGATTTTAGGCGGTTGTTTCAGAACTGTTCGGGACGCTTATCGCACCATCAATTGGGAGAGCGTCGTGCTCTTTGCGGGGATGATGCCTTTGGCAACTGCCATGGAGAAAACCGGCACCTCGGCACTTGTTACCGATGGCATTGTTGATTTGGTAGGTTCGTATGGACCTTATGCCGTTCTTGCCGGAATCATGTTGGCTTCCTCTGTGCTTACCATGTTTATCAGCAATACCGCTGCCGCTATTTTGTTTGCTCCTATTGCTTTGCAGGCTGCTTTGTCGATGAACGTGAGTCCGTACCCTTTCCTTATCGGTGTGGCGGTCGCCGTAAGTATGTGCTTTGCCAGTCCGTTTTCCACTCCGCCCAACGCGATGGTTATGTCGGCGGGAAAATATAACTTCATGGATTATGTGAAAGTGGGGTTGCCTTTGCAGTTTATTTTTTTAGTTGTAATGATTTTAGTGTTGCCGATTCTTTTTCCATTTTGAAAATTAATTGAACTCGGCGGTGTCTTATAAATGCCAACTGCTGCGTTACTTTCGATATTCGGGCTCAACCACTGATGGCAGACACGAGGTCTGCCCCTACTGCCCTCAATCTCAGTGTCTTGCATTTGGACGCTTCTAAGACACCTTTAGTTAAATACTTGTTTTGAAACAGCCCTTCAAACATGAACGATTCTCTACGTCAATCTCACTTATTTTTCGGCTCACCGGACGAGGTCGGTCGCAATTTGCGAAAATTTGCGACTTCCTGCGTTAATCAGCGAGAAATTAATTCGTTAATTTACGTAAATTTATGACCCCGAAACATGAGAAAATTCAACAAAAAACTTTGAGCAAAAAATGAAGTTTAATTCAATTGCTTTACATGTACTGAAATTACTGAAATTTTTGTTTGTTTTTTTGAAAAAACGTAATAGCTTTGTAATCACAATTTGAAAATAAAATTGTGCAAGTCTAATGAATAACGAAACAATAAAATTATAACCATATGCAAACAACACACGAAGAAGAAAACGTTCAACAGATCAACTACAATAAACTGTTTGAAGGAATTCGTGGTTTTAAAACCAACGAGCACATTCCCCGTAAAGAGTTTTATGCTCAATTGAGTCAACATCAAAATCCGCACACCTTATTTATTGGCTGTTCCGATTCGCGCGTGATACCAAATTTGGTTACCGGTACCATCCCGGGCGAATTGTTTGTTGTGCGTAATATCGGCAATTTTGTACCCTTTTATGATAGGCGATCCGATACTTTTGTGGCAACTTCGGCGGTAATAGAGTACGCCGTTAAACAGTTGCAAGTAACCAATATAGTTGTTTGCGGACACTCGAACTGTGGCGGTTGCGCTGCGCTTTATAGTAGTGAGAAGGATATGAAGCAACTGCCGCACACCAAAAAATGGCTTGAGTTGGCAGCACCCGTAAAGAAAATTGTGGAAGAAAAAATAGCAAAAAAGATAATCTCCATCGAAGAACGAAGTGCGTATACCGAAAAAATGAATGTGGTTGTGCAAGTTAACCACCTGATGAGATACCCCTATATCCGTAAGCTTGTAAAACAGGGCGAATTAACCGTGATGGGCTGGTATTACGACATAGAGGAAGGCGAGATTTATAGCTATGATAAAGAGTTGAAGAGATTCGTAAGGGTAGAGTAGGTAAAATCATTGCTGTAAGACAATTCTTGTGTGCATTTGTGCCGATTAAATTTATTTCTATAACTTATGTTTGATAGATACAAAACCCATTTAGACCAAATTTTATCTGAAATTGATTCGGCAGGCCTGTACAAACATGAACGCATTATTGTATCTCCGCAGGGAGCTGCAATTCGTGTTTCTGACGGCAAGGAAGTCCTGAATTTTTGTGCGAATAATTACCTTGGACTTTCCAATCATCCTGAATTAAAAGCGGCTGCGGCTGAAGCTTTGGAATTACATGGTTATGGCATGTCGTCCGTGCGTTTTATTTGTGGTACGCAGGATTTGCACAAGCAGTTGGAAAAGAAAATTGCCGGGTACTTCGGAACGGATGATGCCATTTTATATGCTGCTTGCTTTGATGCGAATGGCGGCGTTTTCGAGCCTTTACTAACCGATGAAGATGCAGTTATTTCAGATGAACTCAACCATGCTTCCATCATCGACGGGATTCGTTTATGTAAGGCTAAACGCTATCGTTATGCCAATGCGAATATGGAGGATTTGGAGCGTCATTTAATCCTGGCGCAGGAACAACGTTTCAGACTGATTGTAACGGATGGTGTTTTTTCCATGGATGGCAATGTAGCTCCTATGGACAAAATCTATAAATTGGCGCAAAAATATGATGCTTTGATTATGATTGATGAGTCGCACTCCGCAGGTGTAGTTGGAGAGAGCGGCAGGGGAGTAACCGAACTTTTTGATTTGCGGGGAAAAATTGAGATCATCACCGGTACTTTGGGCAAAGCTTTCGGAGGAGCAATCGGTGGTTTTACGACGGGCAAACAGGAAATCATTGATTTGTTGCGCCAGCGTTCTCGTCCCTATTTGTTTTCCAATTCCATTCCACCTATGGTGGCGGCAGCAGGAATACGGATGTTCCAAATGATTGAGTCATCCAATGATTTGCAAGATAAATTACATCTTAACACAAAGTATTTTTTGTCAAAAATGAAAGCGGCAGGTTTTGACATCAAGCCAACAGAGTCTGCTATTTGTGCCGTAATGTTGTATGATGCCAAGATAGCTCAGGAGTATGCTGCCAGGATGTTGGATGAGGGCATCTATGTAATTGGATTCTTTTATCCGGTTGTGCCGCAAGGACAAGCTCGCATCAGGGTTCAAATTTCTGCTGCACATACCACAGAGCAATTGGATAAATGCGTGAAGGCTTTTATCAAAGTCGGAAAATCTTTGAAAGTTATTTGATGATTTTACATCGGAATAAACTATATTAACGTATGAAAGCACTCGTCAAACTAAAGCCGGAAAGAGGTATTTGGATGGAGGATATGCCTATTCCCCATGTGGGCATCAATGATGTGTTGGTGAAGATTAAAAAAACTGCCATCTGTGGTACTGATTTACATATTTACAGATGGGATGAATGGTCACAGCGTACCATCAAAACGCCCATGATCATCGGTCATGAATATGTTGGTGAAATTGTGGAAAAGGGCAGGGGAGTCAAGAACCTGAAAGTTGGCGATAGGGTTACGGGAGAGGGACATATTGCCTGCGGTCATTGCCGCAATTGCCGGCGTGGTAAACTGCATGTTTGTGAAAACTCAATCGGTATTGGTGTGCATCGGGATGGAAGTTTTGCAGAATACATTGCTTTGCCCGCTACCAATATTATCAAGTTAGATCCTAAAATTTCCGATGAGTTTGCTGCTATCATGGATCCTTTTGGCAATGCCACACACGCTGCTTTATCTTTTCCTCTCATTGCCGAAGATGTGTTGATTACCGGGGCAGGTTTGATTGGTTCAATGGCAACAGCCGTTTGTCGTTTTGCCGGAGCAAGATATGTGGTAGTCAGCGATTTAAGCGATTATCGTTTGGAGATAGCCAAAAAAATGGGCGCTACTTTAACTGTGAACCCTTCCAAAGGAGAATCCATTGCGGATGCCATCAAACAGTTGAAAATGCGCGGTTTCGATATAGGATTGGAAATGTCCGGTTCGCCGCAAGCTTTTCAGGACATGCTGAAGCATATGTACAATGGCTCTAAAATATCACTTTTGGGTATATTGCCCAATACCACTACGGTCAATTGGGATGATATCATTTTTAAAGCCCTGACCATTAAAGGTATTTATGGCAGGGAAATGTGGGAAACCTGGTACCAGATGGAGCAAATGCTGATTTCCGGTATTGACTTATCCCCCGTTATTACCCATAGATTCCATATAGATGATTTCCAGCAAGGGTTTGATGTGATGGATAGCGGCATTTGCGGGAAAGTGATTTTAAACTGGGATTGAATGCTAAAAATAATCTTACTCCATCAAATTCCCAAAGACTTCATCACCGCCTTAACCTTAGTTTCCGCCAATTGGTCGGCTTGCTTATAGTCAGCACGGGAATTCATGTTGCCCCTGACTTCAATATAAAATTTAATTTTTGGTTCTGTTCCGGAAGGACGGATGGAAATTTTGGCGCCATCCTCCGTGAAGAATTGCAATACATTGGATGTGGCGGGCATATCCAGCGGGTTCTTTTCTCCGGTCAGCAAATTGGTTTGTACCAAAGATTGGTAATCTTTGACAATTTTTACTTTGGAGCCGGCTATTTTCTTTGGTGGATTGGAACGAAAATCACTCATGATTTTCTGGATTTCTTCGGCTCCTGACTTTCCTTTCCTTACAATGGAAATGCCTTTTTCCTTCCCGTAGCCGTATTCTATATAAATGTCTTGCAATAATTCATACAGACTTTTGCCTTCATTTTTTGCCCAGGCAGCTACCTCAGCCATCAACGCAGCTGAAGATACCGCATCTTTGTCACGAACAAATGTTTCAGGTAAGAATCCGTAACTTTCTTCCCCACCCCCGATGTAAGTTTTTGTATCTTCATTTTCACGCATAACCTTGGCTATCCACTTGAAGCCGGTATAGACATCATAATATTCTATATTGTTTTTTAGGGCTATATCTCTGATGACTTCCGTAGTAACAATGGTTTTTACAATGTATTCATTGCCCCGGATTTTTCCGGTTTCTTTCCACCTGCGAATCAAATAATAGATGTAAATTACCGCTATCTGATTGCCGTTCAATAAAATCCATTCGTTTTTATCGTCTTTGACGGCAACACCGATTCTGTCAGAATCAGGATCGGTTCCCATCACAAGATCGGCATCCGTAGCTATTGCCCTTTTGATAGCCATGTCTAAAGCAGCCGGTTCTTCGGGATTAGGTGAATAAACGGTTGGAAAATCTCCACTCACCACATCTTGTTCAGGAACATTGATGATATTGGTAAAACCGAAAGCCCTCAATGCTTGTGGTACCAATTTGACACCTGTACCGTGAATGGGTGTATATACGATTTTTAAATCAGAATGTTTTTTGATGGCATCGGGAGATAATGAAATGGTTTTGAGCTTGTCTATATATATTTTATCAACATCTTCTCCGATAATCTCAATCAATGCAGGATTTCCCCGGAACTTAATTTCGTTGACATCCTTGATTTTATTCACTTCTTTAATCACATTCACATCGTGCGGAGCCAACATTTGTGCACCATCGCTCCAATAAGCTTTGTAGCCATTGTATTCTTTAGGATTGTGCGAGGCAGTCAGGATGATACCGCTCTGGCAACCAAAATGACGAATGGCAAACGAAACTTCAGGAGTTGGTCTTAGGTCTTCAAACAGATAGACTTTGATGCCGTTGGCTGAAAAGATATCGGCTGAAATTTCGGAAAACAAGCGACTGTTGTTCCTGCAATCATGACCAATTACAACCGATATTTGCGGCAAGTCCGGAAATTGTGATTTCAAATAATTGCTTAAGCCTTGTGTGGCAGCACCAACCGTATAAATGTTCATGCGATTGGTTCCGGCACCCATGATGCCGCGTAATCCACCGGTACCAAATTCCAAATCTTTGTAAAATGACTCAATCAATTCGGTTTTGTCCGGAGCGTCTAACATGCGTTTAACCTCTGCTTTTGTCTCAGCATTGTAATTCCCGTCCAACCAGGTTTGAGCTTTTGCAATAACTTTTTGAAGCAATATTTTGTTTTCCATACTTGTTGAAATGAAAATTAGATGAATGAACTTTTCCTTGTATAAAAGGAGTTTTTTAAAACGACAAAGTTACAAGAAATTTTGATAAAAATTTAATTTCTATCTAATCACACTTTTTTTTAAGACAAAAGAATAAAGACAAATTAACTAAGAACGAAGAACGAAGAGTGAAAAACGATGAACTATAAACGATGAACGAAAAACTAAAAACTGAACTCGGAACTCGGAACTCAGAACTCGTCTAACTTCCCTAACTTCCTTCAAAAATTTGCTATCTTTGCAAAAGAAAAATATTATCAACGTAAACATGGCTTATCGAAAGAAATTAGTAGTCTTAACAGGCGCAGGCATGTCTGCCGAAAGTGGCATTTCAACTTTCAGGGATTCGGGCGGATTATGGGAGCAGCATAGGGTTGAAGATGTGGCGACTCCGGAAGGATGGATGGCAAATCCGGTATTAGTGCATCAATTTTACAACGAAAGACGCAAACAATTGATCAAGGCTAAGCCCAATTTGGGACATTTTGCTTTGGCGGAATTAGAACAGGATTTTGATATACATATCATTACACAGAATGTAGATAATTTGCATGAAAGAGCCGGAAGCCTGAAGGTATTACATCTCCATGGAGAGTTAATGAAAATGCGTTCTACCGGTCCCGGTGAAGAAATTTTTGACGTAGATCCGGCCAATCCTGATTACAGCTTGGAAGATAAATGTCCGAAAGGATATCCATTGCGACCGCATATTGTTTGGTTCGGTGAAATGGTTCCCGAGTATGAAAATGCCGCATCTATCGCATCTAAAGCTGATATATTATTGATCATCGGCACTTCCATGCAAGTTTATCCTGCAGCAGGTTTGTTGCATTATGTACAGCCGACTGTTCCGGTATATCTCATTGATCCGCAAGATGTAAAAATCGCCTACCGGGACGTACATCACATCAAAAAGGGAGCATCGGAAGGGATGGAAGAATTTAAGCGATTGATAAGAACAAAAGCCTGATGAACACCACCAAACTCCCAAATTTTTCCGGTGATTTTTACACCGACAACATCCATTTAGCCTTGTATGCAACGGATGCATCGGCTTATCGCGAGTACCCTTTGGCGGTGGCTTATCCGAAAACCAAAGAGGATATTGTAGAGCTTGTACGTTTTGCAGGGGTGCAAAAGGTAAATTTGATACCCAGGACTGCCGGGACTTCTTTAGCCGGTCAAGTAGTTGGAAAAGGCATCGTTGTGGATGTCTCCCGTTATATGACCGAGATATTGGAGTTGAATGTTGAAGAAAAGTGGGTGCGTGTGCAGCCCGGAGTCATCTTGGATGAACTGAATAAAATCTTAGCTGTACATGGTTTGTTCTTTGGTCCTGAAACTTCTACATCCAACCGTTGCATGATAGGCGGCATGGTAGGCAACAATGCTTGCGGTGCACATTCCTTGATTTATGGTAGTACGCGTGACCATTTGTTAAGCGTAAAAACCATACTCAGTGATGGTAGTGAAGTTGAATTTAAAGCTTTGTCGTTAGAGGAATTTAAAGAGAAATGTAAGCTCAATAGTTTAGAAGGTAAGATTTACCATCAACTGCAAGTAGCTTTATCCGACCCCTATAATCAACAAGAAATCAGGGCGCAATACCCCGACCCACAATTGCACAGGCGCAATACGGGTTACGCCATCGACATCTTATTAGAAACGGAACCTTTCACCCAACAAGCTCCTCCTTTGAACTTAGCCAAATTGATTGCAGGTTCGGAAGGAACCCTGGCTTTTATCACTGAAATCAAATTGAATTTGGTTGATTTACCGCTGGCACATAAAGCAGTGATGGCAGTACATCTTGAGTCTTTGGAGCAAGCATTACAAGCCAACCTTATCGCTTTGCAATTTAATCCCGGAGCAGTGGAACTGATGGATAAGAACATCCTTGACCTTACCAAAAACAACCTCACCCAGCAGAAAAACAGATTTTTCATTTCCGGCGATCCCAAAGCTATTTTGATTGTTGAATTTGCACGGAATACGGAAGATGAGATTCAAAAACTCTTTGAACAGTTAGAAGCGGCCTTGCGTGTCAAGAATTTGGGTTTCCATTATCCGATCATACGAGGGAAGGATATCCATAAAATTTGGGCTTTGCGAAAGTCCGGTTTGGGTGTTCTATCCAATATGAAAGGCGATGCCAAACCTGTCAGTTTAATCGAAGATACTGCCGTCCCTGTTCAGCATCTTGCTGATTATATAGCAGATTTCAAGCAACTCCTAAGCGAATACAATCTTTCTTGTGTATATCATGCCCATGTAGGGTCGGGCGAATTGCATTTGCGCCCCATACTCAATCTCAAATTGAAAGAAGATGTGAGAATCTTTCGTGAATTGGGAGAGAAAGTAGCTTTGTTGGTGAAAAAATATAAAGGTTCGCTAAGTGGCGAACATGGCGATGGCCGTTTGCGGGGTGAATTTATCCCGTTGATGATAGGGGAACATAATTATCAACTGCTCAAGCAAATCAAACAAACCTGGGATCCACAGGGTATTTTAAATTCCGGAAAGATAACCGATACCCCTCCCATGGACACCGCATTGCGCTATGAACCGGGGAAAGCTACACGAGAAATAAAAACTGTTTTCAGTTTTGAAAATGATATGGGTTTGATACGGGCAGTGGAAAGATGCAATGGTTCGGGTGATTGCCGCAAGACCGAAATCACAGGCGGTCTGATGTGCCCGAGCTATATGGCTTCGCGCAATGAAAAACAAACCACACGCGCCCGTGCCAATATCCTGCGGGAATATCTGACCCATTCCACTCAAAAAAATCCCTTCAATCACCGGGAAATCTATGAAGTGTTGGATTTATGTTTGTCTTGCAAAGGTTGTAAATCTGAATGCCCCTCCAATGTGGATATGGCTAAACTGAAAGCCGAATTTCTGCAACATTATTACGATGCCAACGGAGTACCCTTGCGTGCAAGATTGATTGCCAATATCAATAATATCAATGCTTTGGGAGCAAAGATGCCGGCGTTGACAAATTTTATTTTACAAAAAACACCTTTGCCCGCTGCTATAGGATTTACCAAAGAGCGTAAATTACCGGCATTGGAACAGCAGACTTTCAACAGTTGGTATAAACAACATTATCCGAAACTGTTGCAAAAAACTAATTTGCAAACCGGAAGGAAAGTATATCTTTTCAACGACGAATTTACCAGTCATTATGATGTGGAAATAGGTAAAGATACCGTGCGATTGCTGACTTATTTAGGTTATGAAGTGATTATTCCCCGGCATATTGAGAGTGGCAGAGCGCATATATCCAAAGGCCTGGTCAGAAAGGCTAAAAAGATTGCTGAAAAAAATGTGAGATTGTTAGCTGCATTGATTGATGCCGATACACCTTTAATCGGTATAGAACCTTCATCAATACTGATGTTTAGGGATGAATACATTGATTTGGTAGATGATTCTTTGCGAAAACAAGCCAAACAATTGGCACAAAATACTTTTTTGATAGATGAGTTTATTGTGAAAGAATTTAAAGCAAATAATATCCAATCGACATCTTTTCATACCGAAAAGAAGACTGTTAAAATACATAATCATTGTTATCAAAAATCTTTGGCGTCTGCGCAATCCACCATTGATATGCTCTCTATCCCGGTTAATTATCAGGTAGAAGAAATTCCTTCCGGATGTTGCGGTATGGCGGGTTCTTTTGGTTATGAAAAGGAACATTTCGATTTGTCTATGAAAGTTGGAGAATTGGTTTTGTTCAAGGAAATTGCCAACATGTCGGAAGATACTATCATCGTAGCTTCGGGAACCAGTTGTCGTACCCAAATTAAAGACGGCACAAAACGTACGGCTTTGCATCCGGTGCAGGTCTTGTGGAGGGCGGTGTTGCGGGGTCCGGGATAGCGAGTTCCGTGGTCGCGTGGTTCGTGGGATTCGGGTTCACGGTTTTGTGAGTTCTGAGGTTGCGGGATTTGAGATGCAGATAGGTGCGCCTTATTTGTATAAAAAAGATGGAATTTATTATAATTAGGTCTTGGCAAACAGGTGAACCTGTTCGTTAAGGCTTTACAAGGTACTCTGTATATACATTTATGTCTCATTATTTAACAAGTAGAAAAATGAAAAAGTCTATTATTTTTATTATTTGTCTGTTTTTGGTAAGTCATTATGCTTTCTCCGAAAAAACAGATACTCTTGAGGTTTATAGTCCCAGTATGAAGAAAAATATTAAAGTTGTTGTTGTCCTTCCGGACTCTTACGATTCAGGTAAATCATATCCCGTATTTTATCTTCTTCATGGGTATAGTGATAATTATAAAACCTGGACAAAGAATACATCAGCAAGTACTCTTGCAGATGTGCATCAATTCATCATAGTATGCCCGGATGGCGGATATTCCAGTTGGTATTTCGACAGTCCGGTAGATAACACCTGGAAATATGAAACCTTTATATCAAAAGAACTGATTAAATGGGTAGATGAAAATTATAGAACCATAGCCGAACGTGGCGGAAGAGCTATATCCGGTTTGAGTATGGGCGGTCACGGAGGTTTATTTTTGGGTTTCCGCCATCAAGATGTGTTCGGAGCTTGTGGAAGCATGAGCGGAGGAGTAGATATTCGTCCTTTTCCGGATAATTGGAAAATGAGTAATGTACTTGGAAAACAAAGTGAATATCCGGATAATTGGGAAAACCATACTGTTATGAATCAGCTACACTTATTGACTCCAAACAGTATAAAAATTATTTTTGACTGCGGAATTGAAGATTTCTTTTATAGTGTCAATGTAAAACTTCATAATGAGTTGTTATACAGAAATATTCCCCATGAGTTTATTTCAAGACCGGGGAAGCACAATTGGCCCTATTGGAATAATGCCGTAAAATACCAGGCTTTATTTTTTGCTGATTTTTTCAGTTCAGTTCAGAAGGATAAAAACTCTTCTCATTAGTTTCATCATAAAAACCTATTTCATTTTTTTGTGTTGAAACTCTCGGTTCACCAGCCGAGGTCTTTTGTCGCGCCACCCACAATCAATTCCAAACCAACACCGGAACTCGTGACCCTGCGACCACGGAACTTCGTGAACTCGGAACTCCCTTTATTCTTTCTTTTCTTTTTTCTTGAATATCCCTTTTATCAAATCCCAGTAATACACAAACATTTCAGGGACGGTATTAAAATCTTCCCGGTAAATTAAGCCTACTCCCTGGGTGGTTTTGGCTTCTCGCAGTTGTGCCCGGTCGATGGTATGGTTGTAAGCAGTAAATCGTAGCCTGCCCGATTCTATAAGTTTGTATTCCAGGTCGAAGTCGCCAATGAATTTATTTTCACTGATATTGTCGTTGCGGTAACCGATATTGCCGTTGATGATGAGTCGATTGTTCGGTTGAATCAGGATTTGCGCTTTGACTTCATCCGATTCTATATCTGCTTTTTGCCAATCGAATCCCAATGACACCACATTGGAATTTAAGATGTTTTGCAGATAATTGTTGATTTGTGCACTTCCGGATGCCATCGCCAGGGAAATTCCTTCATTTACGCCAACGGCTGTTGTTCGTATGTTCTCAGGTGCAAAAAATTTATGAAAAAGAATCAGATACAGAATTTGCCGGTTCATCATTTCTTCGGTGTTGATAATGTTCCTGACCCGGCTTTTTACACTTTCGTCACTGGAAGGCAGGTCAATGTCAAATTTGATGGTTGGCGACATTAAATCGTCAGTCAGATGTAAGATGCAATGTACCGGTACGGTTGATCTGCTGGTTATTTGCTGCAATTCGTCGCTTTCAATTAAATCTGTTAAAGAAGCTGTCAGGGGATAATACCCGGTAATGTCCACTTCTGCCTCAAACGGGTTGCCTGCCCAGGTCAGCGTACTGCCTTCGTTGATTTTAAACTCTTTCCTGATAACAGTTTGCAAAGTAAATAAATAATAACTCTGCTCCAGTTCTATTGTTCCAAAAACCTCTGCATCAGAATAAGTGTCAAATTTGACTCTGATATCACCGCTGCCGCGTCCCGTGATCTTATCTCCTGCCTGGGTGTCAACTAAAATATCCATTTCTGCTTCGGGTGTGATTTCTATTTGCATATCTACCTTTACATTGAAAGGGGTTTGGTTAGCTGACCTTTTTTGGGTGGGTATTTCTACTATATATTGATTTTTACGAAGAGAACCGAAAGTAATAAAATCATTTTCCATGGCAGTTGAAGCTGTCACCATCGACATATAGCATTTGGTACCTGGTTTGGAAGTACCGTTTATAACGATATTGGCTTCACTGTCGTTGCCGAATATTTTGACTAATCCTCCTACATAAGCTTTCCCGTAGAAAAACTCATCTTTGGAAGATGTCGTATTTAAAGCCAATATTTTGTTTGAATTGATGTTGACATCATATACCATTTTTTGAAAGCTTCCGTCGTGATCGATGAGTCCATTAAGAGTTGCCTCGTTTTTATCACTGTCTATCAACTTGATATTGTTGAGATGAATGGCATAAGGAGTCAGTTTAACTCTATCATTGAAGGAATAGCTTGTGTTCAACAGATCAATGGACGCTCTGCCATCTGTTACATCCACTTCTCCATCAAAAAGGATGTTCTTGGTGGGTCCGTATATCCGTAACATGCCGGCACCTTTCCCTCCGAAATTACTGGCGACGCCCTGGAAGTATTCATTCAAAAATGTGAGGGGAAACTGTTTGGCATCTATGTAGATGTCAAGTGAATCTGCTTTGGGAACGTAATATGCTGTTGCTTGTGCTACTTCTTCCTGAGCATCATTTGTGAAGTCACCCAAAATGATTAGCCGATTGTTTTCTTTGTCCCAGGTAGATGATAGATAACCGTCGGCAACCAAAGAGTCGTTGATGGAAAAATTATCGGCATACAGATTACCCAAAAGAATGGGTTCTTCCAATAAATTGAGTAGTTTTAAATCGCCGGTAATAAAACCGCCAAAGCTGACACCTTTCAAACGCAACAGACTCATCAGGTAATCCAGGTTTAAGTCGTTCATTTTCACTGTTAAACTGTCGGTTTTGTCGTGCGAGGCTTTACCATTAATATGGATGAATTGTTGATCATTTTCAAACAAAAAGTTATTGATGCAGATCAAACTATCGGCATAAAAATTTATATCAGATGCCCTCATGTGCCAGACAGAGTCTGATATAATAATTTGACTGGGGCGGATAAAGATGTCTGCAGATAATGTGTTGTTTACTTTCTTTAATTCGGCTTTTGCGTTTATTTCTCCGGCATTTGTGACTTCTAAGTTGTTCTGCCACATGAGCCTCGTAAGAATATTATCTTCAGAAGCTTCCGAAGAAAGATAAATATTCATAATATCCGAGTGTTGATCAATCAATTGAGTCCTTCCGACCAATAGTAGTTTGTTGTCGGTATTGTCCACCCGCAACGATAGGTTTTCAAAAAGTTGCTTTTCAGTTTTCAGGGTATCTAATTGGATTAACAAATCAATTATGCCGGCGTTCTCATCAATCTCTCCCTGAAAAATTGAATTACCGCCGATTTCGTAAGGCAAAGCCAATATGTCCGATATTTCTGAGGTATTTTGCAAACTTAAGTCTATGGAAACGACATTGGGGAGATGCGGGACTTTATTCTTGTTGTTCTTCTTGTCATTCTTGCCGTTTTCTTTACTTATTGCAGGCAAATAATCAGTCAGCAGTTTCTCAAAAGTATATCCGATGCTGCTGTATTTAAAATTACCTATAAAAGATCCGTTCAGGTAATCGGAGCGGATGCTGAAAAAGGTATGATCAACCTCGGTTCTGGATGTGAAAAAGAAATCGTTGGCGTTGAGCGTTTGATTGTTGTTTGTGAAAGTAACATCTTGTAGTGTCAAAACACCATTCAGGTTGTCCAGGTTTCTTCCGCTTAGTTTACTGATGCCTCGAAAGGAAAGTTTAGAGTCAGGATAATCTTTTATTATATTCAGGGCATGGAGGTCAGTATTGTTGACGGTTAGGTCGAAATCAAAAACCGGAACCTCCGGATCTTTGAAGTCAATGATTCCTAAAAATTCCGCATCAATATTTTCATCTTTAATATTGAATTTTCCGTTGAAGCCGTTGCCATCGTATTTACCATCAAACTCAGCATTGGTATATTGATAATTATTCATTTCAAACTCTGAGAATACACCTTTCATTGTACCCTTAAAAGGCGCATTGTGAGTTTTAATCCCCTGGGTACTTAGTTTGACGGCAATATTTCCAAAGCTTGTGTCGTTCAGGAGTGCTCCTACAGACAGCTTGTTGGTCTTCAATGAACCATTGTACGAAAGATCCCTTAAATTGTTTTCAAAACGTAAAGATATGTCGGAAGAGACATTGCCAACTTTGGTATTGAAGCTTCCAAATGCCACCAAATCACTCATAAATCCGGAGATGTTTCCCTTAAAAGAAATTCTTCCAAGTCTGTGTATTTCATCGGAAAATACAAAAGGCATGTTCCCGATTTTAGATATTACATCCTGTACTTCATAGGTTGAGGCTTGCAGTTTATCAACACTTCCATAAAGAAATGCCTCCTGTAAATTTGGCAACCCGCTGATGTCCAAACTGGCATTCATCAGGATGGTTTTGCCAAAAGAAGCTTTAACATCTTTAAAACGAAGGCTGGATAATTTACCTGAAATTGTAGCGCTCAAATTGACAGCATCGTGAATATTCGCAAATTCCGGTACCCAGGCGCTGATGTCGGATAATGCGATTCGGGTATCTGTAACGGGAATCAGAACAGAAAGTCTATTCGTGAAATGTGTGTCACTTTCCAATGAATCTGAAATAATTGACAGATTATGCAAATTGATTTCCGAATTGGGCAGGGTGATTTGAAATACGGGAAAGTTTATATTGTTGGGAGAACCGATTACTTGAAGCGATAGATTGGATAGTTCAAATCCGGATTGCTCTATTGCTTGTAAATGTTTGATGGAGGCGTTGACAGAGTCGTTGGTCAGGATGTTGATTGAAACGGTTGAATAAATTTGTCCGAAAGTAATCTGACGTATTGGCTCCTGCCGGATATTGATAGAATCAGCCAATTCTGTGTATGATATTTCCGATTCGATGATTTCAAGTTCTTCCAACCTTAAATCCAATAATGTGGGCTGAGGTTCGGTCTTGGGTTGAAAAAGAAAACTGTAATTTGTATTTCCAAAAGGGTCCGTTATGAGGTGTGCGTGCAGCCTGTCAATGATCAGGTCAGAAAATGCAATCTTCCCCTTTAAAAGCTTGAAAAAATCAAAGCCGGTGTGTATTTTTTTGATGCTCAGCAGGGTGTCTTGCTGTAAATCTTCTATGTAAATATCTTCAATGGTCAGTCGGTTGAAAAAACGATAATCGACCCTGCCAATATCAATGGTTGTATGTAAATTCTCAGAAAGATTACGGGTGATTACGTGGACCACAGCACTTTGTATTCTACTAAACTGGAGCAGAACAGTCGGAACTGCCGTAATCAAAATAAAGGCAGAAAGCGCAATAATAAGTATTTTAATTGATTTTTTTATACCTTTGAATTTTATTTGCACAAAAGTAAAGAATAGTTTGAAATAAACAAAGCTTGAAATCCCGTGTTAGGCGGTATCTCATATTGCCCAACTGCTGGGTTGCTTTCGATATTCGGGCTCAACCACTTATGGTTTTTGCTTGAATATTTACTTTTGAGAAAGCCCCAATTTGGATGAGATAGTACTAAATAGTGTTGAAAGTTATGTCGGACATTTATATTTTGGGAATAGAATCATCTTGCGACGATACTTCTGCGGCCGTAATCAAGAACAATTTATTGCTTTCGAATGTGACAGCCGGACAAGCAGTGCATGAAAAGTACGGTGGTGTTGTTCCTGAGTTGGCATCGCGTGCCCATCAACAAAATATCATTCCGGTAGTGCAGGAAGCTCTTCGTGCAGCCGGAATTGATAAATCGAAATTGTCGGCAATAGCATTTACCCGGGGTCCGGGCTTGTTAGGCTCTTTACTGGTTGGAGCTTCCTTTGCCAAAGGATTTGCTCAGGCATTGGAAATACCCTTGATTGAAGTAGATCATTTGCAGGCGCATGTGCTGGCACATTTTATCAGTCAAGGTCAGGAAGATGAAAAGAAGCCCGACTTTCCTTTTTTGTGTCTGATGGTTTCCGGTGGTAATTCTCAAATTATTCTTGTGAAATCTTATTTTGACATGGAAATAATCGGACAAACCATTGATGATGCAGCCGGAGAAGCATTTGACAAATGTGCTAAAGTCATGGGGTTGCCTTATCCAGGAGGTCCGCATATTGAACGTTTGGCTAAAACAGGAGATCCTTCGGCGTTTAAGTTTTCAAAGCCGCAAATAGCCGGATATGACTACAGTTTCAGTGGGTTGAAAACTTCTTTTTTATATTTGTTGCGTGATAAAACTAAAGAGGATACTACATTCGTCCGTGACAATCAATCTGATTTGTCGGCATCTTTACAAGCTACCATTGTGGATATTTTGATGAAGAAATTAGTAGAGGCAGCAAAAGATTTAAAAATCAGTGAGATTGCAGTGGCAGGCGGGGTGTCGGCGAATACAGCTTTGCGAAATGCTATGCTGAAAACCGGTCGGAAATTAGGATGGCGGGTGTATATTCCACCCTTTTCTTTTACTACGGATAATGGAGCCATGATAGCCATTGCCGGATATTATAAATATTTAAACAAGAATTTTTGTGATTTATCAGCAACGCCTTATGCGCGTGTAACTTTTTGACATCAATAATCATCAACAATCATATTGATACCATTAAGCTAATCTAACAATGTAATCATGGCAAAACTAAAACTTCCTAAAATACTTGACCCGATGCAGGGAATCATCTATTTCTTCGTTATCTTGCTTGCTGCTCATTTTTTTTGGAAATTCACCATGTTGGGTGACGACTCTGATGAAGTGGTTACATTCTTCGGTATTGACCTGTCAGCCGGATTCAACGCCATGGTTGTACATTTAACCGAGGTGGTGCACAAAGTTTTAGTATGGTTGGGCTATAATGTTGAGATTGTGGGTAATAGTATCATCAGGCACGACAATGGTGCATCTGTCAGGATTGTGTGGGCTTGCACGGGATATAAGCAGGCTTATATTTTTACGACCATCATATTGTTTTACAAAGGCCCGTTTTTAAAAAAATTGTGGTATATACCGGCAGGTTTGGTGATAGTCTATTTATTCAATATTTTCAGGATGGTCATGATAATTGCTGCTATCAGAAAGAATCCCGAGAGTTTTGATTTTTTACATGAGGGTCTGTATAAATACATATTTTACGGTATTATTTTCCTGATGTGGGTGCTCTGGGAGGAAAAGTTTTGTAAACTTGTGAGTCAAAAAGAACAGGTTGCAGAGAATTGATGAGGATATCAATACCATTTTGGTGCAGTTGTTAAGTTGCAACCATTAGCAAAATATAAAATTTTCAAAAACACTGTCTTGTTTCCAATAAAAACATTAATTTTGTCAGGTTTTATGTCAAAATTTCAGTGTTAAATAAATTTATATGAATCGTTCAGAGATACAGGCAGTTAAGCAGCGCTATGGAATTATCGGCAATTCAGAATTGTTGAATCGGGCTATTGATATTGCCGTTCAAGTTGCAGCTACCGATTTATCAGTATTGATAACCGGCGAAAGTGGGGTGGGGAAAGAAAATTTTCCGCAGATTATTCATCAATACAGTCATCGCAAACACGGTCCGTATATTCCTGTAAACTGCGGGGCAATTCCCGAAGGAACGATTGATTCTGAGTTATTTGGGCATGAGAAAGGTTCTTTTACCGGTGCTACATCCGATAGAAAAGGGTATTTTGAAGTAGCGGACGGAGGCACGATTTTTTTGGATGAAGTGGGAGATTTGCCGCTTTCTACACAGGTCAGACTGCTCAGGGTATTGGAAGCCGGTGAGTTCATCAAAGTAGGGTCTTCCAAAATTCTTAAAACCGATGTAAGGGTAGTGGCTGCTACCAATCAAGATATGAAACAGGCCATCAGAGAAGGTCGTTTTAGGGAGGATTTGTATTACAGGTTGAATACGGTTCCTGTGTATGTCCCGCCTTTACGCGAAAGAAAAGAGGATATCACATTGCTTTTCAGGAAGTTTGCTTCGGACTTTGCCGATAAATACCGCATGCCGCCCATCAGATTAACAGATGAAGCCAAAACCATGTTGACGAATTATTATTGGAAAGGCAATGTCAGACAGTTGAAAAATATTGCCGAGCAAATTTCGGTCATAGAACAACATCGTGAAATTTCAGCCGATATTTTGAGAACTTATCTTCCGGATGAAAATATAGAACGGTTGCCGGCACTGTTTTCGGATCGCCGGTCTGTTGATCAGCGTACCTTCAACAGTGAGCGGGAAATTTTATATCAGGTGCTTTTCGACATGAAGAAAGATATGAATGATTTGAAGAGATTGGTGCACGGCATCATGGAAAATCAACCTGTAACGACGCAATCTTATGATTTGGATCTTACATCGCAGCCTGAACAAAAAGATGTATTTGTGACTCAGGTTGAAGGAGAATCCTTGCCGGATGCAAAGATTGTGAGAAGTGTTCCGTTTCGTCCTGAACATGCAGACACACATTATATGGATGAAGGTGATTTTCAGGAAATAGAGTCTGTTCCTGAACCGGTTAGTCTGGCTGAAATGGAAAAGCAAATGATACAGAAAACCCTTGCCAAACATCGGGGGAGAAGGCGTTCGGCTGCAGAGGAGTTGAAAATATCAGAGCGTACTTTATACCGTAAAATCAAAGAATATGGATTGGATTAAGGAGCTAACTTTCAAGAAAATATGTCCCAAAATGAAACTTTGGCGTCTGTTGCTTTTGTTGTTGCCGGTTTTATTGATTTTGAACTCCTGCTCAATTTCTTATACTTTTAATGGAGCTTCCATTGATTATACCAAAACCAAATCCATATCTATTGCTGATTTCAATAACGTGGCGGAGTTGGTTCATCCTCCTTTGGCACAGGAGTTTTCTGAAAAGTTAAGAGACAAGTACGCCAAACAAACCCGATTGCAATTGTTGAAAAGCAGCGGAAATTTGCATTTGGAAGGTGAAATAGTTGAATATCAGTTGACACCCATGGCAATTGCCCAGGATACTTATTCGGCAGAAACAAAATTAACGGTGACCATCAATGTGCGTTTTACAAACAATGTCAATTCTGAAGATGATTTTGAAAAGAAGTATTCAGCTTTCCAGTCATTCGATAGTAACCGCATGCTCACTGATGTGCAAGATGAGTTATTGACGGTGATTATGGATGATATCATTGATAATATCTACAATGATACTGTAGCGAAGTGGTAAAAAGATGACTCGGAATGATTTTATAAAATTGATGTTAAGTCCGGAAGCTGTTCAGTCTGAGCAGCTTGTTGATTTAAAAGAATACACAGAGAGGTACCCCTATTTTTACCATGCTCAATTTCTGTATTTGAAAGCCCTACAAAAGTCTGATGATGTTTTGTTCAATACCCGGTTAAACATCACGGCTTTATATGCATCGGACAAACAAAAGTTGTTTTATGACCTGTTTCCGGAAGCTCATTTGAGTAAGGCACCCGATTCCTTTCAAAGGGATTCATTAAACTTCACCGGAGGTTATTTCGACTTATTGGAAGCCGCTGAATCGGATGGGGAAGACGTGCGTGTGTCTTTAAAGAAAATCGCTGAAAACCTCAAAGCTTCCCGTGCATTACTACAAAGTGAAACATCCCGAAAAACGAGAATTGAAAAGCAAACTTTACCCGCACCGGCAACCCGAAAGGTAGAAATACCTATTCCTGATTATTTCAAACTTGAGAATCAAGACGATAGTCTTTCTTTAGAAAAAAAGTGCAAGTTATACATCGGTCAGAAAAGGTATGCAGAAGCAATTGAAATATTGAATCGATTAAATTTGATTAATCCGGAAAAAAGTATTTACTTTGCAGACCAAATTCGGTTTTTGGAAAAGATTATCACACTTACAAAATAGAACATAAGATATGTACACTCTTTTTATTATTCTGATTGTCATAGTATCCCTTTTATTGATTCTTTTGGTATTGGTACAAAATTCCAAAGGAGGTGGTTTGGCTGCCGGTTTTTCTTCATCCAATCAAATTATGGGGGTTCGTAAAACTACCGATTTCCTTGAAAAAGCAACCTGGACTTTAGTAGCTGCTTTGGTTGTTTTTTCCATTATAGTAGTAGCATTTCACGCTCCGCAGAAAGGATCTCATGATTCTGAAATCCAGGAGTTTTATCAGGAAGCACAGCAAACTGAGCCGGGTTTGGTTAATCCCGGATTTTCAGGAGAAGACAGCGGTCAGGAATAATTATTTAACGTCATTTTATTGAGGGGGCTGTCTATGAACTTATAGGCAGCCTCATTCTAATTATAATAATGTTACAGATTGACAATACCATCATCAGTTTAGATTTTTTAGATGAGCATTTCGTGTGTAATCTCAATGCATGCAAGGGAATATGTTGTGTTGAAGGGGATGCAGGTGCACCTCTGGAAGAGCAGGAGATAGCCGCCATACAAGAAATTTTACCTTTGATTTGGGACGATATTCCCGAGACTTCCAAAGAAGTTATTCGTGCACAGGGGATTTCTTACATTGATACAGACGGAGAGGCTGTTACTTCCATTGTCAATGGACGTGAGTGTGTACTTGCTTACCAGGATCAGAAGGGTGTATGGTTATGCTCCATCGAAAAAGCATTTCGGGAAGGACGCATCAGCATTAACAAACCTATTTCATGTCACCTCTATCCCGCTCGGGTAAAGCAATTTAAAGATTTTATAGCAGTAAACTACCACCGTTGGAGTATTTGTAATTGTGCTGTTGAATCGGGGAATAAAGAAAAAGTTCCGGTGTATCAGTTTCTGAAAGAACCCTTAATTCGGAAATTTGGCCAGGCTTGGTATGATCAATTGGTTATTGCCGCTCAAGAGCTTAAAAAAACACCATAGCTTATGCAGGTAGAAATAATTACCATAGGCGACGAAATACTCATTGGGCAGATAGTTGATACCAATGCAGCCTGGATGTCTGCCGAATTGAATAAGGTCGGATTTGAAGTCGTGCAAATCACTTCGGTACATGATGATGAAAAACAGATTACTGAGTCGTTGCAACAAGCTTTAACCCGTGCCGATGTCGTATTATTTACCGGAGGCATCGGTCCTACCAATGACGACATTACCAAACTTACTCTTAGTAAATATTTTCAAGCTAACTTGGTTTTTGATGAAGCAGTATTCGCTAATATTGAAAACTTACTTCATCACCGCCGGCGGGCAATGAATGAGTTGACCAGGTCACAGGCGATGGTACCCGATAAAGCGACCATCATTCAAAATCCCTTGGGTACGGCTCCCATTACCTGGTTTGATGAAAATGACAAGGTTGTTGTTTCTATGCCCGGAGTTCCGTATGAGATGAAAAGGGCGATGACGGAAGAGATTATTCCTAAGTTGCAAAAACGTTTTCAGTCGCAAACCGTCATCCATAAATCCATCTTAGTTACCGGATACCCTGAGTCGGCTCTTGCCCTTAAAATTGCCGATTGGGAAAAAATGTTGCCTGACCGGATCCGATTGGCTTATCTTCCGCAATATAACATAGTGAGGTTAAGATTGAGTGTTGTCGGAACGGATAAAAGTTTGTTGGAGAAAGCCATCAATCATCAGGTTGACCTGTTGGAGGAGATTTTGGGTAAAGCTATTATTGCGAAAGAAGATATACCCATTGAGCAACTTATTGCTCAATATTTGATTTTGAAGAATAAAACTGTTGCTACTGCAGAAAGTTGTACCGGAGGTCATATTGCACATCTTATTACATCAGTCCCGGGAAGTTCTGCTTATTACAAAGGTACTGTCGTAGCCTACAGCAATGATGTGAAAGTCAAGCTATTGCAAGTTGATGGAGAGATTATTCGAAAACATGGAGCTGTCAGTCAGGAAGTGGTAGAGGAAATGGCCAAGGGCGTACTGCGTTCTATGAATACCGATTATGCCATCGCGACTTCCGGAATAGCCGGACCTGATGGAGGTTCGATTGATAAACCTGTTGGTACAACCTGGATATCCGTAGTTACAAAAGATACTTGTGTAACTAAAAAATTTCATTTTTCCTACGATAGGAAGTTAAATATTGAGCGTGCCACACAGACAGCTTTGTTGATGCTGTTGAAACTATTGCGTTAGGTGCAAGTGTAAGGCCACCGTGCTAAAACCAACGGAATAACTAAAATGACTGAGCGACAAGAATGTTTTTTATTTTTTCTCCTCACATTTTTAAAACCAATTTTAATCAACCGCACAAACGGCATATTTGGTTTGTGCTGACACACGAAGACAGCCGAGTGTAGAAGATTTATATAAAATAGCTGAACTATTGAAAGTAGATGCAAGGGATTTATTAACAAAGAGTCTGAATAAGAATGGCTAAAAAGAAATTAAATCATAATAACTATGCCCGAACAGCAAAACATAGAATATAAAAGTGCTTGGCACGATGACTACCTGAAATGGATTTGCGGTTTTGCAAACGCACAAGGTGGTACTATTTTCATTGGCAAAGACGATAACGGAAATGTTGTAGACATTGAGGATTACAAAAGGTTAATGGACGACATTCCAAACAAAATCCGCAATACTATGGGGATTACAGTTGAGGTAAATCTGCACGAAGAAAACGAAATGCATTATATTGAAATTGTTACACTTCCTTATTCTGTTCCCATTTCATTACGCGGAAGATATTACTACCGTATCGGAAGCACCAAACAGGAATTAACAGGAACTTCGCTCAATGAATTTTTATTGAAAAAATCGGGCAAAACTTGGGACGATGTTGTTGAACCTCGTGCTACATTAGATGATATTGACGAAACAGCAGTTGCTAAATTCTTAGTAATGGCAAAAGAAAAGGGGCGTTTACCCGAAGTGGACGGATTAACAACCGAACAGCTTTTTGACAAACTGCGTTTAACGGAAAACGGACAAATAAAACGTGCAGGTTTGGTTTTGTTCGGCAAAGACCCGGGTAAATTCTATCCGAGTATTTATGTTAGAATTGGTCGTTTTAGAGATGAGTTGGATTTGATTTTTCAGGAAAGTGAAGAAGGAAATATTATAAATTTGTATCAAACGGTTTTAGATCAAATCAATCACAAATTCATTATCAAAAACATTTCGTTTGAGGGTATGCACCGTATTGAAACGCCGGAATATCCGAGAGAAGCAATGCGTGAAGCCATTTTAAATGCTTTGGTACATCGCAATTATATGGGTGCTCATACGCAAATTCGCGTTTACGATGATAAAATTTCCTTTTGGAATGATGGCGGTTTAGAAAGTCCGTTAACTGTTGAATCATTAAAACGACCACATTCATCACGACCAAGAAATGTTTTGATTGCTGATGTTTGTTTTAAAGGCGGTTTGATTGACGCATGGGGACGTGGTACAATCAAAATTATTGAAACCTGCAAACAGGCAGGACTTCCTGAGCCTGAAATAATTGAACAGGACGGAGGTTTGTTGGTAACAATGTTTAAAAACAACTTGACAAAAGAACAACTTACCAAACTTGGTTTAAACGATCGACAACTGAAAGCGGTTGAGTATGTGAAAGAGAAAGGTAAAATTACAAATAAGGAATATCAAGAGTTAAATGGTGTTTCTAAAATAACTGCATATAGGGATTTGACAGAGCTTATTGAACAATATAAACTTTTTGAACGAAAAGGAGATGTTGGGGCAGGAACAAGTTACTTTTTAAATGGTTCATAATTGGTTCAATTGGTTCATTAATGGTTTATAATTGGTTCTTTGATAGGAAAAGATAACGCCAATAACGCCACAATGAAGCCATAATAACGCCAATGCTATTTGCAAAAGCACATTATCAAAGTCGCACTAAGCCAAACCTTGACAAAGAATTTGCAAAGCCAGGTTAGAAAAATTGGTTTAATAATTTCCCAATGCTTCAAAAAATAAAACAAACAACAAGCGAACGGAACGTAAGGAACAATAAAAATAATCGGTTGAGCTTTGAAAATGTGTGGGTTTCATTTGGCGAGAAATCTAAATCAACAAATAAATAGTAAAAAAACTTGTCGGTTTGAAAAAAATAGCGTACTTTTGCACACTATTTTTGAAAGCATTTTTTTAACAAAAAGATACAGCAATGTCTAAGATTTGTCAGATTACCGGTAAAAAAGCGATGGTGGGTAATAATGTATCACACTCAAAACGTCGTACAAAAAGAACTTTTGATGTGAATTTATTTACAAAAAAGTTTTATTGGGTTGAACAGGATATGTGGATCAGTTTGAAAGTATCTGCTGCCGGTTTACGTACCATCAATAAAATAGGATTAGATGCAGCCATCAAAAAAGCTGCGGAAAAAGGTTATTTATTCTCATAAATAAAGAGAGGATTTTCATATGGCTAAGAAACATAAAGAAGCAAGAGGACAGGTAATTTTGGAGTGCACTGAACACAAAGAAAGTGGCATGCCCGGTACATCTCGTTATATTACGACGAAAAATAAAAAGAATACACCGGGTCGTTTGGAATTGAAAAAATACAATCCGATATTGAAGAAAGTTACGGTACATAAAGAAATTAAATAAGTTTGAATCATGGCAAAGAAATCAGTTGCAACCTTAAGAACTGCAGGAGGGCGTTCATTCGCCAAAGTGATTAAAATGGTTAAGTCTCCAAAGACCGGAGCGTATGTGTTTAAAGAAGAAATGGTGCCCAGTGATAAAGTGCAAGAATTTTTTGCAAAATAATCAGTAGGCTTATCAATCATCATACAGCGAAATCCTCTCATTCTATAGCGATGGGAGGGTTTTTTGTTTATATACGAAAAAAATGTTTAATTTTGTGACTCTTGAATGGTTGGTTTCCTGCCATCAAATTGTAAATTGTAAATAGTCAAATCGTAAATAAGTCAATGGCTTTATTTAATTTTTTTAGTAAAGATAAAAAAGATACGCTGGATCAGGGCTTGTCCAAAACGAGAGAAAGCGTGTTTTCCAAGCTCTCCAGAGCTGTGATGGGTAAGTCAAAAGTAGATGATGAAGTGCTTGATAACTTAGAGGAGGTTCTTATCACTTCAGATGTGGGTGTGGAGACTACTTTGCGTATCATTGAACGCATCGAGCAACGGGTAGCAAAAGATAAATACGTCAATATAGATGAATTGAATGTCATCCTAAAGGAAGAAATTGCCGCATTGCTGGCGGAGAATAATACGGGACCGGCAGCGGATTTTTACTCTTTACCCGACGAGAAACCCTATGTTATCATGGTTGTAGGGGTAAATGGGGTAGGGAAGACAACTACCATCGGAAAATTAGCATATCATTATAAAAATGCGGGAAAAAAAGTTTTCCTTGGAGCTGCAGATACTTTCAGGGCAGCAGCAGTCGATCAGTTGGTAATTTGGGGAGAAAGGGTAGATGTGCCTGTGATCAAGCAGAAAATGGGAGCCGATCCGGCATCGGTAGCTTATGATGCCGTAGCTTCTGCCAAAGCAAACCAAGCAGATGTGGTCATCATTGATACTGCGGGGCGATTGCATAATAAAATCAACCTGATGAATGAGTTGACCAAGATTCGTAATGTCATGCAAAAAGTGGTGCCCGGAGCGCCGCACGAAGTTTTGTTGATACTTGACGGCTCAACCGGACAGAATGCTTTTGAGCAGGCAAAGCAGTTTACAAAAGCCACGGAAGTCAATGCCCTGGCAATCACCAAGCTTGACGGAACGGCAAAAGGTGGTGTGGTTTTGGGCATTTCCGATCAGTTTAAGATACCTGTAAAATACATTGGGGTCGGTGAGGGTTTGGAACATTTGCAAGTATTTGACAGAAATGCTTTTGTGAGTTCTTTGTTTGATAGATGAAGAAAAAAAGAGTCGATATCATCACCATGGGTTGCTCGAAAAATCTTGTTGACTCTGAACAATTGATGCGACAGTTTGATGCCTTGGGTTATGAAGTGGTACACGATGCCGAATATCCGACCGGTGAAATAGCCATTGTCAATACTTGCGGATTTATTGGAGATGCCAAGGAAGAAAGCATCAATACCATATTGCAGTTGGCACAGTACAAACAACAACAGCGTATCAAGAGTTTATACGTCATGGGATGTCTTTCAGAGAGGTATATGGCAGAGCTTCAAGCGGAGATTCCTGAGGTTGATAAGTATTACGGGAAATTTAATTACAACGAGATACTCACGGATTTGGGCAGTGAATATCGTGCAGATTTACGTTTTGAGCGCTCTTTGACTACTCCTGCACATTATGCCTATCTGAAAATATCGGAAGGATGCAATCGTACCTGTTCTTTCTGTGTTATTCCCATTATTACCGGAAAACACAGGTCTAAATCCATAGAGGACTTGGAAACGGAAGTGAAGTTGCTGGTAAAGAAAGGAGTTAAAGAATTTCAATTGATAGCCCAGGATTTATCCTACTATGGTATTGACAGGTACAAAACGCAGAAGTTACCGGAACTGATAGAGCGTTTGTCAGATATACCGGGAGTTGAATGGTTGCGTTTGCATTATGCTTATCCTGCTCATTTCCCGTATGATGTGCTCAGGGTGATGAGAGAAAGAGAGAATGTTTGCAAGTATTTAGATATTGCCCTTCAGCATATCAGTGATAATATGTTGAAACAGATGAAACGCAATTTATCAAAAGCGCAGACTTACGAATTGATTGAACGCATCCGCGAAGAAGTGCCGGGAATACATATCAGAACGACCATGATGGTTGGTCATCCGAGAGAGACTGCTGCTGATTTTGACGAATTGCTTGATTTTTTACGTTTTGCCCGCTTTGAGCGCATGGGGGCTTTTATGTATTCGCATGAAGAGGGAACGCATGCATACAAACATTATCGCGATGATGTTCCGACTGAGGTTAAACAGCAAAGAATGGATGAGTTGATGTTGGTGCAACAGCATATTTCAGCCATTATTAACCAACAAAAAATCGGTTCTGAAATGAAAGTGATGATTGACAGAAAGGAGCAAGATTATTTTATAGGGAGAACCGAATTTGATTCACCGGAAGTTGATCCGGAAGTGTTGCTCCCCGCACATACAAAGGGAGTTGTTGTTGGAGAGTTTAGTCGGGTGCTTATTGATGATGCCGATGATTTTGACTTGTATGCTTCTGTTGTAAAGCCCATGAAATAAATATATGATTATTTAAACCAATATAGTGATGAAACACAAAGAACTAATTGATGCGATTGCCGATAAGATAAATCGGTCGCAAGAAGATACTGAAAATTTGTTGCAAGCTGCTGTTGATGTATTGACTTCACAGCTACTTGAAGACAAAGTGATTAATTTACAGGGGTTTGGTTCTTTCGAGTTGAAACGAAGAGAAGAAAGATTATCTGTACACCCTGCTACACAAGTTAGGACACTGATACCACCCAAACAGACGGTTAATTTTCGTCAGAGTGGAGTGTTGAAAGTTAAACTAAAAGGAATACCGAGCCATGAGTAAACTTAAGATCAATACATCTGATTGGATAGATTTATTAGCCCGGCAATCAGATGTAAGTAAAAAAGATGCCGGCGATTTTATCAAAGCATTGCTGACTGTTATGGAGGAAGCCCTTTTGTCAGGGGACTCCGTAAAAATCAAAGGATTAGGTACTTTTAAACTGCAGTGGAACGCTCCGCGTAAAAGTGTGGATGTCAACACAGGAGAAGATATTATCATAGACGGATATCATAAGGTTGCATTTACTCCGGATGCAGAATTAAGAGATTTGGCCAATGAGCCTTATGCTCATCTTGAAGCGGTAGTAATTGATGAAGTAGAGGAGGGGCAAAAGGTAAAAAAAGAGGCGGATGATTCAGGTGAAATCCCCTTGAAACACTTTGATGAACAAGTAACGGAAATTAAAGACATACTTTCTGAAATCAATGCCTTGAATCATACGGATGAAATGCAACAGGATTCCGATAAGCAAGGCACCGAGAAATCAGAGGCCGACAAACAAGAAGTTGTTGAACAAGGTATAGATAAGTTGGATGCAACCGAAAAAATTGTCGATAAGCCTGTTGATAAAAAACCGGAAGAGAAAAAGTCGAAACCGGAAGATCGAAAAAAGCAAACGGTGCGAGCAGAAAGTATGGTTAGCGAACGTAAATCATCCGATAGCAGGAGTACTTTTGAAAAGAAGAGTTCGGTTTATGGTAAATTTGAAGAAAAGGCTAAAAATATTCCCGCTTCCAAAAGCAGAAGATTGGATTTTTTATTTATTGCTGTGTTAGCCGGTGGCTTATTGGTTTATCTGGCTATTGATCATAAAATTTTCACAACTATTTCTAAGTACATTGAATCTTATCGAATTCAGAAAGCGCTTGCTCCTGATTTTGAACAACCAACTGCACCTTCTGAAAATCAAGATTTTGATGCATCGCAATCTGATTTTGGACCCATCGAATCTGAGTCAGTCACGGAAGATAAAAGCGATGATATCGGTCAATCACAAGTTGATGATTTAGAACAACTGTTCAATCAAACTCGTAGTTATCGTGATTTTATTACTACGGAGGAAGTGATACCGGGCAGCAGGTTGACCAGAATAGCAGAACGTCATTATGGAGTGAAAGAGTTCTGGGTATATATTTATGAGGCCAACAGAGAAATACTTGAATCACCGGCTGAGATAGTACCCGGCATGCTTTTAAAAATACCTCGGTTAAATCCTGTCTTGGCAGACAAAGATAATCCAAGGTGTATTGAATATGCTTTGAAATTGCAAGAAAAGTATTTGAAGGAGTGATTTTGCGAGCAATTTTGCAAAATATTTTTATTTACCCTCATTGAAGCATTTAACAATCATATATGGCAGTTGCAACAAGTACGTTATTAGAGAAACTCGAGACATTAAAACAAAAATACGATGAACTTTCGGTTCTGATCGCCGATCCATCGGCAATAGAAGATCAAAAGCGCTATGTGAAGTTGAATAAAGAATTTCATGACTTGGGACAGATCATGTCCGTCTATGAAGAATACAAACTTGCACTGTCGCATCTTGCTGAAGCAAAAGACTTGTTGGAAAACGAGGTAGATCCTGAGTTGAAGGAAATGGCAAAAATCGAGATGGATGAATTGGAGCCTAAGATTACCGGAATGGAGGAAAGTATCAAGCTATTGCTTATTCCTGCTGATCCCGAAGATGATAAAAACGCCATTGTCGAGATCAGAGGAGGAACGGGTGGTGACGAAGCTGCTATTTTTGCAGGTGATTTATTCAAGATGTATCATCGTTATTGTGAAATTAAAGGTTGGAAAGTGGAGGTGACTCATATTTCCGAAGGCACCATAGGAGGTTATAAAGAAATTATATTTACGGTATCGGGACAGAAAGTCTATGGCACATTAAAATATGAATCGGGTGTGCATCGTGTGCAGCGAGTGCCCCAAACGGAAACACAGGGCCGTGTGCACACTTCGGCTGCTACGGTTGCTGTTTTGCCGGAAGCAGAAGAATTTGATATCGAATTAAAAGAATCGGATATACGGGTGGATACCTATTGTTCTTCCGGTCCCGGCGGACAGTCGGTAAACACTACGTATTCAGCTATCCGGCTGACACATATCCCCACCGGTATTATTGTCCAATGTCAGGACGAGAAATCTCAGCATAAAAACAAAGCCAAGGCAATGAGTGAGTTACGTTCTCGTATTTATGCCATTGAATATCAGAAGTACTTGGATGAGGTTGGTTCAAAACGTAAAACCATGGTTTCTACCGGCGATCGTTCTGCAAAAATCCGAACTTATAATTTCCCCCAGGGACGCGTTACCGATCATCGCATCAACTACACCATGTATAATCTTGCAGCTTTCATGGGTGGTGAGATACAAGCCGTTATTGATCAGTTGATTGTAGCCGAGAATGCAGAAAGATTAAAAGCAAGCGAATTGTAAATATCCATACGCAAAAGGTAAATTGTATGAATAAACAACAACTTTTCGAACAAATCAAGATTAAAAAATCCTTTCTTTGTGTGGGATTGGATACGGATATTCAAAAAATTCCGGAGTTTCTGAAAGCAAATGATAGTAATGCTGTTTTCAGTTTCAATCAAGCCATCATTGATGCTACTGCTGATTACTGCGTAGCCTATAAACCCAATTTGGCTTTTTATGAAAGTTTGGGTTTGGAGGGCTGGCAAGCATTGGAAAAAACCGTGAATTATATACGTGAGAAACATCCGGATCAGTTCATCATTGCTGATGCCAAACGTGGTGACATAGGCAATACCTCTTCCATGTATGCACGTACTTTTTTCAGTACGATGGACTTTGATGCGGTGACCGTGGCTCCGTACATGGGTGAAGATTCGGTGACACCTTTTTTATCTTATAAAAATAAATGGGTGATTTTGTTGGCGCTGACTTCCAATAAAGGAGCCTTTGATTTTCAGTTTACAGAAGACGCTGAAACCGGCGCAAAATTATTTGAAAAGGTGCTTAAAATCTCTCAGCAATGGGGTAGCACAGACAATTTGATGTATGTCGTAGGTGCCACCCGTGCTGATATGTTGTTGGAAGTCCGCAAGCTCGTTCCCGACCATTTCTTATTGGTTCCCGGTGTGGGAGCACAAGGAGGAAGTTTGCAAGAAGTAGCCAAATATGGCATGAACGATACCTGTGGCTTATTGGTCAACTCTTCCCGCCAAATCATATATGCATCTTCAGAAAAAGACTTCGCAAAAGCTGCACAAGCAGAAGCACAAAAAGTGCAGCAAGAGATGGAGGCAATATTGAGGAAAGTTGCATTGGTATAGGCAAAGTAAGTGTAAAATTTTTATTTGTTTGTTTGAACCTGAAAATAAAAGAGTTGAAAAATACTAAATGAACTTTTGAAGGAAGAAAGAGGCATTACTAAATTAAAATAGAAAAATGTGTTAAAAGAAAAATCAATATCCTTTTTAATATTTACACTTCTAAAGAATTGGATATAGAAATTTCTTTCACAAAATCTTTAGGCAGAATGCCGAATTCTTTTTGAAATGCCTTGGCAAAATATGAAGGAGATGTAAATCCAACGTGGTAACACACCTCATTAATTTTGCAATTTCCAGCTGTAAAAATTTCTGCAGCACGTTTAAGACGAACTGATCTAATGAGATCGCTTGGCGTGGAATCAAATAGCTCTTTTACCTTTCTCAGCAAACTGGATCTGCTCATATTAACTGACTTAGCCAAATGATCCACATTAAAATGTTCGTTCGATAAATTATTATTGATTTCTTCTGTTAATTTCTTCAGAAATTGTTCATTTGATTTATTCAGTTCGGTTGTAGAAGCATGAAGAACCAAAGGTGAATTAATAAAAGTTTCGCGAATTTTATTCCGATTTTCAATCAAGTTTGAGATTTGAAGTTTAAGATATTCAAGAGAAAATGGTTTTTCAACATAAGCATCAGCAAATGACTCAAAACCAATAATTTTACTTTGAATATCGGCTTTTGCCGTTAACAAAATTATTGGCAAGTGAGCATATTTGCTTTCATTCTTAATTTTTCTGCATAATTCTATTCCGTCCATCACAGGCATCATGATATCACTTACCACAAGATGAACAATCTCTTTATTCAGAATCATCAAAGCTTCTACACCATTTTTAGCAGTAAGTATGCGATAATTAGATTGTAATCTATCTTTAAGAAAAACAAGTAACTCTTCATCGTCCTCAACCAACAATATTGATGTTGATTTTTGTTTCTTCTCATGACTGATTTCTTTTGTGTAAGTTTCAACCATTGAAACGTATGTTAAATCATCATGCATTTCAAATACACGACTTTGTTTTTTGGGAAGTTTGACAACAAATGAGTTCATCTCATGCTTTTGTACATCAAGATAAACATTTCCACCATGCAACTCAACAAATGACTTTACGATTGAAAGACCTATACCGGAACCCGAATTGACAATTTCCTTATTTGTACCGATTTGAAAAAAAGCACAAAAAATATCATCCTTATGTATTTTAGGTATTTTTTTACCGTCATTGTTAATTGTAAGCTTGGCATATTCATCTCCTTCAGAAAGTTCCACTTCAACTTTCTTATTGCCAAACTTAATAGCATTCGAAAATAAGTTACTTACAATTTTGATAAAAGCTTCTTTATCAACGTCGGCGAAAACAGGTTGAGATGGAAGAGATAAAACAAAATTGAGTGATTTTTGTTTTATCAACTGTTTGAATCGAGTATAAATTTCTTCAATAATTTCATTTAGATTTTGATGTGTGTATGTTAAATCAATTCTTCCAGACTCAAATTTTCTAAAGTCAAGCAGTTGATTGATCAACGAAAGAAGACGGTCAGTATTATTTTTCATAATGCGCAAGTTATTATGCAACTCGTCTTTTTTTACATCATTATTTAAAATATATTCTAATGGTCCATTAATTAGTGTTAGTGGTGTACGTACCTCATGAGCTATTTGGGTGAAAAACTGAATTTTACTGTTATATATTTCTTTTTCTTTCTCTTTTTCGAAAATTATCTGGTTTCTTTTACTCTCTTTAATACTTTTATTTTTATAATAACTGATAAACTTAAATATGGAAAAAAATACCAGAATTGTATAAAGTACCCATGCAACATTTGTTCTCCAGAAGGGAGGCGAAACCTGTATAATAAGTGACTCCCCCTCATCGTTCCAGAATCCATCATTATTTGATGCCTTTACTTTAAAAGTATATTTCCCGGGACGTAAATTTGAATATGTAATTTCATTAGAATGTCCCAAATAATTCCAGTCAGTTTCAAGCCCCTCCATCATGCATGCATATCTGTTCATTTCAGGTGCCACATAGCTTAATGCAGCAAAAGATATTTTAAATGCAGATTGGTTATATTTTAAAGTTAGATGATCATTGTTGGTCCTAGTAATAGTCTGACCACTCAACAGACTAAATTCTGTTATACTGACAGCAGGAACATTTTCATTTATCTGCAAATTAGATGGATGGAATGACACTAAACCTCTTACGCTTCCAAAGTACATCCTTCCGGATTTATCTTTATGCCCCGATTTATAATTGAATTGTTTGCCGAAAACTCCATTGTCTTGAGTAAAAAATTGAATATTTGTATTTTGAGGATTAAATTTAACAATACCGAGATTAGATGATAACCAAAGATTTTTATTATCATCTTCTAAAATTTTATAAACAGTGATATTAGATAATCCTAAACCGTCTTTAAGCTCATAAGTAATAAAATTTTGTGTAGAGTAATCAAATCTGCATATTCCTCTCGACTCGGATGCAAACCAAATTCTTTTCTGACTGTCAATAAACATACATGTCAATTTATAATGACAGATGGATCCGGAAACATCAGAATCATAATTGTAATGCACACATTCTTGGGTACGTAGGTTATAACAAAATGCTCCTTGGTCATAAGTTGAAAACCAAATATTTCCATAAGAATCCTCAATGATATCAGAGACAAAATGTTGTCCCATATACTCCTGCGGAATAAATTTATCTGTTTTTCTGTCGAATATGTATGTCCCGTTTGAAGTACCAATCCATATATTAGACGAGCTGTCTTTAAAAATGGCAAAAATATCATTATTTTTAAGCATTCCCTCCTGATTCCCCTTGACGTAATACTTCCATTTTTTAGTTTTAGTATTATATACATTTATGCCTTGACTGAAAGTTGCAATCCACAACAACTCATCATCCAAAACTACATCATGTACATTATGATAACTTAAACCACTGGGCGGGTGATTAGGAAGAAAGGATTCAAATAAATTTGATTCCACATCCAATTTATTCAATCCCGCATCTTCGGTTCCTATCCAAATATTTCCGTCTGCATCTTCACAAATTCCGCTGACACGTTCTCCTGATATAGAGTTTTTGTTAGCCACGGGATAGTATCTTTTAAAGTAATTATAAGGTAACGGATAATAATTTACACCTCCGAAATAAGTACCTATCCAAACACCCCCCTCTCTGTCTTCATACATTGAGTAAATTGCATTATCCGACAACGAACAGGGATCGTTGATATTATGGGTTAGATGTACCATCATCTCTTTTTGCACTGGATCATAGATATAGAGACCTGACTCTGTTCCAATCCAATAGTTTTCATCAGAGAAGACACCAAGTGTTCGTACAAACAAATTCTGAGATATATTACTATTTAATCGGAAGCTGGTTATTTCCCCATTTGTTTTGTCTAATAAACGTAATCCGTCATTAAATGAACCAATTAATAAAAAATTTTTACTGACATCTATTGATCTTGAAATCTGACTTGATAATAAATCATTGCCATGAGAGTCGTAATAGTAGTTAATCAGTTCATTTTTGTAGGGGTTAAAACGCTTAATTCCCCCATGCATAATATTAATCCAAACCTGGTCATCATAATCAATGTTAACAGACCAGGTTTGTGCTAAAAAAGAAGATTCATCCGAAAACTCTCTTTCAGTGTATAAAAATGTTTCTAATTCATTTGTGTTTAAAGAATATCGAAAAAGATTTTGAGATGATATCCAAATATTTCCAAATTTATCCAATTGCATATCCAATACTTCGTTGGTGATGCTTTCATTCTTCTTAGTTTTACTAAGAAAGGGCGTAAAATGCTCATAAATCGGATCATAAACGTATATTCCCTTATCAGTTCCTATCCATATCTTTCCGTCAGGTAGCTGCAGCAATGACCATATTGTATTGTTTCCTAAGCAATAATCATTGTCTTTTTCATATTTAAAAACTTTGACTGACTTACCATCATACCGATTGAGTCCATCTTTTGTTCCAAACCACATAAAGCCTTTATCATCTTGCAAAATAGATAAAACGGTATTTTGGGAAAGTCCATCTTCTGTGGTTAAATGGCGAAAATAATAATCTTGCTGCTGAAAAGCACCAACAGAAACACTAAAAAATAAGAGCGTAAATAATACGATTTTTTTAACAATCACCATACAAGATAATCCTTTCGATAAATTTCCGAGTCAGTTCATACATTAAAAAGACACACAAATCAATAAAGTTACACCTGCTTTTTTGACATTATTTTAATAAGTATGTAAGTATAAAATGAAGAATTCAGTTTTTATATGTATTCCCTTTTTACAAATATAGTTATAAATTGATTCATTACAAGTTCCCGGTTTTTAATAGGCTATGTCCATTTTTTTGTCACTTCTTTTACAGTTAAGTACACTGATTTGAAATCACTTCAGTAGGGAAATTAGAGCTTATTTTTGGTGTGTTCCCTGATTTTACTGTTTTTTTAGTATGGCACGAAACCGCAATAAAACCGAATTAAATAAGGAACATGAATTTCTTTTTATTTTGTCCCTGAAGGTTTTTTTAAACGTGTTGATGTGGGTTGAGGAACTCCGAACACAGGATAATCATTATCTTTCCACTCTATCTTTTGAGCTCTAGGAGAGCGTGTGTCTCCCTTTCCCGGAGGGTCAACTTGTGTGTCGCGAGCATGATACAGAATATAATCTTCAGTTCCATCAGGTGATTTAAAAAAACTATTATGACCTGTTCCGAAAACTCCATTCTCAGGTGATTGTCTAAACACCGGCTCGGCAGACTTACTCCACGAAGCAGGATCTAATAAGTTTGCATCTGTTCTTGCAGACAATAATCCTAAAGCATAATATGGAGTCCAAACTCCACTGGCTGAATAAGCAATGTGAATATATTTTCCTTGTGGACTTTTCAATGGCTGTGGACCTTCATTTACGTAAATAACATATGGAGGATTCCATCCTTTTTCATTCTTCCAATGTCTTTCCCACTCAAGTTCCGGTTGTGAAATCAGGACTCTTTCTGAAGCGAGCGTCCAGGGATTTTTCATCTTAGCAATGTATATGCATTGAGTTTCTGTATCAACACGTCGTGTTTGCCATCCTGACCAAACCATATAAAGCTCATTTTGATGTTCAAACAATGATCCATCTATTGCCCAGTTATTATCCTTATCAGTGCTAATACGTCCTTTCATAATAAAATTACCTACAAAAGGATCTTCATTGGGATTTTCAAGTACATATAATTGATGATTATCTGTATTACCATCATCTGCTGCGTAATGTATATACCATTTATTGTTTACACGAGTAATCTCAGGTGCCCAAAGATTTTTTGCATTGCTTGGATCGGTGGGGATCCAGACTGTTTTCTTAGCTGCATTTCGAATATCCGTAACATCTTCAGTTTTCCACAACACTAAACTATCAACCATGGTATGCATATAATAATAAGTTCCCTTATGGTAATATGCCCATGGATCGGGTCCATAATCCAACAATGGATTTACATATGTTCCGGTTATTGAATCAGACTCAAAATTTTTGTCTTTATTTGAGTTAGTAGATTGTGTGCACGAAGAACTAAATAAAACAGTTGCTACACACATGATAATCAATAATTGTTTCATAATTTTTTTAAAAATAATTAAGTTGATATTTTTTACGGGATGCTTTCACGTTCTTTTAAATTTTCAAAACAAAAAATATGATAAATATTAATTTTCTTATAAGCATAATGCTATCAAAAACCCCTGTATTTAACCATAGGGTTGGTAACATGCCATCTGAAATACTCGTAAATTGTATGAGCAGAATACTTTTGAAAAGCCGGCATTTCATAAGAAACAGACGTATTCTTACCATTTATCCTTACCCATATTTTATCTGCTCTCAATATTTTTTCTAAATCTTCTCTAAAAATAAAAACTCGCGTATCTTTTTCACGCAATAGACCATTTTCTAATCTATCAACAAACTCTTGTCTTATACCATATTGTAATACTACATCATCATCCAAGACAAAATTAATGTATTGAAAATCCATCAATTTCTTCCCAGTGTGATAGAGTTTAAAAGCAGATTGCACATTATTTTCCTTTGATTCCTGATTGAAAAAAGCCAAAGTAATATATTCATTTTCTGAAAAATAAAAATTCTGTGGACCATAATATACCGTCTGCTTAACTCCGGGGTAAACTGACTCTTCTACAGGATAATGAAATAAAGAAAATAATTCTAATGTATTTAGTTTTTCATCAAACCGGACTAAAAAATCCTCATCGGAATAGACGGTTATCCCCTGATTTGAAAAATCATGTTTTTTGAAATAATATTCCAGTTCTTTATTAATGCTATCTGTCTGATGAGAATCTAGTTTTTCACAATATAAATGTAATCCATACAGAGTGCTATCACAAAATATATATTTCATTCTATTAAATAAATCATTATGCTTCAGTGAAATTATTGTACTTTCCTGCAAATTAACATTTCTGTTTTGCAACTGGATTTCTGAAGTAGGCGATAAGGTAAAACCAAAAGGAATGATATTTTTCACTCCCAATATATCCAATACGGGAGCATTCAGTATTAATTTTTGGTTAGATTTATATTGCTGCATGGGCAAACAATAAAATCTAGAGTGAACTGAATGTTGAGAATCGGATACTTTTCCTGTTTCTGCTAGATAATTTTCAACATAAGGGATACGCGGTTGCTGAGCTATCAACACTCCCGTTATTAGGAAAAACCATATAATCAAGAATTTACTACGCATATAATTTATTTGTTTTCAGAGGCTAATCCCTGATTATTAGAATACGTTTCCATCAAATTTAATCTTTTCTCCAGAGGCCACTGTTCAATGACATCTATATCCCATTCATTGAAGGCATCCATAAAGCGATGCATGGGTTCAAGCACTGCTGCTTGATTCCATGGAAGCTGCTGACGCACACTATGCCCACGATTAGATTGAGGACCAAAACATTCTGTTAAAAGTCCGCGATAACGATATCTCATCTTTCCATCTAAATCCATAATTTGCAAGGTGTTGTTTTGTATTACCTTCGCAACATGCAAAAAGTGTTTATCTCCTGTCATCAGATATAAACGGTAATACTGGAATGATGAAAAAGACAAGCCGTTATCTATGCCGGAATGACCGGTTGCAATCAAGGTAAAACCAGTAATATCACGATGTCGCGAAAAATCAGTAAGACTATCATTCACTGCCATGGGTACATCATAAGCGAACATAAAAGTTTCTGTATATCTGGCTGCCTGAATAGCAGCTTCTTTCCATTTATCATCTTTTGTAACATCATATAGTGAAAGAAATGCATAGATAGCTAATTGTCCTGATTCACGGTCTTTTACATTCGGATTGTCAATCACACCACCTACGTATAAATAGTTATTATGAATAAAATCGTAACTAAATTCGCCTGCTTTGAGTGCTGTTTCCAAATATAAATTGTCACCAGTTACACAATACAATTCTATTAAAAAACGTATAATATTGGTAGTGGTATATTTGCTATCATGATTAGGTTTTGAATTCTCCCATTGATATCTATTAAAAAAACTACCATCCTCATTCTGATTGTTTATCAACCATGTAGCATATTTTTTACAATAATTTAACCACTCCGGCTTGTCATATCCATGTTTTTTCATGGCATTCCAAGCTGTAATCATCCCTTCCATACCCCCCGCAGTACTTCTCATATATGTTTCATATGTTCTCCAGGTGTTCTTTTTATCAACATAAGCATCTGTCCATGTTTTTGGCAACCCAACATCAGTCATACTATCATGAATCCAAAAATTAATTACTTCTGATGCACGTTCTACAAGTCTTTGATTATCATTTTCAAGTCCATATCTAAGTAGAAAAGCAGCATTGGAAATTTGTGCTCCAATAAAGCCCATTTGATAATTGTATGCCCTGGCAACACCATTGGGTAAATATATTGAGAAAGGCCATCCAGGCGCTCCGTTAACGTTTTTCAGATAAACATCCAACACTTCAATACTAGCCTGATAAGCATCTTTGACATCCATTTTATGAATAGAAGGATTGTATTTCTCCCAAACATATTTCCAGCTATTTTCTACCAAATCAGCAAAACTATTTGCGTTCATCTTACCAAATACAAGCTGGTAAGAATGATTAATCCCAACTTCAACGGGATGACTACGATAGGAAAAATATTGTTGTTTGTTGTCTAACCGTCCCGTATAAGTCTTCTCTCCTTCAATCCCAGGATATACAAATTGAACCGACAAGCCATTAACTTGAGCAAAACCCAAACTACCAAATTGCATGCGTTCATCTACAATTCTACTAAGGCCGTTTTCACCAAAAAAAGTTTCAGGTTTTGCATCAACATGCATCATTTGAAAAGTATTTCCATTCGCTTTATCACGACAAGATATGGTAGGAAGAGGCAGACGATCCTCCCTGAAATAAAAATAATTATCGCTGTAATCATTGGCTAATGCTCTTTTGGTCAAATACTGATTGTCTTTATACCAAATTCCGGGTACAAAAAACTCAAAATCATCTACTGTAGAAGGGGTTTTAATCATCCATCCAAAATAGGAATTGAAGAATTCATCGGACTGGCTTTTTTTGAGCACTTTCACCTTTCTCTTCAACTGAAAATATCCATTGAAATCAGCAGAGAAAACATCAGTTATTTCAAAGACACTACCTTGTTTACTAATAAGGTTTCCTGTACAAATAAGGCTATTCTCTTCTTTAATGATTTCAGCATAAAATCCAGAGAGAGTTTCTTCATTCACTTCAAGTGTAATCGGGTAAGGATGATTGATTGTTTTGTAGTCTATATCATTAATACTTAAAGTCAAGTTGAGTTTTTTGGAAAAAGGTCCACTCAGAGACAAAACTGCATCACCAGAAATTATCTGATAATTATTTGCCGTCCAACAACCGAGCGATATAAGCAGCAATAAAACTATCAAACATTTCCTCAACAATTTATGTGATAAAAAACTCATTTGTATATTTTTTGAATTAAAAAAAGATAACAATGACAAGTCGGTGTCTCATAAGTGCCCAACTGCTGCGTTACTTTCGATATTCGGGCTCAGTCACATACTTCAGTATGCTCCTTCGCCCTCAATCTCAGTGTCTTGCATTTAGACACTTCTAAGACACCTTACGGTTTTTGGCTTCAATATTTACTTTTGAGACAGCCCCCAGAAAAAATAAAACCAACGTAATACTTAAAATCAAAATCTTAACAATCTGAATAAAAAATGAATATATTCGTTTCATCTTTTATAAAAAGGTCATAATCAGGGAGTTAATGGAACATTTTCGATTTTTGTTATATTTGAAAATAAATAATACGAAGGAATTCCTTCTAATTCAACTGACACCCTACAGTAAGCGCTCTCTTTAAAATTATTGGTGTAAATTTCACGAAATGAATTTACTCCAAAAATTGGAATTACAACTTCAAAACTTCCGGAATCAGTAATTACTGCCCTTTTCGTCCTTGTCAACAAAGTGCCACCGTTAACAATAGAAGTCGTACTTACGTACCCTCTTCCAAACGTTACCTTAGGCGCAGTAGCAGGTGCATCCGGATTTTTTGTTACATTACAATTTAAAACAATGTTATTATTTTCAACTTTTGCTGTAAAATCTGTCAACAAATAGTAAGGTGTTACTTTGAAATCCATCTTCAAGTCAGATTTTAAATCTATCTTGATGGAATCATACCCCAAACCTGCACCTAAAGAATTAATATTTTCTACCTCAAACGGATACGGATTATTTTCGAGTGTAAGCCAGTACTCTCCCGGGAAAAGTAGTTGAGCATAGTTTCCTCTTTCGTCAACTCTAACATTAGTACCTCCATCGGTTTTTCCAAAACCTTTCTGGATAACTTTAATCAATCCGCGTCCAGGATTACCATCATAAAAAAACGGGTCTCCTGAAGCTGTTATCAAACTACCGGTAAATTTTACAGAAGGTCCATCGTAGTTATCGTACTCACACGATATCAAGAACATTACCGATACAATAAAAACTATATAATTTATTTGTTTCATTTGATTTATTTTTTAAAGTTAATAACTACTGCCTTAATGATTTGGATTCATTTCCACCAAAAGATTTCCTGCATTCATAGGATAAGTTGAATAATACATGGTTCTATCAAAGCTGATAGGCATACCCATATCCGTAGCGGAACCTCTATGCTCTAATTTGACTTTTCTGTAAAGCCATTTTCCATCCACAGGTTTTCCCGGAGCATATATTTTATAGGGCCATAAGCCGTACAAAACAGCTGTTTCACTGTCACGATTAGGTTCCCAAATCTCATCCGCAATTCTCCATCTTTTTAAGTCATAATATCTATGGTCCTCAAACGATAACTCTACCTTTCTTTCGTTGATTATCCTGTCAAATGTTAACTCAGAAGCATTTAATTTAAACATATCGCCTCCTGCACGTTTTCTTACTTTATTGATATAATCAAGCGAGAGGGTTTTTGTGTCTTTCCCATTATAAGAGCCAACACCATTCATGTCTAAGAGTAGCGCAGCTTCAGCAGCATTTAATAACACTTCGGCATAGCGAAAAACAATATAAGGTACACTGCTATTCCCTTTTGTTTCACTTCCAGTTGAAGTATCTACGTATTTTCTCAATAAAAATCCAGAGTGAGATATATACCAGAAGCTAGATCCTGCACGAAAAGGTCCATCCTCGCCTGTCATCTTAATACCCTCATAATTAGCAGTACTTATTGCTTCAATAGACTGAGCTGACTTGAAAGTATAAGTTCCATCGTCTTCGAGAACTGCTAAACCTGCTTGCAAATCGATGGGTTTGTTCTTAAAAGTTGACCCTGCATGAAGCACAGTACCTGCTAACCTTGGATCTCGACCGGCAAAAATATCTTCCGGTTTGTCATATATGATGTAATTCTTATCTGACGTTTTAGCGGTCATTAATTCAATGGCATCACCACCAGCATATGCCTGCATAGGCTTAATTTCACGGGTAGCTAACAGTTCATATGAATTAACCAGGTTTAAAGTAGGGTTAATTTGTGCACCACTTTTAGCAACCCCGGTTTGAGAACGTGCTATCGCCCTTTGTGTAAAGTAATTGAACATGTTAACGCCATCATAAGCCTTACAGAAAATAATCTCGCGGTTATCTGTTTTATTTAGAAATAACTTACTATAATTAAGCGATAAATCCGCATCTTTTTGGTATAAAGCATAGTGTTGCATATCATCTAATTCTTGACATGCTTCTAAACATTTTTCAAGATATGCATTTGCCTTACTTTTTTCAATTCCTGTAGCTCCACTTGGAAGATTTAAACCTTTAGCAGCACTCTTATCATAATTAAAAGCCAAAGATCCTGCATAAAGCATAGCTCTGGATTTTAGGGCTAATGCACTGCCTTTTGATGCTCTTGTTTGTGTAATCGTACTTGAATATACGGTCAAATCATTCTTTATATCATCTATCTCGTTAACAATAAAATCATATACTTCAGATTCTTTATTACGTTTTTTTGCCAGCAAAAGAGGATCATCTACATAGCCCATTGTTTCAGTAATCAACGGAACACCTCCAATCCTCGTCACCATTGTAAAGTACACAAATGCACGTAAATATCGAGCTTCAGCTTTATAGTATTTCAATTTATCAGCAGGAATAGACTTAGCATTTTTTTCTAATTCTTCTAAATGTAGATTAATATCTCTGATTAAGCCATAGTCGTAATACGACCTATAATCTTTTCCGACATTGGATGCAAAAGCCCAGTATTGACTATTATTCACTGCCTCATCCCATCGGGTTAAATCATAAGACTCATTATCCAAAGCGAAGTCTTGTTCATACCGAAGTCTGGAGTACAAATTCGCAACAATACTGGTAATTCCTTGATCGTTAGAGTATGCGTCACTGGGACTCATACCAGTTAAATCTTTCTGAGTCAGCCAATCATCACAAGATGCTAATGTTAAGATAATGGCTGAGAAAATAATGGTAGTTATTATATTATTTAGTTTCATATGATTATGATAATAATTAATTTTTAACGATCGTATAAAATTCACACACTAAAATAATCATCGTATTGAATGTATAAATTTGCATGCTCGTTTCATACGTCCATGATTTATAATGTTAAATTGACACCAAAGAGACAAGTACGGTGTTGCGGGTAATCGAAACCTGTAACTGTTGATGTTTCTGGATCGAAACCATAATCTTGTAGCGTATCAATAGAGAAAAGATTACTTCCTTCAAAATAAACTCTGAATTTCTCAAGTAAAATTTTCTTAGTGAATTTAGCAGGTAAAGTATATCCTACTACCAAATTACGAAGTCGCACATAATTTACTTCTTTGGTGTAATAATCATTCCAGCTACGAAGGGATGGATTGTTCCAACCGGCAGGGGCGGGAAATTTTCCAGGTATCCACGGAGAAGTAGGATCATAAATATCTTCATGTTTCCACACATCTAAAGAATTATAAACAAATCCAGTTTGAGTACGATAAGGTCCATATTTGACATGCCAATCAGGAACAAAGGTATTCATACATCCACCGGCAAAATCTGCTGCTATATCAATCCCTTTCCATTCAACTCCCATGTTAATTCCAAACGACAATAATGGGTTTTTATTCCCCTTGGAAGAATCCCAAGGCCAATCAGCAGCCGCGTACCCTAAAGGTCTCTTATCGAACTCATTGATTATGCCATCACCATTGAAGTCTCTAAAAATCAAATCGCCCGGACGTAAATTGGTGTTGTTAGCTCCATCTATATTAATCGGATAATTGTCAATTTCTTCCTGCGTTTGAAACACTCCTATGGTTTCCCACATCCATATCTCGCCTTGCTGAACATTTGCCCAACGATTTTCTTGTGACCAACGGTACTGATCCCATGCATTTAAAAACAATTCTCCATATCGTTTTCCGTTCATCTGACGTGCTAAAGTAGCATTAACGCCAACAAAGTAATTTAAATCTCCAGCCTTATCACTCCATTTGACAAAACCGTCAACTCCAACAGTTTTATCAGAATTAAGATTCTGTGGCATTGCAGGGAACCCACTTTCCAAAGGATAAATCACATCATCAGGATATGCTGGAATACCATCGCGTATTCTTTGAAAAGCGTCTAACTCTGCGGTTAATTTATTGTCAAAGAAACCAAGTTCAATCCCAATATTGCTGATGGCAGTTTCAATCCATGAAAGATTTGTGATTGGTAATCCTTTTGATTGACTACCAATTATCATATTATCCGAAGCATTAGAAATGGGATTTGGAGAGATAATTGTTCCACCCACATCATAGTTATAACCTGATTGATACGCAAAATAAGGATAAATTCCGGTACTCAAAGCATCACTTCCCATAGATCCGTAAGAAGCCCTTAGCTTAACATTCGACAACCACGAAGAAATTTCCGAGTCTTTAAAAAAATCTTCCTCAGATAATCTCCATGCACCGGATACAGAAGGGAAAAATCCCCATTGACTACCTTTCTGAAATCTCCAGGATGCATCATAACGACTCGAAAAATCGATGATGTATCGTTGATCGTACACGTAACCGGCTCGAAAAACCCAGCTTGCAGTGCTATAATTCAAAGCATTATTAACAACCTTATTATTTTCACTATCAGTCAGCATGGTAATAAAGGTATTGTTAGCAGGAGACTGATATATATACAACCTGTCCCATGCTCTTCTATACAATTCAAGACCAACTGTAGCAGTTACCTGATGAACATTCGAAAAGGTCCTATCGAAATCAAAGTAAGTTTGAGCTGTTAATTCTTCTACATGTTCAGTATCTTTTCCCAAGTAAGTTTGCCCTAGATCTACACGATCATATTTGATTTCATATACTTTCGTTGTTGAATTGTAAGTGTACTCCTTCCAACCTTTTTCGAAATCAGTTGTATTCTTATCAGCATAATAATATGACAGCAACGATTTAAACTTTAAACCTTTAATCGGAATATCATATTCGATATTAAAAATAGGTTGAACTGTACGCCATATCTGATTAAACTCTCCAGCATTATCAATTGTATATGCAGCCATATTCCTTGCGGCATCATGTCCTGCCATAAAATTCAAATAATCGGGATTATCATTAGCATAGGGTCTCCAAATAGGTAACAGATTATATAAAGATGAACGCATTTCTGCATAATCATCAGTACCCGGAAGAGCTGGATTAACTCTGTTTTCTATCTTCCCTAATACCTGTGCCCCAACTTTCAGACGCTCGGTCAGATCAATGTTAAAGTTAGCCGTCATATTGGTACGATTAAAGTTATAATCTTTAAACACAGCATCTTGATTTACATGTCCGACAGAAAGATAATAAGTAGTATTGTCGGTACCTCCGTTAATATTTATATTTACATAGCTCTGTGGGGCAGCTTTGCTGACAAAGTTGTCATACCAGTCAAACCCTCTGTAATCTTCACCGGTTTCCGGATTATAATATCCTGTTTTCCACTTCTCCAATTCTTCTTTTTTATTGGCAATAACTGCTGGATCCTTTAAAATACCCGAATTAACGTCAGCCATATCATTAGCATAATTCCATTGATATGCGTTCAACAACTTAGGATATTTTGTCCATTGTTGAAAGCCTGTGTAAGCATTAACATTGACTTGTTGTTTTTGTTTCTTTCCTCCTTTTTTAGTAGTAACCAATACCACGCCATTGGATGCCTTGAACCCATAAATTGCAGCAGCTCCGTCTTTTAAAACAGAGATATTATCAATATCATGAATGTCAAGATTATTAAACGCACCTTCATCAGTCATTACACCGTCAATCACATATAGAGGTGTCCCAAGATTTCTGATTTGTAATGATGCAGATGATCCGGGTACACCCGATTTTTGACGAGCAGTTATACCGGAAATTTTACCAACCAAAGCACCTGCTGTTGTGGTCGAAGCCGATCGGATTATATCTTCACTTCTTACTGTACTCACAGATGCTGCTAAGTTTCCTTTTCTCTTAGTACCATATCCAACCACAACAACCTCATCAAGTATTTCGGAATCTTCTTGAAGAAGAATGTTTAGGACAGTTCTTTCACCTACAATGACTTCTTGTGTTTGAAATCCGATATAAGAAAAAGATAATATAGAACTACTATTTGTAACTGTCAGCTCAAACAGACCATTGACATCTGAGATGGTCCCGTTTCCGGTACCTTTTTCAACGATACTTACCCCTGTCAAGGGAAAATCATTTGCATCTGTAACCTTACCGTGAATTTCTTTATGACTTTGAGTTAAACTTTCTGCTATAATTGGTGTAACAAAACCACAAAAAAACACAGTAAACAGGCCGAATAACCACAAGGGCCTTTTTACATTTTTTAAAAATTGCGTTTTACATAGTTTGCTCATTGTATCGAAATTTTATTATTTAATAATTAATTTATTAGTTTTCTTAAATTGTTTATTATCTAATTGTAGATAATATATACCGGGAATGAGTTCATCAAGATTATTTAGATAAATCTTCTGATCCTCATTGTTTAATTGCTTAGAAAAAACAATTTCACCCAATACATTATATATGTCTAATTTATAAACTGGATGTAATTTGTTCGGTAATTCAATGGTTAACTGACTTTCATTTTTTGTAAAAGGATTGGGATATATCTTTAGACCCGCATTCATTTCGTTTAATTGAGGAGTAGCAAGCTCTATTTCCTGACCATAATTAGCAGATTGTACCTTAGCGTACAGCTTATTTAATCTGATCCTCTCATCCCATGGGATTTGTTCAACTTCTTCTAAATTTGGAGTTCCAAACGCATCTTTGAATCTAAACATAGGATCAAGATGTGCAGCGTAATTCCAATTAAGGGTTGTCATAACACCATTACACCTACGAGGGATCATGACTTGAAAAGCTTCTAATTGTAATCCTTTGGGCTGACCTGGAAAAAGAGATCCATCCCAGTTCATGGACTGTTTTGTATTGTGTGCTGATATGCGGGCAACTTTTAAATAATGAGGATTACCTGTTTCCAAATACAAACGATAAAATGCAAAAGACGACCAGGCAAAACCTAAGTCAGCAGCTGAATGACCGATGGCAATCAAGTGTTGCCCCACAATACTTCTATCCTTAGGGAAGGAAGTCGCCCCTGTTCTATCTTTTTCTACGGAAATTTCTTGTGAATACACCCAGGTTTCAGTATAAGTGGCTGCTTGTTCTGCCGCATTAAGCCATTTTATCTCTTGCGTAAGATCATATAAAGCAAGAAATCCATTTAATGCCATTTGCCCGGATTCACTGTCGATAGTTTGTGGATTATCTACCACACAAGCAACATACATATATTTTTCATGAATATTTCTGTAGCAAAAATCTCCTGCCTTTAAAGCTGCTATTTTGTATGCTTCATCTCCAGTTGCTATGTAAAGTTCAACCAAATATCGAACAGCACATATGGTTAAATATTTATTGTAATTACTTGCCGGATGCTTCCCCCCAACAATACTGTTTTGATTGTATGAAAAAAAGTAACTCCCGTCAGCATTTTGATTATCCACCAACCAATCTCCAAATCTTTTGCATGCATTAATCCATGCAGGAACTTCAATCTTATTTTTTTTCGCAAAAGCCCATGCAGCTATTAATCCCTCCATACCTCCGGTACATACCCGAATATCACTTCCACCACGAAAACTACCGGTATTTCCATTTAAACCAGGATCATACCAAGTACGTGGAAAACCAAGAGATGTCAAACAATTGTTTGCCCAAAAATCAAGTACTGCAGCACCTTTGTTTTTGATAGATTGATCGTCCTTTTCAATACCTTCTCTGTATAAATAATAACCTGTAGCTATCTGCATACCAACAAAACCCATTTGATAGTCAATTCCCATCGGCTCAAAAGTAGTCAGACTAACCTGAAAAGGGAACCCAGCGGCATCTCTAATGCCACCCATTTGACTGTTCGGGACATAATATGTCAGCAGGGTTTCAATTAAACCATCATATGTATATGATAAATCAACCGGATAAATTTTAGGATTAGAAAGCTCAAAAGCACGATTCCATGTATTCCGTACACCATCTGCATACGAAGAAGTTTTTGAAAAAGAAATTTCTAAATTATACTCATGCTGAATACCTTTTTCAACAGGATGAAACCGATAACCGCTACCAGATGGTCTTTCATGTTCAGACCCAGGATAAATAAATGAAGTATAAATTGTATCATTTTCTCTTTTAATCCCCAAAGAGCCAAATTGGTAATCCTTATTTACATAGATGTTATTGGCATCTTGTACGACTGTTTCGTTGGGAGAATCCTTGTGTATGATTGACATCGTAAACCCATCAGTTGGATTTCTAAACATAACTAATGGTAGAGTTATTCGGTCTTCTCTATAGTAATGATATGTGTCACTTGAATTTGGTAACCCCTGAGGCAAGTTTCCTGATGCAGTAAAATTTCCTTTGTACCACACACCTGGAACAAAATATTCATGCTGGCTTAATCTGATAGACTGTGGGTCTGCTATAAACCCAAACAAGGAGTTGAAATAAGAGTCTAAACTTTTTGCTGTTATAATATTAAGTTTTCGCTGCAGTTCAAATCTCCCTTCTCCTTTAGCAATATATTTATCTTCAATGGAAAATTCAGATCCTCTTGAGCTAACAAGTAGAGATTTACAGAGTAATTCACTGCTCGTCAACAGTTCACATGAATAATAGTTAGCTGTTGCTTCTTTCCCTTTAATTTCAAGGTAAACAGGATTGAGAGGGTCTAATGTCTGAATCGTTTTGCCATCAAAACTAAAAGCGAGATAATACTGATTATCAGATAACAACTCTACTTTGATAGATGCATCATCTGAATGCAATATAGGTAAGTTACTGGCATTTAGACAGACTTGAAAAAGAAGAAATAATGCTAAGAAAAAAAAAGACCTGATATACTTCATAAAGTAATAAAACTACCAATAAAAAATGATAATTAAAAAAACAAGGAAGTGCTTTATTCATAAAAAGGTGCACTTCCTTGAAAAGAAACAAATTCTGTTATCTAACCAGTACCTTGCGAACTGAATCATTTACCTTAAGGATATAAATTCCATCTTCCAACGTGAAATTATAAGAATTAGATGAAGTAGTCGATGAATCTATTCTCTGACCTGTAATTGAGAAAATTTCAATCTGATTTTTACCTGTTAAACCTTCGATAGAGATAGCACCATTAGTGGAAATCACTCTAAATTCGTTTGCCTGAATCATCTCCGTTCCAGAGAAATCAGCAGACAATTGAATACCGCTGATAATAGGCCAGTCCTTTGTTTGTTTAAGCTGAATAACATTATCATAATCAGCAAAAAGTTCAACATTAAAATCAATTGTAGCAGGAGGATCGGCTGTTAATTTGTGCAAAACAAGCTGTGTGGCAAATTCATTATTAACATTAACAGTAAGGGTTGCTCCAGCATCATCAGCCCAGCCAATCCCATAAGATAAAGTAACAGTGTATTCTCCATCCTTTGACACCCATACCGGAAATTCAACCGTACTGCCACCATTGAAATCAACATAGTCATTATTAGGACCAAACAACTTCGAACCGGTTCCTTCCCAGTCTGTGCATACTGCATAATAAAAATGCTCAAGCCAGAAATCCACGGTCTTCGCCTCATCCGAAGTATAACATTGAACTTCCGCTTGTAAAGTATTGCCTAAAGAAATAAAGGCAAATAACGCTGAAATAAGTAACATTTTTTTCATACTAATAAATGATTAAAATAATTAAACTTTGAATAATAAAACCAAAAAATGTGCTCTATGCAGAGCCACTTTCTGACTACAAATTTATTGTATTTTAATCTGTGATTTTATCTTTATCTCGTCAATAAATGACACAAACTCGTCAAAACAAACAAGATGACATAAAAATTCGAATAACAAATTGTTAAATTTATTACATTAAGGCAAATTTATGTTACATATTTGAGTAATATAAACAGCTTCTAATGCACGAGTCATGCAAGTGATTTATTTTAAAACCGTAAATGTATAAGCACATCAGTTCTGTTCATACTGATATGATGAAGAGTTGAAGGAACTTAAAAAGCTGCACAAGCAGAAGCACAAAAAGTGCAGCAGGAGATGGAGGCAATATTGAGGAAAGTTGCATTGGTATAGGGGCAACACCTTAACCTCGCGACCACGGAACTCGGAACTCGGAACTCGAAAACAGTTGGGCGCTTATAAGACACCGCCTCATCGTATAAACAACAATTCCCTGTACTTCGGCAAAGTCCACATCTGATTATCCACAATTAACTCCAACTTATCCACATCATAGCGGATTTTATTGAAATAGGGGAAAACCGTATCGTGGTAGGCTTTGGCTTTTTCGTACTCTCCCGACAATTGATGGGCGGCTTTACGTGCCTGAGTCATAGCGTCCACATTGCTTTTGATGGTACATATACGTTCGGCAATTTCTTCCACCAAAGTTTTATTCATGGAAGAAAGCTTTTCGGCTTTGTCGGCTGGATATACTTTAAATATCTTTACCACATTATCCAACAATAGAGATTGATATTTCGTAACCACGGGAATGATGTGATTTAAGCAAATATCACCCAACACGCGAGCTTCGATTTGTATTTTCTTGGCGTAAATATCCCATTTAACTTCATTACGGGCGTACAATTCTTTTTCTGAAAGAACACCTACCGTTTTAAACATTTCTATGGATTCGGGAGAGGTGTACCTTTTGTAAATCTCCGGAATACTACTTTCACAATCCAAACCGCGCTTCAAAGCTTCCGCTTTCCATTCTTCGCTGTATCCATTGCCATCAAAACGAATGGGTTTGGAGATTTTAATATAAGACTTGATGACTTCAAAAATTGCTTGTTCTTTGGACAAGCCATTTGCAATTTTTTTATCCACCTCTGTCTTAAATTCTTTCAACTGTGCTGCTACTATGCTGTTCAACACAATCAAGGAAGAGGCACAATTAGCTGATGAACCTACTCCTCTCAACTCAAATCTGTTTCCTGTAAAGGCGAAAGGAGAAGTTCGGTTTCTGTCGGTATTGTCCAACAGTACCTCCGGAATATGCGGAATATCAAGTTTCAATATCTTCTTATCATGCATCACAATGGCTTCTTCAGACGTGCTGATTTCTATTTTATCCAGCACATCGGAAATATGAGCACCAAGAAAAACAGACATAATAGATGGCGGTGCTTCATTGGCTCCAAGCCGGTGGGCATTGTTGGCAGTTGTGATGGAAGCCCGCAACAAACCATTGTGCTTGTGGACAGCCATCAAGGTGTTGACTAAAAAAGTAATAAACTGAAGATTCTCAGCCGGAGTTTTTCCCGGGGTCAGCAAGCCAACGCCGGTATCGGTCCCTAACGACCAGTTATTGTGTTTGCCCGATCCATTGATGCCGGCATAGGGTTTTTCGTGTAATAGCAAGCGGAAACCATGACGGCGAGCCACCTTTTTCATCAAAGACATGACAAGCAGGTTTTGGTCATTGGAAAGATTGGCTTCTCCGTATAGCGGAGCCAGTTCAAACTGATTGGGCGCTACTTCATTGTGCCTGGTCTTTAGGGGAATACCATACTTATAAGCCACAAATTCCAAATCTTTCATATAGGCAACCACTCGCGTGGGGACAGCCCCAAAATAATGGTCCTCCAACTGCTGATTTTTAGCGGATTCATGTCCGATTAAAGTCCTGCCGGTCAATGCCAAATCCGGCCGGGTAGCGTACAAGCCTTCATCAACCAAAAAATACTCTTGTTCCCAACCTAAATAGGAGGTTACTCGTTTTACCTTGGGGTCGAAATACTTACAGACTGCCGTCGCCGCTTCATTGATTGCATGTAATGCTTTTAATAAGGGAGCCTTCATATCCAAGGATTCACCTGTATATGAAATAAATATGGTGGGAATGACCAAGGTATCATCAAAAATAAAAGCCGGTGAAGATGGGTCCCAAGCTGTGTATCCACGTGCCTCGAAAGTGCTTCTGATTCCACCGCTCGGAAAAGAGGAAGCATCCGGTTCTTGCTGTGCCAATAGTTTGCCCGGAAAAGTCTCTATGATTTTTTCTCCCGGTCCGTTGACATAATCTATGAAAGAATCATGCTTTTCAGCAGTTCCGTCTGTTAATGGCTGAAACCAATGTGTATAATGTGTTGCACCCTTTTCGATTGCCCAACGTTTCATGCCGGCAGCTACCTCATCAGCCACGCTTCTGTCCAAGGGTACTTCGTTGTCCACTGCATCCTGCACTGCCGTTAAAGCTTCTTTGGAAAGATATTGCGACATGGTGGAACGATTGAACACATTACAACCAAAGTATTCGGATGGGAGTGCAGAAGGCGCTTCAACTACAATTGCTTTTTTCTTATGCGCTTCTTCAACAGCTTTAAAACGAAGTGATGACATAATTATAGTAGTATATTTGACGTAATCAGAACATTAAACCGCAAATTTACAAGAAAAAAATCAATAGTTCTCTATTTATTCTAAATTATCACTGAATCAACTCTTTGGATGGAATAAATTTGTGTCTCAATGAATCATTTTAAAAATTATAGCAATTACAATTTATTTCGTAAATTTGCCCCTGTTTTTGCAAAAAAAGTCAGAAATCAAATATTAAAAGTATTACAATGAAACCAATGATTAAAAGTCCTTTGCAAATTGCGAGGGCATCTTATCAACCTAAATTGCCTTTATCTTTGAAAGGAAATGTTATTCTGAAAGAAGGTACAGCAACACAGTCTGTAGATGATCAGGAAGATATCAAGGCTTTGTTTCCAAATACCTACGGAATGCCGTTGATTAAGTTTGAGCCGGGAGATGCAAAAAAATATCCGGTTAAAAATGCAGGTGTGATATTGTCCGGTGGACAAGCACCGGGTGGTCATAATGTGATTGCAGGAATATTCGACGGGTTAAAAAAATTGAATCCGGATAATAAATTATATGGCTTTTTGGGTGGACCAAGTGGTTTGGTTGATCACAAATACATAGAGCTGACCAAAGAAATAGTTGACGAATATCGCAATACCGGAGGATTTGATATCATTGGCTCCGGACGTACCAAATTGGAAGAGGAGTGGCAGTTTGAGAAAGGAGCAGAGATATGCAAAAAGATGAACATCAATGCCATCGTTATTATCGGCGGTGATGACTCCAATACCAACGCTTGTGTGCTTGCCGAATATTATAAACAACACAACATCCCTATCCAGGTCATCGGATGTCCCAAAACTATTGATGGCGACTTGAAGAATGAGATGATTGAAGCGTCTTTCGGTTTCGATACTGCTTGTAAAGTGTATTCGGAGCTTATCGGGAATATCCAGCGTGATGCCGGTTCGGCTAAAAAATATTGGCACTTTATCCGCTTGATGGGACGTTCAGCTTCTCACATTACCCTTGAATGTGCCCTGCAAAGTCAACCGAATATTTGTTTGATTTCTGAAGAAATTGCGGCTAAAAATATGACTTTGTCAGACATTGTGGACGATATAGTTGAAGTTATTGTACATCGTGCAGAACACGGATTGAATTTCGGAACCATCCTGATTCCTGAAGGTTTGATAGAATTTATTCCTGCCATGAGGAAACTGATTTCCGAATTAAATGATTTATTGGCTCATAATGATGATTTCAATGCCATGCAAACTGATGATGAAAAACGTCAATACATCAAAGGAACCCTTTCTCCGGAAAGTTCACAGGTTTACCGAGACTTACCTAAAGGTATCGCTCGTCAACTCACATACGATAGAGACCCGCATGGAAACGTGCAAGTTTCGTTGATTGAGACGGAAAAATTGTTGATAGAGATGGTTGCAAAAAAATTGGCTCTTCTAAAAGCTACGGGTGTATATAAAGGTAAATTTGCCACCATCAGCCATTTCTTCGGATATGAAGGTCGTTGTGCCATCCCATCTAATTTTGATGCGAATTATACTTATTCATTGGGTTATACCGCAGCCGTTTTGATTGCAGAAGGGAAAACGGGATATATGGCTTCTGTGCGAAATACTACTGCGCCTGCTGATGAATGGATAGCCGGTGGTGTGCCGATTACGATGATGATGAATATGGAAAGACGCCATGGACAGATGAAGCCGGTGATCCAAAAAGCATTGGTGAAACTGGATGGTGCACCTTTCCAATTCTTTGCCAAGCACCGTCAGAAGTGGGCTGATGAAAACATGAGCTATATTTATCCGGGACCGATTCAATATTTTGGTCCGACTGAAGTTTGTGACCAGCCGACCAAGACGCTGCAGTTAGAGCAGGGATTGTAATCCAATCTTTTTATAAATTGGGGGCGACCTCGTTGGGTGACCCTCGTTGGGGCGACTATTCCTTGTGGTCGCCCCAATTCTTTTGTTTTCGCCCATTAACAAGAATTATTCTAAATAATAAGTGTATCTTTGTACGGTTTTAATTTCAAAATGAATATGCATTATCATTCAAAATACCGTATTAATCCCGAGATGAAGATGATTCATTTGTTGGAAGAAAATCATCTGCTTTTGCTTATGTTACAGCACTTTGAGATAGATTTTCGAGTGGGAGATTCGACCATTGCTCAGCTATGTAAAGAATATGACATCAGCGAAAACTTATTTATCAGAATTGCAAATTTATATAGCGGGGTAAGGGTGGCGAATAATACCTCTTTTTCTAAAAAAGACGTGCTGCGGGTCATTAATTTTTTAAAAAATTCACACACCTATTATCGTTCAGATAAATATCCCCAAATAAGAAATTTTATTTTCCAACTAAAACAAAACCATCCCGATAAAGAATTAAAACTGTTGGAGCAGTTTTTTGATGAGTACTTTGCAGAGGTTTTAGAGCATTTGAATTATGAAGACACCATTGCTTTTCCCTATTTTATAGCCTTGCTTGAAAATAAAGAAAACACCGCTGCTTCCACCAATTATTCATCGGATGAATACAGCGAACATCACACTGATATTGAGTTAAAGCTCAAAGACTTAAAAAGTCTGCTGCTTAAACATTTAAAAATCAATGATGATTGGATGCTCCGCAGACAATTGTTGTTTGCGCTTTACGAGCTTGAATATGACTTGTATATTCATTCGCTGATTGAAGAAACCATATTAATCCCTGCCGGAATTGGAATTGAAAATGAATAAAACCTTGCAACGAACACAGCAGCATATTGTGATTTTAGAAGCATCCAAAATCATATCGGAAGGGTTATATGATATTTTGTATCGTTCGGAAATCAATTGTAAAATAGACCACTGTGACACGCTTGATGAACTTTTTGAACTGCTTGAAACCAAAACTCCCCACATACTTATCACAAACTCAATGCAGTTTCTGAATAGGGAAAAAGAAATTAAAAAAACACGAAAAACTCATCCTAATATTCATATTGTAGGAATGGATTGTATGCATATGCCTAAAATGAATTCGTTGTTTGACGCATCCTTTTCACTGTATGATTCGGAGGAGCAAATTATTCAAACCATCTCTAAACTTTTCGAAAAACTATCTTTTGCCCATCAAACAAAAACTGATGATGATAGCCTTTCGGATCGTGAAATAGAAGTACTTACTGGCATAGTTAACGGACACTCCAATAAGGAAATTGCTGAATCACTCAATATCAGCGTTCACACGGTAGTTACACACAGGAAAAATATTGCCGCCAAAACGGGCATCCGCAGTCAATCGGGGTTGACCATTTATGCCATCTCGAAAGAGATAATCTCCATCGACGATTTTTCGTGATAAAACAATCCCCATTTCTAGTTATTTTTTCTGTTAAAAATCCCCAGTTTTGGGGATTGAAGTTGTTTTGTATTCACCGTATCTTTGCGACTTCAAAATAAACAAAAACTCAAATTAAAAATGAAAAGGAATTATCTACTGATTGTCGTTTTGCTTTGCTTTGTGCAATTATTTTCGCAAGTAACAAAAACCGATGCGATGCTTTTCGGGCATGTCATCGACAAAGAAACTCAAAAACACTTGTCGTATGTAACCATTACAGTAAAAAATACAACACTTGCTACTATTACGGATGGAACGGGGCACTTTAAATTGGTACATTTGCCCGTCGGGAAACAAATAATAGTAGCTCAAACTTTGGGTTATAAATCGCAGGAAATAGAGGTTGAGATGCATGAAGGAAAGGGTACCGAAGTTTATTTTGAGCTGGAAGAAGACGTCTTTAACCTAGGACAGGTGGTTGTAACCGGAACACGCACACCACATTATGTAAAAACTGTTCCCGTGCGTACCGAAGTGATTACTTCACAAGCATTCAAAAACAAAAATGCGTGGAACGTTTTTGAAGCGTTGGAAGGTGTACCAGGTATTCGGGTGGAAAATCAATGTCAGTTTTGTAATTTCACGATGGTGCGAATGCAAGGATTAAGTTCGGAACACACACAAGTGCTTATCAATGGACAACCTGTTTATTCAGGCTTGGCAAGCGTGTATGGACTGGAACAGATCGGCACGGGTGATGTAGACCGCATCGAGGTGGTAAAAGGGGCAGGGTCTGCTTTGTACGGAAGTAGTGCCATTGCCGGAGCAATTAACATCATCACAAAAGAGCCTTCTGCCATTCCTTATATTTCAGCCGATTTGCAATTTGGTAATCACAAAACCAACGTCTATAACGTGGCGGCATCGATGCGAAATTCGCAAGGCAATGTTGGAATAAGTGCATACGCACAAAAAATAGATCACGGCGTTATTGACGAAACCAGTGAAGGAACTACCCGAAAAGAGGTATTTAAAAAAGACGGAATTTCGGATAGGGTAGCGTCAAAATTGCATAATATGGGATTGAATTTGTTTATTGACAATCCGTTTTTCGGGAAAGACAAACTTGTATTGCGAGGGAAAGCCATCAACGAGAATCGCGAAGGCGGAGTGATTACGAACAACCAATATAAAAATCCGTTTACCCAAGGAACTGAAAATATTACCACAGACCGTTACGAAGTGGAGGCGGCTTACAATAAATTGTTCGGTGAAAATTCCAGTTTGAACTTTACCAATACCTACATAAACCATAACCGAAATGCCACCAACGACTCATTTTTAGGTGATTATATGGATACGCATAGTGGCGAATCGCCTCATGTGGAAGATATGCGTCCCTATTTGGCTACTGAAAACTCCTTGGTTTCCACCATCACGTTCGGAACAACATTAAGCAACCATCATTTGTTGTTTGGTGTGCAGAATTATATTTCCCGGTTGAATGAATCTGGGCTGTATGTAGTTGTGGATGAGTCAAGTGAATATTTGGGAGAAGCCTATAAATCAACCGCTCATAAAGGTGCTAACGAAATAGGTGCATTTGTTCAGGACGAATGGCATGTAACAGACAATTTGGTTGTGGTTCCGGGCGTGCGGGTGGATTATCACAAATCGGGCGAGAAGTACAAATCCGACAAAAAAGTATTTGATCAGGATTTTCCTAAAACGGATTTTGATGAAACAAGCGTTAATCCCCGCTTGGCAATCAAATACAATATCGGGAAACATTGGGTGTTGCGGGCAAATGCCGGAACAGGATTTCGTGCTCCTTACGGATTTTCGGAAGATTTACACTTGTGTAGCGGTTCGCCCCGTGTGTGGAAATCATCGGATTTGAAAGCCGAAACTTCTCGCAGTGCCAATATTTCAACAGATTATTACGGTCACAAGTTTCAAGTAAGTGCCAATCTTTTTTACACCTATTTGAAAAATAAAATAGACTTTGGTGATGCGGATGACCAAGTGAAAGCATTAGGCTACACCTATCAGTGGAATAATGTGGACGATGCGACGGTAAAAGGTGCCGAGCTGACCGTTTTGGTTAATCCTGTTCGCAACTTGAATGTAGGAGTAGATTTTACTTTGAATCACGGAGCATACAAAAATATCCGCGAGGATTGGAAAGAAACTCAATTTGCAGATATCAGCAAATATATTCCCCGATTCCCTATAACAAGTGGAAGTGTGAAGGTAGAATATACGCCCGGTTCGTGGAATTTTATCGTGAACGGATTGTATCAGGGTAAAATGTATATCGATTACCTGAGCGAAGCGGAGGAAAATTCTAAAATCAAAGAAACCAAACCTTATATGACGTTTAATGCGAGTGTGTCTAAGTCATTCGATATTGTGCGTCTTTACGTGGGAGCCAAAAATCTTTTCAACTATGTGCAAGACGAAAAATACTTAGATGATGCTGCCTTTATGTACGCACCTGTTTACGGAGCGATGTATTATGTGGGAGTATCGATAAATTTGAGTAGGTAGAAAGTAGAATAAAGAACAAAGACAAGCCCCCTAAATCCCCCAGGGGGGACTTTGGGGCGATCCCCCATATTTTAATAATGCTACGGGGCTGTCTCAAAAGTAACGCAGCAGTTGGGCACTTATGAGACATCGCCGGCTGATTTAAAATTTAAATTTGACGAATATCCCTATTTAAAAAAATCAAAAAAATAACAATCCGCAAATTCAATCAAATTTGCGGATTATGTTCCTTGAATTTGATTGAATTTACGGAATATTATGCTGTGCCTACAAATTCATAGAAATTTTCGGGTGTGATGGTGGTGTAAACAGCATTTGGATATGATTTCATAAAGTCTGATGGAGTTCTTGTTTTTTTATTTTTATTCCATTTGAACTCAAAGGCATGGATTACACCATCTTTTTCTTCCAAATAATCAATTTCTTTTTGCGTTTGTGTTCTCCAAAACCACGAATTGGCATAAGAACGAGCGTAATGATTTTTTTTCTGCCTTTCAGAAATCAGAAAATTCTCCCATAATGCACCGATATCATTCCGTAAGTTGACGGAATTAAAATTGGCTATCAATGCATTACGAATTCCATTGTCGTAGAAATAGATTTTTTTACTGAATTTCAACTCATTTCGCTGATTGCGACTGAAAGAATTTAATCGAAAGATAATAAAAGCCTGTTCTAATAATACAATGTATTTCTCAATGGTTTTGGCATCCAGTCCGCAGATTTTACCCAATTCGGTATATGAAACCTGGGAACCTACTTGAAAAGCCAAGGCTTGCAGAAGTTTTATCATGCGGTCGCTCTTCTGGATATTTTCCCATTTCAGCACATCTTTGTACAGATAACTTGTGGCAAGTTCCTGTAAAACTTCCACCATATTGTCATCTTTTTGCATTACCACATCGGGATAATAACCGTAAATAAGGCGTTGCTCCAACATGCTGTACTCTTCAAAAAAACCGTGATGTGCCACCATCTCAGCAAAAGATATGGGAAATAATTTGTATTCCCATTTTCTTCCGGTCAGTGGTTCATTGATTTTATTTGCCAGGTCAAAAGATGAACTTCCGGTGGCAACTATCTGAATATTTTTTATTTGATCTATAATGATTTTTAACTTAGTACCGATATTCAGAATGTTTTGTGCTTCATCAATAATCAAAATCTTCTTATCGCCAATCAGTGTTTTAGCAAAAGGAAGGCTAAAATTCTCAAATAACAGTTGTGTTTCCAAGTTATCACCCTCTAACCAAAGCACATCCGGATTTCCATCAAATTTACTATGAAGCAAGGATGTTTTTCCAACTTGTCTTGCTCCAAGAATGATAATCGCTTTTCCGTCAAACAAGCGTTTATCTATTTCTTTGCTTAAAATTCGAGTAATCATATTTTCATTTTTTTACAAAGATAAATAAATAATCCGCAAATTCAATCAAATTTGCGGATTATATGCCTTGAATATATCGAAATTAATGCTAACGGCTTTCGCTCCTAATACCCCCACTTCAACCACACGGCGCCCCAGGTAAACCCGGCACCAAAAGAGGTTAGGATGATGTTATCTCCTTTTTTAAATTTTTCTTCGGATTCCCACATGCAAATGGGAATGGTGGCGGCTGATGTGTTTCCGTATTTTTGTATATTAATAATGACCCTGTCGTAATTTACACCGGTTCTGTTGACCACTGCATCAATGATGCGTAAGTTAGCCTGATGCGGGATCAACCAATTAACATCTTCCGAAGTCAAATTGTTTTTCTTCATGATGTCTTCGGATACGCCGGCCATGCCTATTACGGCATGTTTAAATACCACCTGACCTTCCTGATAAACTGAATGCTCCCGGCGGTCTACTGTTTCATGAGAAGCGGGACTTACCGATCCTCCTGCTTTTTGAAACAGGTGCTTGCCTCCTGATCCGTCAGTAAAAATCATGGAATCCATTACACCTAACTCTTCCTCGGTAGGCTCAACCAACACTACACCCGCACCGTCACCAAACAGTGGGGCAGTGGTTCTGTCTTCGTAGTTGGTAATGGACGACATCTTTTCAGCACCAAATACCAATACTTTTTTATATCGTCCGGATTCGATAAAGCTGGCAGCATTTGTCAGTGCCACAATAAATCCCGAACATGCAGCCTGCAAATCAAAAGCAAGTGCATTTTTAATTCCTAACTTATTAGCTATGATTGATGCACAAGAAGGAAAGACATAATCAGGTGTGCTGGTAGCTACTAAGATTAAATCAATTTCCTCCGGCTTGGTACCGGTCTTTTCAAACAAATTTTCCGCTGCCTTGACAGCCATATAGGAGGTTCCGGTATTTTCTTGTTTTAGAATTCTGCGTTCCTTGATGCCGACACGCGTGGTGATCCACTCATCACTCGTGTCCATCATGGTGCTAAGCTCTTGATTGTCCAGGATATACTCCGGAACATATCCGCCTACACCGGTGATAACTGCATGAATTTTTGACATATTAAATTAAACAGTAACGGTTTTTTCAACTGCTAACTTACCTCTGTAGTAACCACATTCGCCACACACGGTGTGATAGATATGGGCTGCACCACAGTTGGAGCAAATAGCAAGGGTAGGAGCTTTTGCTTTATCATGAGTCCTTCTCTTAGCTGTGCGGGTTTTCGATTGTCTTCTTTTAGGATGTGCCATTTCTTATGTTTTATTTTAATTAATTGTTCTCAAAATTTATTTGTTGTAAACTTTCCCACCTGGGGTCAATTTGCGTTTCTTCAACTATAGAATCGTTTTCAAAATCATCGCTGTCATCATCTCCTTCTTCTTCGAAAAGAACACTGTCTTCTGTGTCATCTTTATGACGAATCATATGGCGTCTCAGCTTGTCAATCATGTTTTTGTTGCATTCTCCCGGAGCATGTACGTGCTTGATGGGTATGTTTAAAATGATGAATTCATATAAAAACCAAGCAATGTTAATACTTCCTTCTGCTTCAGGAACAATGACGGTGTCATTTTCTTCCGCAAATTCATTCCCGAATTTAACCTGAATTATTTCTTCATGCTTGATATACTGGTCCATATCGTCTAAGCACCTGTCACAGGGAAGCTTGATAAAACCGTCTAACTTAAACGTCAACTCATAGGTTGATATTCTTTTTTGGACATGAACGTTTGCTTGAACACTGCCTTTTTTTACTTCAACACTGTCAATTTTATCAAAAAAATCATCGTTTAAATCATATTTGAAAATTTGAACTTTGTCTGCAATTTCCTTCAGATTAATATTATATTGTCCAAACTTTGACATACTTTCTTTTTCTCGATTTTAAAAAACCGTGCAAAAATACACAAAAAATAGTAATTAGAAAACTTAAATAGAAATATTAACCTATATTTTCCCCCGCAAAAAATAGCGTTTACTAATGGAACTTAATTAACATGATATGTTTTGGGGTTTAGGTTTTGAGTTAAGGATTCAAATTTTTAATACAATCCGTATGGTAGTGCCTTTGTTGATTTCGGAATTTTTTACATAAATTTTCCCGTTGTGATATTCTTCGATGATTCTTTTCGCTAAAGAGAGTCCTAATCCCCAGCCTCTGCTTTTGGTTGTGAAGCCGGGAGAAAAAATTGTTTTGTAATTTTTCCTTTCGATTCCTTTGCCTGAGTCCTGTACATCAATAATGCATTCTTTGGATGTTTTGGTTGTATAGATATAAATATTTCCACTACCGTCCATGGCATCAATCGCATTTTTGCATAAATTTTCAATTACCCATTCAAAAAGAGGCGTATTCAGTTTGATGAAAATGTGATTTTTGTCGGGGAAATGGCATTGAATCTTAACTTTTGAGGATGTCCTGTTAGAAATGTATTGTACGGCATTCAGAATATTTTCGTTCAAACTCACCAACTGCAAATCCGGAACGGAGCCGATTTTTGAAAATCTTTCTGCAATAATGCGTAAGCGATTGACATCCTTCGACATTTCAGCAATCATTTTTTCCTCTTCAAACTTCATTTTTAACAAATCAACCCATGCCAACAAAGAAGATATCGGAGTGCCCAACTGATGCGCCGTTTCTTTAGAAAGCCCTACCCATACCCTGTTTTGTTCAGCTTTTTTAGTACTGGAAAATGCCAAAAATGCCATCAATATAAAGAGAAATATGACGCCTAATTGTACATAAGGGAAGTAATAAAGCTGTTTCAGCAATAAAGAATCATCATAATATATGAATTGGGAAGCATCGCCAAGATTGACTTCTATGGGTGATTTTTTTTGCTTGAGACGATTGATTTCTTTGCGATAAAAGCCTGCAACATCTTTTGCCGGTTCTTTTATGTTTTTGGACGATAATAAATTGTCGTTTTCATCTACCAATATTACAGGAATGGTGGTGTTGCCCTCTATGATTGAAAGAAAGAAATCAGGGTTTGTCGTGTCATCCGACAGAATCAACTGCCGCGTTGCTTCAGCCCAAATTTCAATTTTCTTCTTTTCTTCCAAGGCAAGCTCATTTCCGAGCTTATTGGTAAAATAGGTTGAAGCCAATACAATACAAGCTCCGATAATGATAAATGTCATTTTCAGGGGCTGTGCAATTTTTTGTATTCTATCGGAAGATAATTTCTTACGCATGGACTGAAACTTTTCGAGCGCAAAGATAAGAAAAATTTTGACAGCAAATTGTCAATAAATTCCATACCTTTGTGCTTTAATTCGAAAAGAGATGCATAAAGCCGGATTTGTAAATATTGTGGGCAATCCCAATGTGGGAAAGTCAACCTTGATGAATGTATTGGTAGGTGAAAGAATATCCATCATCACCTCGAAGGCGCAAACCACAAGACATAGAATTTTGGGAATAGTAAACGGAGAGGATTTTCAGATAGTGTATTCAGATACTCCGGGCGTATTGAAACCGAACTACCGTTTACAGGAATCCATGCGTAAGTTTTCAAATTCTGCTCTTACTGATGCGGATATATTATTGTATGTAACCGATGTGTATGATTCTGCCGAGAAAAATGCTGATTTTATTGAGAAGGTCAATTTAAATCCGGCACATTTAATTTTAATCATCAACAAAATTGATTTGATTGACCAGCAAAAACTGGAAATGCTTGTGGACAAATGGAACCGGTTGCTTCCGAAAGCTGAAATTTTTCCTGTTTCAGCCTTGGAAAATTTTAATGTCGCCCCTGTATTTGATCGCATCAAAGCCCTGCTTCCGGAATCACCGCCCTTTTTCGAAAAAGATCAGTTGACGGATAAACCGGCGAAGTTCTTTGTAACAGAAATTATCAGAGAAAAAATTTTGAAGTATTATGACAAAGAAATTCCGTATGCCGTAGAGGTAGTTGTGGAAAAATTCCTGGAAGAAGAAAAGATTATTCGCATCCATGCTGTCATCCATGTGGAGCGTGAATCCCAAAAAGGCATCATCATCGGTCATGGAGGAAAATCGCTCAAGAAAGTGGGTACGGAAGCCAGAAAGGATTTAGAGGCTTTTTTTGAAAAAAAAATCTACCTGGAATTGTTTGTAAAAGTAGAAAAAGACTGGAGGAAAAAAGATACGGCATTGCGTAATTTCGGATACCAATTGGATTAGTTGTTACAAGACTCCAACTCTTCCAATACTTTGTAAATCAATTCATTTTCGAATCCTTTCCCGGATAAAAATTGAGCTAGCTTTCCCTTTTTCTCATACTCGCTCTTGAAGGTGATTTTTTTGAGTTTATCTTTTGCCAACCTGAAAACCAATGCGTTGTATTCGTCTTCATCAATTGTTGTTAATGCCTGCTCAATGATGTTTTTGTTGATTTGCTTTAGATTTAATTGGTAGCTTATTTTTATCTTCCCCCATTTATTATACTTGAATTTATCTTTTGCGTAGGCCGTAGCAAACCGTTTTTCGTCTATGAATTTTTCTTGAATCAGATAATCAATGATTTTATGCTGGTCCGATTCATCAACTTCCCATTTGTTTAATTTTTCTTTTAACTCAGAAATGCATCGTTCTGCCGACGAACAATAAGCTGCCGCTTTATGCAGTGTTGTTTCATATGTTTGAGTATGTTGGTCCATCCGGCGACAAGTTAAGTTTACACAAATGCCAAGATCAGTATTTGCGCCATGATGACCCGTAAAAACATGGTAAGCGGATAAACAGTGGAATAGGATACGGCGGGAGCATCATTGTCCGCAATGCTATTGGCATACGCCAAAGCCGGGGGATTGGTCATGCTTCCGGACAAAAGGCCTATCAATGAAAAGTAATTCATCTTCATCACTTTCTTACCAAATATACCCACGATAAGTACGGGTATCATGGTAATCAGGACACCACACCCCACCCAAATCAAACCGTCACCGTAAATCACAGTCTCCACAAACTGATCACCGGCTGTGATACCTACGCTTGCCAAGAACAGGGTGATGCCTATTTCACGCAATAACAGGTTGGCGCTTTGTGTCGTGTAGGTTATAAGCTTCAGTTTAAAACCAAAACGTCCCAATAATATGGCAACCACCAAAGGACCTCCGGCTAATCCAAGTTTTACCGGCATGGGCATACCGGGTATATAAAAAGGAATGCTGCCGAAAATAATGCCCAGGAAAATACCTACGAACAAAGTGATTAAATGAGGTTCATCCAATCGTTTTAATGTATTTCCCAACACCTCTTCAATTCTTTTGATTGATTCCGGAGAGCCAACCACCACCACACGATCGCCCACTTGTAACACCAGGTCTTCGCTTGCAAACAAATCAAAACCCGAACGTATGATACGGGTACAATTGACGTTTAATGCTCTTAGTCTCAATGACCCTAAGGTTTTACCATTGATGCCCTCGCGGGTAATCACTATCCTGCGTGAAATCATTTTTTCTTCCGACTCTTTCCAGTCAAACTCAATCACTTCTCCCATCAATGCTTTTACAGCTCCGGCATCTGATTCGGTTGCAACTATCAACACAATATCACCATTATATAATATAGTGTCTCCTTTGGGAACAGAATAACCTTTATCATGGTAGAGACGAGAAATAACGAATTTGCGACCTATCAACTTTCTGATTTCAACCAGGGTTTTTCCATGAATTGCATGCGAGTTAATCCTTATGGTCATCAACTGGGTGCCGTCTGTCGGTGCTGATAGTTCCTTAATTTTATCATTTTCTTTGTTAAGATTGATTTTGAAAATCGCACGAATGAGGATAAAGGAAAGTATAACGCCGACAACCCCAAGCGGATAAGCTACAGCATAACCCAATGCTATTTCCGGAATTTCTGTGATCTGACCGGCATCAAATGACTGATGAAGAGCCTCTTGTGCGGTACCAAGACCCGGAGTATTGGTAACAGCACCCGATAATATTCCGACAAACATGGGCATAGGGATTCTTCCTGCAAAAATATAATACAAGGTAATTGTGACGCCGACCCCTAAAAACACTACGCCGGCTGCCATTAGGTTTTGATGCATACCTCCTTTCTTAAAAGAAGCAAAAAATCCTGGTCCGACTTGCAACCCAATGGAATATATAAACAGGATCAACCCAAACTCCCGGATGAAATACATCAACTCCTGATTGGCATTGAAACCAAAATGTCCGACAAAAATACCGACAAACAAAACAAAGGTAATCCCCAGGGATACCCCGAAAATTTTTACTTTGCCAATCATCACACCTACCGCGATCACAAAAGCATACAACAGCAAGGTATAGGCAATGCCCCTTTCGGCAAATAAAGCCACCAGCCAATCAAAATCCATAAATCTGTTTAAAAATATTGGGGGGAGTATTATCAACTAAATTTTCACCGCACAAAGATACTATCTTAATTCTGTTATCGCAACATACAGTTGACTTCCCTGATGCAGGAAAATGCAAAAATTTTAATCTACACCAAAAATAAACTATTTTTGTAATCGCTAATCTAAAATTTAGTTTTATTCTATATCAGCAAACAACATGAATCCTAAGCAAGTACTCTTTATAGACAGAGACGGAACCATCATTGCAGAGCCACCGGTTACTTTTCAGGTGGACACATTGGAGCAATTGGAGTTTTTACCCGGCGTCATTCGCAATTTGCATTTCATCAGACATAAGCTGGATTTTGAATGGGCAATGGTTACCAATCAGGATGGATTGGGAACAGAAGGATATCCTCAGGCTAACTTTGACGCTGTACAGGGAAAAATGCTTCAGATCTTACACCATGAAGGAATTGAGTTTGATGAAATTTTTATCGACAAATCTTTTCCTGAAGAAAACTTACCAACGCGTAAGCCCGGTACTGCCATGCTGAAAAAATATTTTTCCGAAGCTTATGATTTAGTCAATTCTTATGTGATAGGTGATAGACTGACGGATGTTGAAATGGCAAAAAACCTGGGTTGTAAAGCTATTTTGATTAATGATGATTATAAGTTGTTGGGAAACACTGGCTTGCAAGAGTATTGCGCTATACAAACAACTTCTTGGGATGCTATTACCGATTTTCTGTTTGCCGGCGGAAGGCGTGCCGTCGTTCAACGTACCACTAAAGAAACTGATATTTTCATTGAATTAAATATAGATGGAAGCGGTAAAACCGACATTTCCACAGGTTTGCATTTTTTCGATCACATGTTGGAGCAAATCGGCAAACATTCGGGCTGCAACCTGACCATCAAGGTGAAAGGAGATTTACATGTAGACGAACACCACACCATAGAAGATACCGGCTTGGCTTTAGGAGAAGCTTTGCGCAAAGCCATCGGCAATAAAAGAGGCATTGAGCGCTACGGCTTTACACTGCCCATGGATGACAACTTATGTTCGGTTACACTCGATTTCGGAGGTCGTCCCTGGTTGGTTTATGATGCTGAATTCAAAAGGGAATATATAGGAGATATGCCCACAGAAATGATTATGCACTTTTTCAAATCCCTGAGTGATGCTGCCCTGATGAATCTCAATATCAAAGCCGAAGGCGATAATGAACACCATAAAATAGAGGGCATTTTCAAAGCTTTGGCCAAAGCCATTAAGATGGCGGTAAAAAGAGATATTTATAGGTATGAATTGCCGAGCACGAAGGGGACTTTGTAAAGAACGAAGAACGAAGAACGAAAAACGATGAACAGACCGTGACCTCGGACCTCGGACCCCGGAACTCGTAACTCGTAACTCGTAACTCATAACTCATAACTTCCCTAACTTCTCTAACTTCTCTAACTTCCAAAACTACTAACTACCAACTACCAACTACTAAAAATAACTTCCCTAACTTCTTAAATTAAATTATGCCCTCACCATTCAAGAAAAAACATAAAAAAATACTATCAACACTGTGGCTACTCTTTATGGTGCAATTTGCATTTTCAGAACAGCCTCGCTTATTTGTAGGCATCATGGTAGATGGTTTGCAGCAGAGGCATATTGAACAGTTGAACGAACGTTTTTCTCATAGCGGTTTCAAAAAACTAACGAGCCAGGGAGCAGCATTGACAAGGGTAACATGCAACTTTGTTTCTGCCGGGAATGTCTCCGATATTGCAACATTGACTTCGGGAACCATTCCATATTATCACGGTGTTGTATCCAATCGAATATACAATCGCCTTTCCGGTAAAATTGAGTCGGTATTTCAGGATGTTTCGCAATCGGGGATTGAATCTCACTTGACACTATCAGCCAAGCATTTCAGATCTACCAATGTGGTGGATGAGTTGATGATGGCTCATCAAAGAAAATCCAAAGCTTTTGCTATCGGCTTACATGCTGAAGATGTAATTGCCCTGGGTGGTCATGCAGCTAATGGAGTGGTTTGGATTGATAGTGATTCGATGAAATGGAGTTCTACAACCTATTACCAGGGTGGTATGCCTTGGCAGGCGTTGGATATGAATGAGAACGGAGCTTTTCAGCGTTTTGCCGACAGGGTGTGGCAACCTCTGTATAATCCTGCAACTTATATCGCTGCAGTAGATGGGGAAAAAATGCAATCGTTCGAATATCACAGTACAACCAAAAAACACAATCAAACATCTTCAACAATTATTAAAAACATGCCTGCTGCGAATTCATTGGTGGCTGAATTGGCTTTGCGTTTACTTCATGAACACGACTTGGGAATGGATGAATTTACGGATGCTTTGATGTTGCAGTTTACCGTGCGTACACCCAACGAAAAAAATCTTGCTTTACAGTCTTTGGAAAAGGAAGATATGTACTTGCGACTGGATGATGAATTACAGTTTTTAATACAGAAAATTGAATATAAAGTTGGCGCCGATAAGGTGCTGTTTGTCCTCTTTGGAAACCAAACAGCCGGATATAGTCCGGAAGAGTTGAAAGCGCACCATGTTGATGCCGGATATTTCAACGCAAACCGCTCTATGGCTTTGTTAAACTCTTACCTGATGGCAATTTACGGATATGAAAAATGGGTGGCCGGTTATTACGGTAAGAATATTTTTCTCAACAAGAAGTTGATAGAAGAAAAAGAAATTGATCTTAAGAAAATGCAAGAGTTGGCCATTGAATTTATGCTTGAGTTTGAAGGTGTACAATCGGCTTTCGGCTATACTCAACTGATGCAAACGGGAGGTAGCCCTGACTCCGAAATGGCGAAACTCCGTAATTCTACACATAAAAATACTGCCGGGGATATCATCTTGACATTGATGCCTGGTTGGTTGGAAGTAGATGACGAGTCCAATCCGGTCGGCGAGTCAAACGACCTGGTTTCTTACTTACCCATATGGTTTTACGGGGCGAAAATTCCTGCGAAAACAATCACCAAACAATATCAAATTACAGACATAGCACCAACGATTTCAGAAATATTAAACATACCATTTACCAATGCGAATTTGGGAAGACCGATTGAACGATGAACTAAGAACTAAAAACGAAGAGTGAAAAACGAGATAATGATGAACAAACCGACCCCGGACCCCGGACCCCGAAACCCGTAACTTCCCTAACTTCTATAACTTCCTAACTTCCAAATAAAAATGACTCAAAAACAAACTTACACCACTGCCATTACAGAGTTGGAAAACATCCTGAAGCAACTCGAAAATACTGAGGAAATTAACATGGATGAGATTGCATCCAAATTAAAAAGAGCTTCTGAATTGATGGAATTTTGCAAAAAACAGCTTCATTTGATCGATCAGGACTTGGAAAAAATGATAGCAGATTTGGAAAAATAAGGTTGTTTTTTACAGATTTTAAGGAGTTTGCCTGAAAAAAATCGAAGCATGATGAAAAAATATTCATGTTTTTTTATTTTTTTTGTCAATTTGTAAATAAATATGCATCTGTCACAATGATATTGATTTCTTTTCTTTTTAAAACGTTGATATTCAATTTGTTAATTTGAAAATATTGGCTTGTTTTTCTTTCTTTCACAAACCATATTTTATATAAAAATGCTTTGTAAACGAACAATTTGACTGAATTTTAGAATAAATTTTACTATTTGTAAGTTCGGACTCTTGTTTTTTAATTAATAATCTTTTATATTTGCAGGCTTGAAAACAAAAGAATTATCAACAAATTTGAAGTTAAATAAAAAATGGTAAATTTATGAGAAAGTTAATTTTCTTACTTGCCTGCTTTATAGTGGGCATAAGTTCGGTTCTTGCTCAAACATCCATTTCCGGAAAGGTGATTTCCGGTGATGATGGAGAACCGGTTGTCGGAGCGACTGTGATGATAAAAGGTACTACGACAGGTACAATAACCGGAGCTGACGGTGAATTTTCCATTGTAGTAACTCCTCAAAACAGAACTTTGGTGGTATCATTCATTGGAATGATTACCGTGGAAGTGGAGGCTGTAAACAACATGACGGTAACTCTCAATACTTCGGTGTCTGAACTGGATGAAGTGATAGTTACTGCTTTCGGTTCAACCACTAAAAAGTCGTTTACAGGTGCTGCTTCGGTTATTAAGTCGGAAGAATTGTCTAAAAATCAATCTTCTAACATTACCAACAACTTAGCTGGTAAGGTTGCAGGTGTTCAAGGATTATCTGCCAACGGTCAGCCCGGTTCCGGTTCAAATATCCGTATTCGCGGGATCGGTTCCATGAGTTCCAGTAATGCACCTTTGTATGTGGTTGACGGAGTTCCCTACGATACGGATATCTCTGCCGTGAACAACGCCGACATCGAATCGGTAACCGTATTGAAAGACGCTGCTTCAGCAGCTCTGTATGGTGCGCGTGGTGCCAATGGTGTAATCATCATTACTACCAAACGCGGTAAAGGTAAAGATGCCCAGGTGAAAGTTGATACCAAATGGGGTAACAACTCACGTGCTATTCCGGCTTACAACGTTATGACTGACCCGGGTATGTACTATGAGAATTTCTATCGCGCTCTGTATAATAGTCGCGTGAATAAAGACGGCGTTGACGGTGCACATGAATATGCCAATAATTATTTGTTGGATGCATCTCAAGGCGGTCTGGGTTATCAGGTATATACAGTTCCAAATGGTGAACGCCTCATCGGGAAAAACTTCAAGTTAAATCCTAATGCGAAATTGGGATATTCCGATGGTACTTTTACTTACTTGCCTGACAAATGGTATGATGAAGTGTTTAATCCCAATAACTTGCGCCAGGAGTACAACTTAAGCGTAAGCGGTTCGGCAGATAAGTTGACTTATTTCTTCTCAGCAAACTATTTGCACGATACAGGGATTGTAAACAATTCCGATTTCCAACGTTTCTCTTCCCGTCTGAATACAGACTATCAGGTGAAGAAATGGCTGAAATTAGTTTCCAATATGAGCTATATCAGAAGTGATTCGCGTTATCCGGACGAACAAATAAGTGATCGTTCTTCCGGAAACTTGTTCTTCGTGAGCAATATGTTGGCGCCCATTTATCCTTTGTATGTAAGAGATGCAAATGGTAAAATCATGACTGACGACCGGGGTTATACTTTGTATGACTATGGAGAAGGGAAAATCGTAAACGCCAAACGTCCGTTTATGAGTCAGTCTAGTCCGGCTTCTGCCTTAATGCTGAATACGGAGAAGTTTTCCAACGACTTCTTTATCGGAAAATGGTCGGCTGTTGCAGAACTGTATGACGGTTTGAAGGCAACTGCTACTTTAGGCGCAACTACCGTTAATACACATTATAATATGTTGCAAAACCCATATTATGGTCAGTTTGCAGATGGTGGCGGTTATGTGTCTGTTGAATATGGAAGATTTTATAGCATCAACCAGCAGTACTTATTGACTTACGAGAAACAATTTGGTGAACATAATGTAGATGTAATGGCAGGAGCAGAATCCTATAAATTTAAGAATGCTTCTTTATATGGCTTTAAAACTAAGGTCTATCAAGACAGGGTTCCTGAGTTGAATAATGCCATTCTGGATCCTTCTACCGGTTCATCATCTTATACTTATTCTACTTTAGGATTTTTGGCACAAGCTAAATATGATTTTGCTTCCAAATATTTTGCATCAGCATCTTATCGTCGCGACGGATCCTCAAGTTTTGCTCCTGAAAATCGCTGGGGTAACTTCTGGTCCGTGGGTGCTGCCTGGGATATGAAGTCCGAAAGCTTTATGGATGATGCGGAATTTGTTGATTTGTTGAAGCTGAAAGTAAGCTACGGAGCACAAGGTAATGATAAATTATTATATGCCGGTTCAGCTTCCATCAACTTCTATCCTTATCAGGACCAATTTGTTATTTCCGAAAGTAATGGTAATTTTGCTACCGAACCTTCTTATAAAGGTAACAGAGACATTACCTGGGAAACATCTTATAATTTCAATACAGGGGTAGAATTTTCTTTATTCGGTGAAAGATTGAATGGAGGAGTGGAATTCTTCTCACGTAAGACCGTTGACATGTTGTACTACAAACCTGTTGCCCCAAGTATGGGTTATTCGCAAGTTCCTGTTAATATCGGTTCTGTACGTAACTCGGGTGTTGAAATTGAATTGGATGCCGACATCGTAAAAACAAGGTCAGTTACCTGGAATATGTACGCCAACGCTACTTTCTTGAAGAACAAGATTTTGGAATTGTCTCCCGAATTGGAAGGACAATGGATCAGTGGAAGCTATATCTACAAAGAAGGTGAATCCATGTATAATTTCTACTTGCGGGAAACTGCCGGTGTAGATGAGTTGACAGGTGACCCATTGTGGTACATGGATATAGTAGATGGCGAAGGTAATGTGACCGGTCGTGAAACCACGAACAACTGGTCCAAGGGTACACGTTACGAACAAGGAGACATCCTGCCTAAAGTTTATGGAGGTTTTGGTACTTCTTTAGAAGCTTATGGTTTTGACTTTTCTTTGGAATTTGCTTACCAAATGGGCGGTAGGATATTGGATAACTCTTACATGACCCTGATGCACTCAGGATACAGTAGTGACGCCGGAAGAAACTGGCACGCTGATATTTTAAATGCCTGGACTCCTGAAAATACAAAAACAGATGTTCCGCGTTTGAACGTAGCTAATCAGTATTCAAATGCAACATCCGACCGATTCTTGATAAGCTCGGATTATTTAAGCTTGCAAAATATCACCTTTGGTTATACTTTGCCGAAGAGGTTATTGGAGAAAATCAAAATTGAAAAATTGCGTGTTTTTGGTGTAGCTGATAATGTAGCTTTGTTTACAGCCCGCCAAGGCTTAGATCCACGCCAGAGTTATACTGTTGCATATAGTGGTTCATTGTATGCTCCTATTCGTTCAATCTCCGGTGGTCTTAACATTACATTTTAACGATTGAATTAGCATGAACTTAATAATTTATAGATTTATGAAACGAACGAAAATATATATCATAACCCTGTTAAGCGCATTTGCTTTGATAGGATGCTCCGATTTCCTTGATACCTACCCCGAAGGAGGTACTATTACCGAGGAGCAAAAGGTAGCTGCATCAGAAGCCAATCCTGCTTTACTCGCTGCAGACGTAGCAGCCATGTATGCGAATATGATTGCCTACACGGGAGTTTTAGGCAGTGGATATCACAATGATTTCGGCTATGCGGCAGCTTGCCTGTACATGGATTGCAATGGTGCCGATATGACCAGTGCCAACATCGGATACAATTGGTTTGGACCCAATGGAAGTTATGCCGACAGAGAGTATTCTTCAACTCGTACTTTCTTTATGTGGAGCTTGTTTTACAAACAAATATATTCAGCCAATATAGTATTGGGCTCCAGTGATTTGGAAACGGACGATCCGACAACACGCGCATTTATCGGTCAAGCTTTGGCTGTGCGTGCATTCGACTATATGAGCTTGGCTCAATTGCATCAGTTTACTTACAAAGGGCATGAAGAAAAACCTTGCGTTCCCATTGTAACTGAAAAAACTTCTCCTGAAGAAGCCGGCAACAATCCGCGTGCTTCCGTAAAGGATGTGTATGAGCTTGTCATGAGTGACTTGAATATGGCTGTCAAGTATCTGAAAGGTTACAAACGTCCTGATAAAGGTTATATTGACCAAGGGGTTGCTTACGGTTTAAGAGCCAGGGCTAACCTGATCATGAACAATTGGGCTGCTGCAGCTTCTGATGCTGACAGCGCATTGATTGTATCGGGTGCTAAACCTTATACTTTGGCAGAAGTTTCCAAACCTGCGTTTGCCGATGCCGGTGATAAAACAGTGATGTGGGCAAATATGGTTACTGAAAATAACGACATTGTTACGTCCGGTATTATCAATATGCCATCACACTTATGCTCTTTCTATACCGATGGTTACGTAGGTGTTGGTGCATGGAGAAAAATCAACAAGCCTTTGTATGATAAAATCAGAGTTGATGATATTAGAAAACAATGGTGGTTGAATGAGGATGAAACATCTGTTTTGGTTGATAAGCCCGTCTATGACGGATGGAGAGAGGTAGCTTCTTCCGATGCGGATTTTGGAGTTTACACCAATGTTAAGTTTGGTCCTTATAAGGGAGAAGCCGGTTTGTACAATCAGGTAGCTGCTCAAGACTGGTTCTTGATGCGTGCTGAAGAAATGATCTTCATCAAAGCTGAAGGGTTAGCCAATTCGGGTAGTACCGGAGCAGCCAAAACCCTTTTGGAAGGCTTCGTGAATGGCAATCGTATGGTGAGTGGTAGTGGTTATACTGCACCCTCAGGCGCTGCAGAACTTGCAGATGAGATTTGGTTCCAACGTCGCATCGAGTTATGGGGTGAAGGTTTTTCATTCTATGATATCATGCGCCTGAAGAAACCTGTTACACGTGTAGTGGATGGCGTTACGTCATTCCCTGCTGCCTGGCAATTTAATATAGAAGCAGAAGCTCCTATCTTGTTGTGGTTGGTTCCTAAAGCTGAGATTGAGGCTAACAAGGGAATTAAGGAAGAAGATAATAATGAGAAAGTAGCTCCTCCAAAAGCTTAACAAGTTTGTAATTAATCAGTAAAACAAAAATATATGAAAGCAATATATAAAATATATCTATTAGGCATTGCCGTTATTTTGACAGGTGCCTTTACAGCTTGTGTGGAAAATGAGCTTCTCAGAGAAGCTTCTCCCGAAGATACGGCAACAGGAGCACAAGCTTATTTTACAGAGAATAATGAGCGGTCAATGTCTTTCTTGCCAACCGATACAACCACTTTTTCTATCGAAATTGGAAGAAGAAAATCGACAGAGGCTTGTAGTTTTTCCTTGCAAGTAAGTGGGGACACTGTTCTCGTGTTAAAAGATACTGTTGTTAGCTTCAATGCCGGAGAAAACCTTAAGAATATTGAGGTGGACTTCTCTGCTATGAGTTTGGGGATGACGGCTGAGTTAACATTGGCCTTAGAGCCCGAAGATGCAACAATTTATGGTGGATCTTCTATAACTATTTCCGTGCTGCGTGACTATAAATGGATAGACAGAGGAACAGTTGACTTTTTTGAAAGTGATTTTGAACTTGGTGAAGCTACAGTGGCTATTCAGCAGGCTGAGGGAACAAATTTGTTCCGTCTGAAAGATTTGTATAATGTTTTGGATGATAGTGATGATCCCGTACCAGCCGGATATCACCTCAAATTTTATCTTGATACGCTGAATAATTGGGCTGCTCTTAATTTTCCAGAAGGTTTCCAGAATTTAGGAACCGGATATGAGGTTTATTATGTTCTTTCCGGTGGTTTTGCAACCTACTGTTCATTTACCAGCAAAGATAATGTGTACTCAGCAGAGTACTTATTGACACCAAACCGTCAGAATTTATATCTTGGAGGGTGCTCTTTTGTTTGGAGCGGTGATTTCCCCGGAGTGATAGCTGACCCGTATGAAGGAGATGCAACTGTAAATCTTGACTGGACCATGTCAACGGCTACGGTTTCTTATTGGGGACCTGAAGGCTATTCCTATGAAACTGAAGATAAATATGGGAGTGTTGCTGATGTTCGCGTAGATGAGTTCGAGATTACTTTATCTTCTGGCAAGGGAGACATAGTATTGAGCCTGTTGACAGATTATGTAGGGGGAACTCTATTACCAACCGGAGAATTCCCCATCAATGCTTCTGATAAAGAGAACACAGTACGTGCAGGATTCAAGTCAGGGGTAGCTCAAGGAAGCTATGTAGAAGTTCCCTCTATTGATGCTACGCTGTTTCTAACAAGGGGCAAGGTTGTAATTTCAGAAAAAAATGAGGGTACCTATACCATTGAAGTTGACGGTAGTTCGGCTCTAGGCTCTGAAGTTAAAGCGAGTTGGACCGGAGCAGTCACCATTGTTGATAAAACGGCTACAGAAGAAGGGGGTGGTGAAGGAATAAAAGCTAAGGTTAAGAGATTGGGACCGGGCAAGAAATTGTCCATTATTCGTAAGTAAAACTGAAACATTCAAGTATAATTATATATGAAAACATTAATTAATAAAATTACGCTGCTTGCGCTGGCTGTTGTGTTTACTTTATGTACTCCGATTGATCACAATACAGATGTATTGGAAAAACTGCAAAAAGACCGGAAAAATTTAACACAGTCAGAAGCTTATTATTTAGGTGATGCTAATGGGGCAGGTACTGAAGTTTATAGTTTGCGTCTGATGAGTACAGATGTATCGGTAAACTATAAAATAGCCAGTCAAGCCATTACGGAAAATGCCTATGCAGGCAATGGTTATGTGATTTATTTTGAGCTAAGCGATGATGTAAAGTCTGATTTTCCTGAAGGTACATTTGTTTATGATAACAGTGAAAAACCGGAAGCCGGTACTTTTTCAAAAGTTTACTTGATTGTGTTGCATGACGGCGCTGTAGCAGCAGATGCAGAAAAAATCGGATTGAGTAAAGGTAGTGTGCAGGTTACCAAAGCTGATAAAAATTATCAAGTAGCTATGGACCTGACATTGAATAACGGCTCTAAATTAGAATTGGCATACACGGGGGCAGTTGTGGCTGCCGATCCGACTTTTGTCCGTGAGTCTCTGAAAACAGAAACTTTGGACTGGGAAATGACTGATTTTAGTTTTAAGTGTCAAAATTATGATGTGAGTAGACCCCAAGATGGAGTTATGGATATTTCTCTCGGAACATTAACCTTGACCGGTGGAAGCGGCACCATCGTGATTGACGACATTGTTGACGTTATTTATCCTATCGGAGGAGAACCTAGTCGTTTAGCTGCCGGAACTTATCAATCTGCTGCCGGACATTTTTCTACAGGTGAAATATACAAAGGTAAGTTATATGGCAGCTATGCCATCAATGGAGGATCCGCTTCATTTGGTAATATCTGGTATTTCGATGATGCTAAAGTGGTAGTTACTGACACAGCAAGCGAATATAAAATTGTCGTTACAGCTACTTCAGTGAATGGTACAACCATTACTGCTACCTACACTAAAACTGCTGAATAAGACTCTAAGCATTTGTTTGCGAATAGTCTGATTGAATAAAAAGAGGCAGGATGTTCCCGTGAAGGACATCCTGCTTTTTTTACTGCCTTGATTCTATTCGTTTGCTTAATCCTTTTTTCGTGAATATCTAAAGTACAATGCGGGCATTTGTCATTCTTAATTTTATTTTGGAACTTAAAGAAGTTAGAGAAGTTATTGAAGTTCTGAGTTTTGAGTTCTGAGTTTTGAGTTCTGAGTTTTGAGTTCTGAGAAGTTAAAGAAGTTACGAGTTCCGGGGTCTATTTTCTGTGCTCTGTGCTCTGTGTTCTTATTCGTTCATCGTTCTTCACTTTTCGTTCTTAGTTAATTTGTCTTTGCTCTTTGTTCTCATAAAAACGGGTTGTTTCTTTTTTCTTTTCCAATGGTTGTGCCGGGACCATGACCGGGATATACCGTTGTGTCGTCAGGCAATGTCATCAATTTTTCCTGAATGTTTCTGATCAGGGTGGAATAATCACCTTGCTCCAAGTCGGTGCGACCGATGGAGCCGCTGAACAAAACATCTCCTGCAAACAAGACCTTTTCTTTTTCGTTATAAAAAACCACATGTCCTGGAGTATGACCTGGTACGTGGATGGTTCTTAGGACGGTGTTTCCAAACTCAATTAATTGATTTTCTTGTAGATATGCTCCCAATGGTTGGGCATTTTCCGAAAAGGGAAAACCATACATTACATTGCCGATTTTTACATGCTCTAATAAAAACTCGTCAGCCTGATGGGCTTCGGGTTTCAATCCATAGGTGTCGAACAAAAATTTATTACCAAACTGATGGTCAAAATGTAAATGTGTGTTTAATACCCGTACCAATTTCAGTTTATTGTTGTCTATATAGTTTTGTAACAGTTGTTTTTCTCGTGTGCTAAAACATCCGGCATCAATCACGACTGCTTCACCGGTTTCGTCGTGCAAAACATAGGTGTTCACTTGGATGGGATTGAAAGTAAACAATTTAATTGTCATTGTAATTTTTAATTATAAGGGGTTCAATAATATTTTTATGCCGATAAAATCTTTTTTTGTTGCTGATATGTGATCAGCGATATACAAAACACCGTCTATAAAGGCTTCTTTCGAAATGGATTCATGCATGTTGAGGCTCAATTGACCCTTCAAATATAAGGTTTTATTTTAAACCGGGAGATTTGTTTGGATAGTATTTTCATTAAAATTCTTACGAAATTGTGCTGTTTCGTCAGAATAAACCCATATCTTTGACATTTGAATTACATATTTATGGGATGCTCCATCCTGAAAAATCAATTTTCATTGAAAGTTCTATACGAAAACTTTTTAAAAATTATAACCGTATGAAAACAGAAGACGATTTATTATTTTATGACGATGTTGAGGCTGTTAAATTTATCCTCCAAAACTTGCCGAGTAATCTGAAAACCACTGTTACAGAAGAAAAGGTTGAATATGTGTTGGATGTTATTTATGAGTTCTATGAAGAACAAGGTTTAATTGAGGAAGATACGGCCGAAGCAGCGTATATTGATGAGGAAGATATGTTTTTGTATTTGAAAAAATGCATTGAAAAAGATGCTATGGACATCTCTGAGGAAGAAATCAGCCATATCCTGGAAGGTGAATATGAATACGGTAAATCTATCGGCGTTTACGAATAGACAATAGCTGCGTACTCTATGTCTTTTTATTTGATTTATGGTTTGATTTGGACGATCGCATGGCTTCCGTTGGGTGCTTTGTATGTGTTGTCGGACCTGATGTTTCCTGTTGTTTACCATTTGGTAAGATACAGGCGAAAGGTTGTCAGAAAGAACTTGACGCGCGCTTTCCCGAATTATACGCAAGCAGAAATCATTAAATTAGAAAAGAAATTTTATCATTATTTCTGTGATTTGTGTATGGAAATCATCTGGCAGTTACATGCGCCTGCTAAGGAAATAAGCAAACGGATGACGATTGAAAATCTTGAGTTGTTGTACAATCACGCTCAAGAGAAAGAGATTGTCATGGCGATGATCGGACATTATTGTAATTGGGAATGGGCAACAATTTTTAGTTTGCATATTCCTTCCGATGTGCCTGTACGTATCTATCCTGTTTATCAAAAGCTGAGAAACAAGCATTACGACAAGATGATGATCAGGTTGAGGAACCGTCATGGAGCCATATGTGTTGAAAGGAACAACCTGCTTCGAAAATTAGTAGAGATGAGACAAACCGGTAAAATGGGTATTTTCCCAATGATTTCAGACCAAAGTCCGAAAGCCAGATTCATTCGACACCGCATGCAATTTCTCAATCAGGATACACCGGTTTTTTGGGGTACCGAGCAGTTGGCTAAAAAACACCATTATCCGGTTTTTTATTTAGATATTCAAAGGGTTAAAAGAGGGTATTATCATTCAGTTGTTAAACCTATAGCCATTGACCCTCTTGTAACGGAAGAATATGAAATCACCGAAACCTTTATGCGTTATCTTGAAGAAAGTATTATTGCTCGTCCTGAGTTTTGGTTGTGGTCGCATAACCGGTGGAAACATGCAAAAAAACAATAGTTGAGAATTAAGGGGCTGTTAAACAATTAGTGATATGAAAGTTGCGATTGTTATATTAAATTGGAATGGAGCGCATTATTTGGAGCAGTTTCTGCCCATTTTGCAGAAGCATACGCCGGCATTCTTGGCAACTATCATCGTGGCAGACAACGGTTCCACCGACAATTCCATAAGCTTATTGAAAGAAAAATTTAAGGAAATTAAGCTTATCCGATTCAGTCAAAACTATGGTTTTGCCGGAGGGTATAATCGGGCATTGGCACAAATTGAGGCGGACTGTTATGTGATTTTAAATTCAGATGTGGAAGTGACGGAGGGCTGGTTGGCCCCCATGATTGATTATTTGGAGCAACACCCGGATGTGGTTGCCTGTCAACCGAAAGTCCTCTCCTACAACAACCGGAATTATTTTGAACATGCCGGTGCAGCAGGTGGTTTTATGGATTATTTAGGTTATCCCTTTTGCAGAGGACGTGTTTTATCACATCTTGAAGAAGACAGAGGGCAATATGATACCATCAGCGATGTGTTTTGGGCAACCGGTGCTTGTCTGGTGATCAGGGCCAAAACCTTTCACCAGGCAGGCGGTTTTGATGCTGCTTTTTTTGCCCATATGGAGGAAATAGATTTGTGCTGGCGGTTGAGAAATCGGAATCATCGCATCGTGTGCATACCTCAAAGTAAAATTTATCATGTGGGAGGTGGTACTTTGCAGGTTGAACATCCTCAAAAAACTTATCTGAACTTCAGAAATAACCTCTTGATGCTCTATAAAAATTTGCATCCATCCAAACTTTTCTCTGTATTGACAATCCGTTTTTTTATGGATTATTTGGCTGCGTTTCAACTGCTGATTACCGGTAAGCCTAAGAATGCCAGGGCAGTCCTCAAAGCCAGAATAGCATACCGAAAGATGCGACCCCGATTCAAACAAAAACGCTTTGCCAATCTTCAATCAGCCATTAATCCTCATATTCCTGAGATTACCTCTAAGAGCATCATTGTGAATTATTATTTGAAGGGGAAGAAAAGGTTTGATGATTTGTGGTGAGGTTGATTTAGATAGAAAAATTTTAGCATATTTCGCCATTCCATAACATAGAAAGGAATTGAGTTGCCGGATATATCTCTACATCATTCATCTTGCGGGGATTTTTGTCAAATGATACCACTATCAACCGTGCATCAGGAAATTCTTCTGAAAATGCTTTTAGTCCTTTTATATGATGCGATTTGACTTCGTAGGAAGACTTTATTTCAATAGCTACTTTAGCATTGCCGAGGATGGCATCCACTTCGTATCTGGAGGTAGTACGCCAGTAAGTCAATGGCATCTGAGGTTTATAATAGCCAAGGTAAGCAATGATTTCTTGAATGATGATGTGTTCAAAGGCATGACCAAATTCAGGGGATCCGGGTTTTAAATCTGTTCTTCTAAGTAAATAGTTAGCGATTCCTACATCAAAGTAGTAGAATTTAGGTGATTGAATCACCCTGCGTTTGATATTGTGCGTGAATGCCGGAATGATATAGCCTATCAAGGTTTCTTCTAAAATAGAAAAATACTCTTTGACTGTTGGGGCACTTACACCGCATTCAGAAGCAATATTCTGATAATTGATAATTTCTCCATTGCTGAGTGCTGCCACTTCCATAAAACGAGTAAATGTGCTGAGATTCCTTGTAAGTGCTTCTGCTTTTATTTCTTCCTGTAAATAATCACCTACGTAAGCTTGCAAACGTTCGTATGCGTTTTCTGTGAGGTAATGACGCGGTAACATGCCATTGTTGCAAGCTTTTACAATATCAAAATTTGGTATTTCAGCACTTACCAATGGATAAAGATGCTTTCTGATAGCCCTCCCTCCTAATAAATTTGCACCGCTACGGCGTAATTTGCGGGCACTTGACCCACTCATGATAAAGCGAAGATTACGGTTACTGATTAACCAATGTACTTCATCTAACAATGCCGGTATTTTCTGAATTTCATCAATAATGATCAGTTCATTTTCAGGCTTTATACTAAGTTCCTCACGCAATAGTGCAGGGCGACGATTATAACGTTCAAACTCATCTGATTTGAGCAAATCTATATAAGTCTGCTTTGGAAAAAGCGCTTTCAACAATGTACTTTTTCCGGTTTGTCGTGCACCCCACAAGAAAACACTGTCTTCATCATAATTTTGAAGTTCTATTTTTCTGAATAGCATGGCTTTGATTTTTTGTTTATTGATGAACAATTTACAGCGCAAAGATAATTGTTTTTCATGAATATCCAAAGTTCAACTTTAGTTTTTCATGAATATCTAAAGTTCAACTTTGGTTTAGAATTAATAAAAAAGGGGTAAGATTCATCACATTGCCTTACCCCTATATTTTTACTATTGCTTATCTAGTATGAATAAACATAACAGCAAACGCCATTATATTTGTATTCGGCAAAAGTAATTAAAATTATATTATATTTTTCATCATTCACCAGTCAGTCGCTTCTTAAAAATACAACCAATTGTGTTTTTTCTTTTCTTTTGGCTGTTTTTCAGACCGCTTATTGTAATCAAAATACACTTTGTATGAAATACTTGGGATGATGGAGAACAGTCCGATTTTGTATAATTGCAACGGACGCGTGTAATCTGTAAAATTATCACGATTATTATCATCATCATAATAATAACCGAACGGGTTGATGCGGTTGTAGGCATTATAAATGGAGTATGTCCACACGGCTTTATTTCCTTTGCGATTCGTTATCGTATGACTAAATCCCAGATCAAGACGATGATAGGGTTGCATGCGTGCCGAATTTTTATCTCCGTAAATGATTTCAATCGCGGGTTTCTGTGTTTCAGGATTCATAGTGTAAAATCTCCCTAAAGCCGGTGTATAGGGCATCCCGCTCTGGAAAATCCATACCACGTTCATAGTCCAGTTTTTCGGTAGTACGCGATTCACGGTTAAAGTCACATTATGCGGCCGGTTAAAATCATACTCGTATTTATCTCCGTTGTTGATGTTGGCAAATGTACGGTCGGCATAAGACCAGGCATAACCTAAAGAACCCGTCCATTTCCCGGTGTTCTTTTTCAACATCAATTCAGCACCATATGCCGTCCCTTTTCCATTGCTTTCAATCTTGTTTTCTACAGCCGTGATATTGATCATGTTTTCGTATCCTTCTTTTAGTGTAACAAGATGATTCATTTGTTTGTAATATACACCCGTTTCCAGTGAATATTTTCCTCCGGCAAATTGCCCATTCCACGAAAAGGCATACTGATTAGATATCTCCGGTGGCAATATCGCCGTAGCGGGTAACCACACCTCCTTTTTCAATAATTCCGATTGGGCAAAAACCAAATGTGAACTTTGACTTACACGCATGTAATTCAGGTTGAAACTTTGATTTTGATTGGGTGAGTATGAAATGTTCACACGTGGCTCTGGCTCAATGTAGCTTTTACCGTTGTTGCTGAAACTGCTTAAACGAAACGACGGTTGTATCAGTAGTCCCGGAATCAGGTTGATTTTGTTATCCATGTATACAGCGGATTCAATCGCGTTAAATTTATCGCCTATAGCGGGCGTGGAAGAAGTAGAAAGATAGTTGTAATTGGGTTCATAAATAAGATTGCTTATTTGTCCGCCGAACTCAATATTCCAGTTTTTCAGGAATGCATATTTCCATGCTGAACGAAGAGAGAAGTCGTTGACAGAAGCTCTGTTCAGGGATTTGATTTCCTTTGCCACGTCGTCTTCCTTATAACTGTAGTCCTGTCCTGTTTTATTGCGGTAACGACTGTAAGAGAGAATATTTTCAGCATAAAGCTTGGGGGTGATTATCCGGTTCCAGCGGCCTGAAATTAACCAGTTACCCCATTGTTGGTTGAAGTGACTGCGTTCGTCGTTTGTCATTTTCCAGGGTTTGGTCCAGTAATTCAAGTAATCGTCACCTTGGTATAAGTTCAGACTCAGGTTGTTGCGATCATCGGGTTTCCAGTTTAGTTTGGCATTGATGTCATGAAAGCCGTAAGAGACAATTGCATCATTCTCTTTAACCAAAACGCTTATTAAACCAAGCAGTGCATCTGTCACGGTTTTGCGGGCAGTCACTATATAGCTGAGTTTTTTATTAGCCAAAGGTCCTTCAAATGTAAATGAAAGATCGGTAATGCCAATACTGAAAGAACCCTGATGTTTAGATATGTTACCTTCACGTTGTGTGATGTCCACGATTGACGATAATTTACCGCCTTGTCGTGCAGGGAAGTTCCCTTTGTAAAAATCCACCGAGTTAATCATATCCGGATTAAAAACAGAAAGGAGTCCGCCGAGGTGATTCACATAGATAAGTGGCACATTATCCAATAAATACTGATTTTGTCCCGGCTCACCACCACGTACCATCATCAGGCTCATTCCTTCCGACTGTGTTTGCACGCCGGGTATCAGTTGCAATGATTTTATTACATCCGGTTTTCCTCCTAGTGTGGGGATCTGCATCAAATCTTTAGATGAAAATCGTGTTTTTTCAAAATGCCTCTCGCGAAAGGCTGTTACGGTGACCTCTTGCAAGTTATTATCGGTTTCGAGGCTGACATTGAGCAGACTGTCCCGAGACGAAATAATGCTTAGTTCAGCGGTTTTATAACCGATGTACGAAATATTGAGTTTGCAGGGCGTACTTGCTTTCAGACTGAAATATCCCCGGTTGTCGGTTGTGGTCCCGCTTTGCTGATCGCTGATTAAAACATTGGCTCCAATGAGTAGTTCTCCGTTTTGAGCGTCACGAACAAAACCCGAAAACTGAACCTCTGCAGCCCGGTTATACTGAACCATTATTAAGAAGAGTAAAAAATATACGTATTTAATTTTCATTTTTCCGCTATTCACCATTCACCATTCACCATTCACTAATCACTAACCACCAATCACTATCCTCTATTCCAATTCTTTCCTGGTTACCGACATTCCCGTGAATATCCCTAATCCATTTGTAATATTGGAATAAAGCGGGTATCGTTGCGGAGAGCTGCCGAGACCACCCCAACCGGCTGATTCGTAGATATAATACTGTTTATGATAATGATAATAAGATTCGTCGATGTTAAGCAATTCGAGAAATAAGGTGTCGGTTCTGCCAAATGAGAAATAATTTTCACTGAAATAAAACTTTATCCAATGTCGGTCACTTTTCATTTTACGATTAGAAAACACTGTCAAGGGATTGGGTTCACTAAGCAGTACCGAGTCCTGTTCTGCTTTCATAAAAATATATGCCTCATCTACTTGTGATCTTTCTATCCAATCTTCTACATCCCAATCATACAACGATCCAAACCATCGTTTTTTGAACTTCACTTCCCAAAACATTTCAGTTTCCATGTTGTTATGAAGGCGAAAAGCTACTGAAGATATTTTTTCACCTTCCTGACCCCGACTAGCTAAATCAGTGAAAATAACCGAATCGATTTTGGTAGGAAGAGGAACAGTAGTGTGAGCCAACATGGTATTAAAGCCGGGGATGTTAACCCTGCAAGTATAGCTATATCCCGCTTTTACGGTACGCGGACTTACATACCAACCCTCATCTGTATATGTTAAGGTGTCAACAGCTTGCTTTTGATCTTCTATGACTACCAATGCGTTGTCGACAAAGTCGGGCATGGTGTCGGATAGATTAGCGGCCAGACTTATCTGAACCCGGAAGGTGCTGTCAGCTTGTAAGAACCCGTTCATTACCGGCACTGCTGCGAAATCCGGAAATTCGTCTTCGACTAAGGCATTGCAAGATACCAACATCAGCCCGAAAAGTGCAAGTGTAAAAAAATGGGTAAGATGATTGAATTTTAACATAATCAGAATTTATAAACAATACCGGTTTTCCATTTGAAATACTGTTTGTTGTAAAAACAACCTCCTATCAGTTCTGCAAAAATTCCCAGGTGTTTCGTGAAATAATAATTAATGCCAATACCCAGTCCAGCTTCAAATTTGGTTTTGTCCCACATGGCTGGTTGATACTCATATGAAACACTGTTTCCCGTAATATCAACTGTCCCTATCACATATTTTTCTGAAACTAATCCCATCCTTACAATCCCATAAGGATCAAAACGCGATTTACCAAATTGTGTAAGAAATGGAATGTGATAAAGATAATTGAGCCCGTAATAAAGCGTTGTTGTTGGATGCAATGCATAAGTCCATCGGGGCTCATCGCCTTCTAATTGTAAGACACTTAACCTGTTTAATTTAGAATAATTAAAATAAAGTCCTAAATCGAAACTTTTATTTATAGAAAAATTCGCATCCAGCCCGAAATTGGATTTCTTTGGTTGTTTAAAGTTTGTGAGCATGGGTGTACCTGTGCCGGACATAGAGGGATCTGGCTGTTGGCAATTGACCGTGCCGTAAGTTAATTTGAGACTAAAACTTTTGTCGTTTTGTGCATTTAATACAAAAGATATAGATAAGATAATAGTTATAGATAAGAAATTTAATGTACGCATAATTGTGTCTATAGAAATTTTTGGTCGAAAAATAAGAAATGATTTTATTTTATACTTTTATATAATCTTTTATTCTTACTTATCTAAAAAAGAGGACGATTAAAAATTAAATAAATTTGATTCACTATAGCCGCATCGTTCATTGACATTATTGATATTTGATTTTTCGAAGAGGTCACTTAAGTGAGTCTTATCTGTTAGAGAAATACCTATAATTTGAAGAATTTCGTAAACAGTCCGCTCGTTTCATATTGTGTTTTTTAGTTGACACTAATGCTAATTTATACATCATTATAAATGAGGGTGTTCTTGAAAAAAGTTAACACCCTCATAATTTACTAATAATTCATCGAAATGGAGCAATGGCATGTCCCATCACTATCTGTAATTGTATTTGTAGCTGTAACAGTATAGCTGGTAAAATATGGAGAAGAGACCGGATTACAATAAAAATTCTGCACTAATGTTGGCCAATTATTTGAAGAAGTTATTCTAAGGCTAGGATTTGAGTGCGAGAAGGGATGCGAATTCCCATAAGAGTCACTAATTGTTGAATTAATACTATATGATACAAAAACATCTGGTTTAAAAAACCAAATACCTAAAGCTCTGTAAAAATTCTTTATACATACCATGGAAAGATGTTTTGTTGTTCCGTATCCACCTAATTCAGTTGATATCCATACGTGTAATCTATAGGTGTCATCATCTCCCCATCCTGGTCCTTTAATTACTCTATCATCATAGGCGTCGTCCTCTGTTACATTGGCATTTGGGGCTTTTTGAATAGTATTTGATTCTTGCAATGATTCTAAAAATATATTTGTATCAAGTTCGTCACAATATTCAACTGAATTTAATCTGTCAATATTTGAAATGTTTGTTACAACTAAACCGTCATCAAGCTTTTTAAACACTTTTATTCCAATAATATACATTTTTTCATTGTTTAATAAATACCTTTCTGGATTTTTAAACTCATTAGTTACACAATATACATCTCCATTTGGATTGTTATAAAGTTGTATTTTATTGCTGTTTGCAGTAACAAAGTTCCTTAATTCCTCTATACTTTTGAATTTTTCCGGTTCAATTGTTTCATAAAATTCGTCGCATATTGTCCCAAAAGATTTAAAACCTTGCTGCTTTTCCCATTCTAAACGTTCGGATTTAGTCATCGCATTTACTTTAGCTAAGGTGTTGTCGAATTCTTCAATGGATTTAAATATTAGAATATTCTCTTTTTTCTTAGTATCGTGATTAATCACATCTTCCTTTTCACAGGCTGTAAACATCATACTTGTTATGATTGCAAGTATGCAAAATAGATTCTTCATGTTTGTTAAAATTATTTGTTTTCATTTATTTGTTTAGGTATATTCATTCTCGCCCACGTAACCCACAACCGGGAATCACTTTTTATAACTTTGTTGTTCGACTAACAACATTTTTTGGTTGTTGCCGCCTTACAAGGTCTTTTGTAAGACGGCTTTTTCAATCAGATAAAACAAATTCTTAGTCATAATATTATATTGCAAGATCAGTTGATTTCAATCAGGGCGCAAATGTATTCAAAAAGTTTTTCAAGAGGTATGCAAATCGTAAAATATTGAGGTGCACGCTCGTTTTTTTTACCTTTTGCGTTATTTTATAACATCAACAAACTTTTTTTGTTTTTCAAAAATCACTTTCGCCTTGCAACTGATTTTGCCATTCCGGTAAATTTCGAAACCGAAAATTATCACGCGTAACTCTACATCCGAGATTTAAGATAAATTGGAAGAAACTACGTTGATATAATTTTTGGGGATGCTACTAATTGTTTTTCATGAATATCTAAAGTATAACTTTAGTTTTGCACGCCCTTTAATCCAGTATTAATCGCCCCTCTTCGTTTGTTCTCAATTGATGGTCTTCGCAAAACTCCTTGATGACATCCAAAAAGTACGGACCAAATTTCTTGACTTTGACCTTTCCGAAGCCGTGAATTTGTAATAATTCTTTTTCAGTAAGGGGCAGCGAGTCAGCCATTTCTACCAAGGTTTTGTTGGCGGCTATGAGGTACACGGGAATATTGTCGTTGTCGGATATTTGGTTGCGCAATTCCAATAATCTGAAGTATAAGTTTGGATATTTGACGGTTATTGCTTTTGTTTTAGATGCTTTCGTTTTAGAATAAGCATTGATTTTCACATCAGGCACCACAAACTTATTCTTAAAATTGAAATATTGCTCTGCAACAAACGGATGCCGTAATTTTTTCATGATGTATTGCTGTAAAGACAGATTTTCGTGAAGGCTTTTCATCCCTTCATTATAAACCTTGGCGTTTTCTCTGCTATCGGTCGTAGCAGGCGAATCCGCAATGGTTTTAATAAGTATGCCTATTTTCTCAAGGAAGAAGGAACAAGCAGCTTCGATGCGTTCTGTGAGGTATGCTTCATTGACGGGAAAATGTTGAAATAATCTATCCAATTGTTTGCTAAATTTATCCGCTACTTCTTTCAGTTCTTCAAGTTGTTTACCGATATTTTTTAAGTAGGGTAGCGTTTCTTCGTTGAACGAAGTAGTCATCTCATCCATGGATTTCTTTAAACGGTTGAATTGTCCGAGCTTATCATTAAAATCGAAGAGGAGCTTCAACATAAATATTCTGAAAGTATGTTGTGAACGTTCCAACTCTTGTTCCAATTTGTTCGGCAATAGTTTTTGCTTTTCATGCTCTAAGATCAGGGGATCGTTTTCAATGCTGAAAGGATTGATCTTGCTCAGCAATACCATGCCTTCCAAAGTTCTGCAGCGGCTTAAAGCTACATACACCTGTCCGGCTGTGAAGGCTTGTCCGGCGTCAATCACCGCTTTGTCGAAAGTCAAGCCCTGACTTTTATGGATGGTTATTGCCCAGGCTAACCGCAAGGGGAACTGGATGAATTTTCCTATCACATTTTCCTCAATCTGTTTGGTTTTATCATCCACCTGATAACGGATATTTTCCCATTCCATGCGTTTAACTTCTATGGTACTGTCGTCTTCCGGACATTCAAGGGTGATGGTGTCTTCTTCTATGGCAGTGATGGTACCGATTTTACCGTTATAGAAACGTCTTGGCGTTTCGGTGTCGTTTTTAATCAACATCACTTTGGCGCCTTTTTTCAAGATCAAGTTTTCATCAGTGGGGTAGTTGTTTTCGTAAAACTCTCCTTCTATCATTGCTTTGAAGAGGTATGTCTTGCCCGTTAGTTTGTCCAGCTCTTCTGCATTGATGCGATCTGCCTTGTAATTATGAGTTGTCAGCGTAATATAGGTATCATCCGCCGGCGGAATGAAAGTCGGATTGTAACGACTTTGCAATGCCTGTAAACTTTTGTCCGTTAGACGATTATTCCTGACTTCATTTAAAATATTGACGAATTGCATGTCTTCTTGACGATATACTTTTTCCAGTTCAATATACACCGGTTGATTTTGTGAAATGGCGTGGCTGTGAAAAAAGTACGGAGACTGATAGTACGGAGACAGTAATTTCCATTCTTCTTCATTGATGACAGGAGATAATTGAAACATATCGCCGATGAAAATGACTTGCACACCACCAAAAGGTTCCCTGTGTCTGTAACGTAGGTGTCGCAGTAAACTATCGACAGCATCCAGGGTGTCGGCTCTTACCATACTGATTTCATCGATGATGAGCAATTCCAATTCTTGTAAAATTTTACGTTTTGCACTACGAATTTTACCTTTTTCCAGTAAGTTTTTAATGCCTTCAGAAGTAGGAATAAAGGGAGTGAAAGGCAGTTGGAAGAGTGAGTGTAAAGTAACACCACCGGCATTGATGGCTGCAACGCCGGTGGGTGCTACTATAGCAGTTTGTTTATTTGTCAGTTTCCTGAGATGATGCAGAAAAGTCGTTTTACCGGTTCCTGCTTTGCCTGTCAAAAAAACATTTCTGTTGGTTTGCAGGGCAAAACTCAGGGCAATTTCGTAATTATCAGTATTATTCATAGTAATGTTTGGTTTTTATTGTGTTCAGCTTCTGCTGTCCTTATCAAGTCAGTAAGCTTAGTAAGATACCTGCAGCAACCGCCGATCCTATGACACCGGCAACATTGGGTGCCATGGCATGCATAAGCAGATGATTGGTTTTGTCGGCCTGGAGACCCTGTTCCTGTGAAACACGCGCAGCGGCAGGAACGGCAGACACTCCTGCGGAGCCTATCAGCGGATTCACCTTATTGCCTTCTTTCAAGAAGAGGTTCATGACTTTGGCAAACAGGACACCGCAAGCTGTTGCAATAATAAACGACAATGCTCCCAGTCCGAAAATCTTCAAAGAATCCCAGGTAATAAATCGGTCTGCTTGCGTAGATGCACCAACAGTAAACCCTAATATGATGGTAATACTATTGATCAGAGCAAACCGTGCTGTTTCCGCTAATCTCTCAGTAACCGTTGACTCTTTTAAGAGGTTCCCCAAAAACAACATACCTAATAACGGTAGTGCGCTTGGAGAGATAAAAGCCGTCAATATCAAACCAATAATTGGAAATGCAATTTTTTCTGTCTTGGAAACCGCACGTGGTGGTTTCATTCGGATAACCCTTTCTTTTTTTGTAGTCAGCAGCCTCATCACCGGTGGTTGTAATAAAGGAATCAGAGCCATGTACGAATAGGCAGTAACAGCAATGGTTCCAATCATTTCAGGAGCCAATTTGGAAGCTAAGAAAATTGCGGTCGGACCGTCAGCACCGCCAATAATTCCAATTGCACCCGACTCTTGAGGTGTAAAGCCTATCGCAAAAGCTCCGAAGAAAGTCAGGAAAATACCTACTTGTGCCGCAGCACCCAAGAGCATCAATTTAGGATTGGATATTAACGATGAAAAATCGGTCATGGCACCAATGCCTAAAAAGATAAGCGGCGGATACCATCCTTTTACTACACCCGAATACAAGATGTTCAATACCGAACCTTCTTCGTAGATGCCAATTTCATAACCCGTTGAAAAAGGGATATTACCAACGATCATCCCAAAGCCTATGGGCACAAGCAACAGTGGCTCCCAGCCCTTTTTGACGGCGAGGATGATAAAGATGATCCCAACGGCAATCATGGACAAATTCTTAAAAGCAAAATTAGCGAATCCGGTATTTGACCAGAATGTATTCAGACTTTTCAGAATGGAATCGCCTATTCCGCTATCTTGCCCAAATACCTGCGTAACACTGAACAGACTAATTAGCAGAAGTGTAAAAGTGAATCTTTTGATTTTTCTATTCATGGTCTATTCAATTTCAAATAATACTTCATCTTGCAATACAGCCTTTCCGGCAGGAGCACAAATTTTAGTTATTTTACCGTCGTGTTCGGCTAAAATATTGTTTTCCATCTTCATAGACTCAATTATCATCAATATGTCTCCGTCTTTAAAACTGTCCCCGACATTCACATTGACTTTTATTATATTTCCGGGAAGCGGTGATTTGATGGTTTTGGAACTTGGTCTTTTTTCTTCGGAGACGGGACTGAGGTTTTCTTTCATCCTTTCATCTCCGTGTTTGGTTTTTACTTCTTTCCTGACCAATACCACAGGAGTTTTAGATGTTTTGATTTCTTGCTCTATTTCAATTTCGTAGGGAGTGCCGTTGACTTCTATTTCGGCAATATTGTTTTCTATCCCTTTGACATTCACTGAATAGTTACTACCACCGATGGTGAATTTAAATTTTTTCATTGCTTTATGCTGTTATTTTTTACCGAATTAAATTTCTCATACTGTATATTTTTGAACTCCAGGGGGAATAACGTCTTTCTATGCGTTTGATAGTTATTACGTTACTTTCCTCATCATGTTCATCACTCAGAAAAAGATGCAATGCCATAGCGATGGCAGCTACTTCCGGTCCGCTGATTATTTTCTTTTCTGTTGCAATCGTTTCAGTATCTGTCACTGTTTTTTTACGTTTCAGACTGAAGGATTTGTTGCTTAGTTTTCCAAAGCCGATAAAGGCAAAAACCAAAATTGCCAATGCGATGAAAACCACTAATATACCAACAACAGTCATCAATAAGATGTCACTCAGTTGTATTGTTATTAAACTCATAGCTTATTATTTTTCTTTATATTATAATCTGTATTTCCAAAATTCATCAATTTGAATGTTGGGAATAACAGGCTTATTTTTTACTCTTAAACGTTTACAACGGAATATTGGAATGTTTTTTCAGTGGGTTGACAACCTTCTTGGTTTGCAATGCCTGGAAAGCACGAATCACACGGAAACGGGTGTTTCTCGGTTCGATCACATCATCAATATAACCGTAAGCTGCTGCCTGATAGGGATTGGCAAATTTTTCATTATAGTCGGTTACCTTTTCAGCTATGTATTTGGCTTTTTCTTCCGGATCATTCATGGATTTAATAGCACGTCCTTCCAAAACTTCAACGGCACCTGCCGCACCCATCACAGCAATTTCGGCAGTAGGCCAGGCGTAATTGAAGTCTCCGCGCAATTGCTTGCAACTCATCACATCATGAGCACCACCATATGATTTTCTGAGGGTAACCGTCACTTTGGGCACGGTAGCTTCGCCATAGGCAAACATCAATTTGGCGCCATGGCTAATAATACCCGCATATTCTTGTCCTGAACCGGGTAAGAATCCGGGAACGTCAACTAAGGTGAGGATGGGGATATTAAACGCATCACAGAAGCGTACAAAACGCGCTGCCTTTCTCGAGGAGTCACAATCCAATACACCTGCCAGGAAGTTGGGCTGGTTGGCAATTATACCTACGGATGCACCATTGAGGCGTGAAAATCCAACGATGATGTTGCGTGCATAATTTCTGTGAACTTCCAAAAATTCGCCGTTATCAATTATGGCATGAATCACATTTTTCATATCATAAGGCTGGTTCGGATTATCAGGAATGATTTCATTCAAGCTGTCTTCTAAGCGATCAATGGGGTCATTGCTGCTAAAGATGGGAGCTTCTTCCAAATTATTTTGAGGAAGATAGGAAAGCAATTTGCGAATTAACAGCAATCCTTCTTCTTCATTTTCTACTTTGAAGTGAGATACTCCTGATTTTCCGGCATGTACGTCGGCTCCCCCCAAATCTTCAATAGAAATATCTTCTCCGGTAACAGATTTTACCACCTTGGGTCCGGTCACGAACATATACGAATTCTGTTCGGTCATCATGATGAAGTCTGTCAAGGCAGGGGAATAAACTGCTCCACCGGCACATGGACCGAAAATCGCTGAAATTTGTGGTACCACACCTGAAGCAAGAATGTTCCGCTCAAAAATTTCAGCATAACCGGCCAAAGAGGTAACACCTTCCTGGATACGTGCACCTCCCGAGTCGTTGATGCCGATTACCGGGCAGCCCATGTTCATGGCCATGTCCATTACTTTACAAATTTTCAGTGCCATGGTTTCGGACAAAGATCCGCCGAATACGGTAAAGTCTTGTGCAAACACATACACCGTACGGCCGTCAATAGTACCGTGTCCTGTAACAACGCCATCGCCTAAGTATTTTTCTTTTTCTATACCAAAATTATTGCAACGGTGGGTTACGAACATATCTAATTCTTCGAAACTGCCCTCATCAAGTAGCATGTCAATACGCTCGCGTGCCGTAAATTTACCTTTTGCGTGCTGAGCTGCAATTCTTTTTTCTCCGCCACCCAATTTGGCTTGAGCACGCAAATCAATTAGATTTTTAATTTTTTCTTTATTTTCCATATGTAGAATATGTAACGCTGTTATATTGTTGTTTTGATTGTCATTATTGTTTAGGCTTTTCGCACAACTCAGTCAGCACCCCAAAAGTTGATTTCGGATGCAAAAATGCAATATTAAGACCCTCAGCTCCTTTCCTTGGAGTTTTGTCAATTAATCTGATTCCTTTTTCCTCTAAATAATTAAGATTCTTTTGTAAGCCTTCGACAGCAAAAGCAAGATGATGAATGCCTTGTCCGCGTTTTTCGATGAAACTTCCAACAGGACCTTCAGGGTCAGTGGATTCCAATAACTCGATTTTTGTTTGTCCGACCATGAAAAATGCGGTTTTTACCTTTTGCTCGGCTACTTCTTCAATGGCATAACACTTAAGCCCCAATACTTCTTCGTAAAACGGAATGGCTTCTTCTAAACTCTTAACGGCAATACCTAAATGCTCAATGTGTGTAATTTTCATATGCTACTATGATGAAATGAATGAATGGAATTATAATTTTGTAAAAACGAAATCAAGCTTGTGTTTTTAATGTGTTTTAGAAAGAATTAATAAAGAAATTTTTCTTTATTTTAAATTTCCCGCAAAATTACTCAAAATAAATAGTATAAACAACTTAAAATAGGGTGAATCAATTCGTATTAGTATTAAAAATAGTTATATTTTTTGGTTCACCGGACAAGGTCGGGTGCGATCAAAATTTAATTGGCAAATTTTTTTATCAATCCCTTGGCATACTCTGTCACTTCCGCCAAACCGCTTTTTCCCGAATAGCCATTGATAATTATCAGCAAGTTAGTAGTTTCGAGTAAGATTTTGGTGCGTTCTTCGTCGCTTGTGGGTGTGCCAATACCGCCGATATTATCCCGATAAATGGGCAGTCCTTCTATATTGAGCAGTCCGCGACCGATAGCTTTAAACTTTTCATCAGCTTTTCCTACCCCCAAAATTAAATCTCCTTGGATTTTATCCGCATCAAATCCGCCGATAGAATAACCATACTTCATCGAAACGAGATTGATTAAATCAACCACTGTGTTAATCTGATAGAGCGGAATACCACGTACAATACGTCTGCAAAGTGCTTCTGCCGATGGGCGGTAGCGGTTGGGGTCTTTTCCTAACTTTTTGTAAGCTTCGCGGGTTTCAAGGATGTTTGGTAATTTGTTGATTTTGTTCAGAGGGGTTTGAGCTACAAATTTCTCCGAAAAGTCTGTAATTTCTTGCCAAAGCTCTGCATTATAAGGGGTATTTTTTACTTTACATTGAATGGCTGAAAAGGCGAATTCTGGGCATGCGGTGAGTATTTCGGTGGATATGGAGATGTTTATCATTGACATTTAGCCTTTTATTTAATGTGTAGTGTGTAATGTTTAATTGTTGAATTGTTGAATAACTTCTTTAACTTCCAATAACTTCCATATAACTTCTCAATTAATCGGGGGTTAGGAAGGTTTTATTTCCTATCAAAAAACGGATTCTTCGAAGAGCAACTAATCGGAATGGCGTAGATATTAGAACATTCCGGCATCCAGCCTAATTCTTGTGCGGCTCGTCCGGCAGAGAACATTACACGGCTGTCCACACGCATATCCGCGGCTGTGGCACATGCTGAACCGATGGCGATACCCACATCCACGCTATTGAGCGAGCAGGGAATTTCCGGATGGCCATTTTTTTCATCGCAGGTTGGGAAACCGCAATAACCACAGTTTAGTCCGTGTGTTTGGATTTTGGTTCCGATAAGGACGACAGCTTCTGCGTGTTGCAGGTTTCCCGCATCGCGGATAAAGAATTTCAAGCCCGATTTTTCGCTGTAACGAAGCATTGCTGCCGAAAGCTCGGCTATATGTTCGTCTGTAATAATTAGGATTTCGATGATGTCAAATCCTTTCCCTTTTGGTGCCGTGCGGGCTGATGTAGCCATAGCTTCCGCCACTTTGAGCAGGCGTTCTCGGCGAGTGTGTCGTTCATTGAGTAACATAGTAAAAAAGAAGCCCCCTAGCCCCCAAGGATATAGCCATTTGGCTAAACAAATATATTTATAATAGTTAACGTTCTTTGACATAATTGTTTATAATATCTTGATATTGCTTGATTACCGGTTTTGCAATGTTGGTTGTTAGATGAATAAAATCTATGTTTTTATTGTCATCAACAAGAGTTTTTACTCTGCGATAATCATTGATATAACGGTCAACTGCAGCTTGCGAATGATTTGTTTCACGTGCTACCGTTAAAGTTGACTTTTTCTCTACAATGTGCTTAAAAACAATTTGTTTTTTGTGTGTAATTGTAGAACCCATATCATGGAGTACTCCTTGATGGGGCAATACGGTTTGATTATCTGCTTCATATTTAGCTCTTGTCATGGATATTGTTTGTGCGTTTATAGTGAGCATCAATGATATGTCTCTCATTGATAAGATTCCGCCCTGCTGATAAGCTTCTTTGATAATTCGTGCAACTACCTGCTCTCTTATTTTGGGCATAGGTACTTGTTTTTCAAACAGAGCTATATCATCGTGCGTAACCATTGAAAGCACAACAGCTTTGTGCTTTCGATTAGGCGAATCTGCTCTTGTGGTACTGTCCAAAGCGTTCCAAAGCATTTGTCCGTGTCTAATACGGTCAGTCTGCGGCACATGTTGATTGAACAGTTCTACCAGAGCTTCGGCTATATTCTCACAAATAATAGGTCCGAAGTATCCACTAAACTCTCTGTTGAAAAAATTAACGATTTCTTCTTTGAGAAAGCGGTCGTGTGCAGTACGGTATTTTCTAATACCATCAGGTTGTCGATTCATTGTAAAATCTTTTTTTAGGGTTGAACAATTGTTTTTTTTAATAATTCATCCAACTCTTTTTTACGTGACTCTACAATCTCTTGTTCTCCATACATGTCGTAGTATTCTTGTGCTAAGCTTTGAGATATTTTTACCAAAAAAGCAATGGTGTGAATCTCATAATTGTCTTTTGCAAGTGCTATGACACGTTTGAACTTTTCTACGTAATTGGCAACGGCTTCTACGCTGTGATTAGTCTGACGGCTGATTTTGGAGAACTCGTTCCCCAGCAACCAA
>MWCX01000026.1 GCA_002070265.1 Bacteroidetes bacterium ADurb.Bin174 | reverse complement strand
CCTTTTAATCGTCTACGAACTTAATAAGTAAGCACCAACTCCAAGCATCTTACCACAGAACATATATAAAAGATAGTCAGTCAAAGCTCAAACCAGAATTTCTTTGATTTTTGAAGCCAGTGTTTCGAGACCGAAGGGCTTCTGGAGAAATCCACTGCACCCTTTACCCATTATCTTGTTTGCCTCGCCATTTAAGCTGTAACCGCTGGAAAGCACTACCTTAACGTCACGTTTGATATCTTGAAGTCTATCGAATGTTTCTGCCCCTGACATGCCCGGCATAATCATATCCATAATAACAATATCAATCTCTTTGTGTCTCTCTTTAAAGATGTCTATCGCCATCTGACCGTTTTCAGCTGCATAGACCTTGTAACCCAATGACTCTAGCATCGCCTCAGCGACATTCAGTACAGCCTTTTCATCATCGACTAACAGGATTGTTCCCTCGCCTTTTTTAATCACTTCAATTGGTCTTTTATCTTCCTCAATCTCCCTATCTGACGCGGGTAGGTATATAGTAAATGTCGTCCCATGACCAGGCTCGCTGTAAACATTTATAAAACCTTTATGTCCCTCAATGATTCCATAGACCGTCGAAAGCCCCAGACCTGTACCCCTATCCATTTCTTTGGTTGTAAAAAACGGTTCGAAGATGCGGCTTTTCGTCTTTTCATCCATTCCTGTGCCGGTATCTGTAATTGATATCTTAATATATTTACCCTGCTTTATATTAAATGGAAATGCCATTTTCTCATCAATCATGACACTGTCGGTTTCCAGATATATCTCACCGCCACCAGGCATTGCCTGCCAGGCATTTATTAAAAGGTTCATAAACACCTGTTCCATCTGTCCCCTGTCAACCTCGACACTCGGCAGTTTTTTGGCGTATTTTCGGTTTATAACTATCTCTTTCCTGGTCTTGGCAAACAGCAAAGATATCTTTTGAATGATGTCATTGATGTTAGTCGGCTTTACATCGTATCTTCCGGCCCGCGCAAACCCGAGCAGTTGTGCTGTCAGACTTGCCCCGCTCTTTATTTGCTCATCTATCGCTGTAAGCCTTGCATAGTATGGGTGTGAGGGATCAATCTCTGACAGCATAAGCGACACATAGCCCTGAATCCCCATCAGCAGGTTATTAAAATCGTGCGCAATACCTCCGGCAAGCGTTCCGATGGATTCCATCTTTTGCGCCTTAAACAACTGATCTTCAATCCTTTTCGTCTCAGTAATGTCTTCGCAAATCACAAGATACTCGCCTGCATCTATCACAACTGAAGCAAAACTTATGACTTTTTGTGTTCCGTCTTTGCAGGTAACATTGAAAATCCTCGTTTTACGTTCACCTGGTCTGGCGTCTTTGAAATCATCTATCCATGCAGAGACAACTGTGCGACGATACTCTTTTTCAGGAAACATCTTTCTTAACCATGTCTTACCATCTTTAATTTCGCCTGGTTCAAACCCAAAGATCTCTGTGAACTTGTTGTTTCCATATATAATTTGATCACCATTGCCAATAAGAACCATAGCGAAAGGTGCCTTTTCAGAAAGAGTTTTAAGCTTCTCCTTTTCTTTAAGGATTGCTTCCTCTGCCTGTTTTCTCGGTGTAATATCGTGTATAATGGAAAAAAGAACACTCTTCAATTCAAATTCAATCTTGTTACTAAACACCTCCACATCACAAACAGAACCATCAGCTTTCAAATGTTTGAATTCAAAGCTTTTTTTCAGGCCTCTCTCGGCAGCTTTCATACATGTCTCAACCTTTTCTTTCGGTAACTGGTTGATCTGATATATGTGCATCTTTTTAAGGTCTTCAATCGACCAACCGTAAAAATTTGCAGCAGCATCATTCGCATCGATGATAGATCCGGTATCAGGGTCAATAATCAACTTTACCGCGGAATGATTCTGAAATAGCTTATAAAACTTCTCTTCGCTTTCTCTGAGCGCTATCTCGGACAACATATGGTCAGTGATATCCCTTACAATTCCAGCCACTCCTATAATACGTTCTTTATCAAACACGGGAAACTTATATGTTTCATAGTATTTGTCACCAACCTTTTCAGTCGAAACAACAAGTCTTTTTTCATCAATCGCCTGTCTGTCTGTTTCTTGGCATCTTGTAGCCGCCTCAACAGGCATAAGGTCAATATCAGTCTTTCCAAGGACTTCATCTTCATTGAGGTTAAAATATCTAAGGTTTGCCGCGTTTATCAGTTGATAACGAAATGCAAGGTCTTTCATATAGAAAAAATCCGGACAGATGTTGATAAGAATCTCCATCCTTTCCAGATCATGGCTTAAAGCATTTTCTCTTTTTTCATGAATAGCCACTGATAACTCAATATCCTTCAACTTCCTCTTTAATTGAGCTATCTCTTCTATGAGTTCCTGATATGTTTTGTTATTTTCATCCATTTGATTTATCAAACCATTATATGTTATCAAAACAAAAGTAAACTTGTAAATATATTTAACTCAGATAGGATAATTATCGTCAAACATCAAAAAGGACTATTTCATATGTCGTTTTTGCGAAAAATAATCTGTTTACAGTTTAAGAAAATCCATTTTTTTCCGATAAATACTACTGTGGTTTTTTACCACAAAAAGTAATATCAAGGAGGTATCAGTAGAATGGTATTGGGCAAATTAAAGATTGGAGCACGTCTCGGTGTAAGTTTAGGTCTTATGGTCCTTTTTATGGTCATTCTGATAGGGATTGGCGTATGGGCGTTATCAGGAATAAATAAAAATCTTGAACGTATCGTGCATATTAATAATGAAAAGGAGAGATATGCATTTATTATAAAAGATTCTATAAACCAGATCGATAAAGGCGTTCTCACTATCATCTCAACAAGTGACAATAAGATAAAAAACGAGGAAAATGCAAAGGTTGCAAATCTAAGGAAGCTTTATAATAATTCACTGGAAAAAGCAGAGAAATTGGAGCAAAACACAAAAGGACAAGAACTAATAAAGAATTTCAGAGAAATATCAGTACACGTCCGGGATTCTAACAATAGGACAATAGAGCTTGCATTATCCGGTAACCACACAGAAGCAATGGCAATTTACTTATCTGAAACCAAATTGACGTCGCAGAAACTCGTTGACCTGTGCGACCAATTTATTGCATTCCAGCAGGAACGAACCGAATCTCGCTTTAAGGAAGCACAGGATGCTTATCGCAATACCAGATTATTACTTTTTATCGCCGGTTTTATAATTGTATGTATAGCAATCTTTCTCGCAATAGTCCTGACCAGAAGCATCACAAACCCTCTTAGCAAAGGATTGGAAGTCACCAAACGGCTTGAGCAGGGTGATCTTACAATTCATATCGAAACAACAGGAAACGACGAAATAGGTCAGTTGCTTGAAGCCATGAAAAATACAATCAATAAGCTGCGTGGCATCATCTCAGAGGTAAAAACCGCTGCAGCAAACGTTGCATCGGCGAGCACCCAGTTGAGTGCAAGCTCGGAGCAGATGTCAAGAGGTGCGGGCCAGCAGGCAGAGAGGGCATCACAGGTAGCCACGGCATCAGAA
>MWCX01000025.1 GCA_002070265.1 Bacteroidetes bacterium ADurb.Bin174 | reverse complement strand
AGCCTTATGGACTTTTCCGAGCGGATGTCGCCCCTCGGAAATGCAACTGCTGCTGAATGTGCAGACTATTGCATTGCTTTGTTCAGTGATTTGACAAAGAAAGTGACCATGCAAAATCTTTTTCACGATGGTGGCTATTCAAGCATGGGTATGAGCTACAGGGCGATGGAACAATACATCAAAAGTTTTGAAGGTATCAAAGATGAATACGGTAATATTATTTATGGTTAAAATCAGATTAACTTCATTTTTTTGTCTTGATACAAAAAAACGAAGCAAAAAAAAATCAAGACTGTGCCCGCTTCGCTCGAAAAATTAGCGCTCGAACAGCTAAATCGTCCAAACTCGCAACTTCGTTGCTCAAACAATGGACGATTTTTAACGCTGTTCTTACTTATTTTTCGGCTCACCGGTCAAGGTCGGTTGCACCACCAAAAGTATATGAAAGAACCCAAAGGCTGTTTTTGTTTTTGAGACAGCCCTCAATGGCTACTAATTTTTTAAACATCTATCTTAATTTTTATGTAATTGTTATAAAGCCCTGCAAAACTGAGAAGAATTTTAGGGTTTTTAAATTGAAACATGTTTATTTTGGAAGATGCAGAAAGATATATTTGAATGAATTTTAATATCTTTTTGCAACAGTTTTTCAAAATTTCAAAGAAAGATTTATCGGTTTACCAAAATAAATTACCTCGCTGAAAATCAGATAATTTAAATTAAAGAATTTTTTCCTTAATTCCTTGTTTTTTTAAAATTAAATGACGACATTTGCGGCGCAAAAAATGATTATTTTTTGTGTTTTTATACAAAACAAGTTTTATTCGCTCTAATTATATCGTTAATTTATTTTTTGTGAAATGAAGGAAATTAAGTTTAGTCTTGTGTATCGCGACATGTGGCAATCTTCCGGAAAATATGTGCCACGTAAAGATCAGTTAGCCAAAATTGCACCGGTCATTATTGATATGGGATGTTTTGCTCGTGTTGAAACAAATGGCGGGGCATCTGAGCAGGTTAATTTGTTGTACGGCGAAAATCCGAACGATTCGGTTCGTACTTTTACCAAACCTTTTAATGAAGCAGGCATACAAACACATATGCTTGACCGGGGTTTGAATGGTTTGCGCATGAATCCCGTTCCTGCTGATGTGCGTGAGTTGATGTATAAAGTAAAAAAGGCACAAGGAGTTGACATTACGCGAATCTTCTGCGGACTGAATGATGTACGCAATATTATTCCTTCTATCCGTTGGGCAAAAGCTGCCGGCATGATACCTCAGGGTACGCTGTGTATTACTTATTCCGACATTCATACGGCAGAATATTACATCAGTATGGCTGAAGAATTGATTGCAGCCGGTGCTGAAGAAATTTGTCTAAAAGATATGGCAGGCGTCGGTCGTCCGGTGATGTTGGGGCAAATCGTAAAAGCCATCAAAATAGCGCATCCTGACATCATTGTGCAGTATCATGGACATACCGGTCCGGGTTTTTCTGTGGCTTCTATGTTAGAGGTTGCCAAATCCGGTGTTGATTACTTGGATTGTGCCATTGAACCGTTGTCATGGGGCATGTCGCATCCGGACGTGTTGACCATTCAGGCCATGTTGAAGCAGGCAGGCTTTAAGGTGCCGGAAATAAACATGAAGGCTTATATGGAAGCACGCGCTTTGACACAAAGTTTTATAGATGATTTCTTGGGTTATTTCATTGACGACAGAAATAAACAAATGACGGGATTATTGATAAGTTGCGGACTTCCCGGTGGCATGATGGGTTCGTTGATGGCTGACTTGAAGGGCATGCATGCTGCTATCAATAATAATTTGAAGGCAAGAGGAGAAGATGAGTTGTCAGAAGACGAATTGTTGGTACAATTGTTTGACGAAGTTAATCATATATGGCCTAAATTAGGCAATCCTCCTTTGGTTACCCCTTTCAGCCAATATGTCAAAAATGCGGCACTGATGAATATTTTTACGATGAGCAAGGGAGGCAAAAGGTTTGAAATGATTGACAAAAACACCTGGGATATGATTTTGGGAAAAGCCGGTAAGTTACCCGGAAAATTAGCTCCTGAAATCGTTGAACTGGCGAAAAAGAATAAATTTGAATTTTTTGAAGGCAATCCACAAGATAATTATCCTGACGAACTGCCGCGTTTCATTAAAGAAATGAAAGAATTAGGCTGGGATAGGGGAAAGGATGATGAAGAATTGTTTGAATTTGCTATGCACGAAAATCAATACCGTGATTACAAATCAGGTGAAGCAAAAAAACGCTTTAATCGGGAGTTGGATGTAGCCATTGAAGAAAAATTCAAAAAACAAAATCTGCCTATGCCCGATAGGCGTCAGTTGCATCAATTAAAATATAGAGATGCCGAGGTAATTGTAGCACCGGTAAGTGGTAGATTGATATGGGAGCTTGACTTCGATGACCATTCCATAGAACCGGTTCCCGGAACGTTAATTAAAAAAATGAAACCGCTTTATTATATCCAAACAAAGTTTGGAATGGAATACATTGATAGTCCGTGGACAGGTCGCATTGTAGGAGTAGAAAAGTTCCAGGGTGAAATGGTGAATAAAGGTGAGGTTGTGGCTTATCTTGAAAAAGAGTAATTTTGTAGCTTACAATCAATCTTTATGGTATGACTATCAATTGTTTTATTCCTTACCAAAATTACAATCAAACAAAGAGCACTATCCATGCATTGAAACAATCTCCTTTGATTCATAAAATTTATTTGTTTGCTAAACAGGATACACAGGATGTGATTGATAGCTGTGAGGTCATTCATGCGGATACACTTCATGCAACTGCAACCGTAAAGGCAATTGTAGAGCATGCCGATGCTCCCTATAGTTTGATTTATACCAAAATATCCGAGCTGAGTTTAGGTTACTTTGGCTTGGAAAGGATGTTGCAAATTGCAGAGAACACCGGAGCAGGCATGGTTTACAGTGATCATTATCAAGTAAAAAACGGTAAAAAAATCAACAATCCGGTCGTTACTTATCAGAAAGGCAGTCTGCGCGATGATTTTAATTTCGGTTCGGTCTTGCTCTACAAAACTACAGCACTGAAAAAAGCGGTGAAGGATATGGATGCAAACTATCAATATGCAGGTTTGTACGATTTGCGGTTGAAAGTTTCACGCCTTGCCGAATTGGTACATATCAACGAATACCTTTATACCGAAATTGAGCATGATGATAGAAAATCGGGCGAAAAAATATTTGATTATGTAGATCCGAAAAATCGCGCCATGCAAATTGAAATGGAGCAAGCTTGTACCGATCATCTCAAACAAATAGGAGCTTACCTGAAGCCTGAATTTAAAAAGGTAGATTTCAATCAGGAAAAATTTGAATATGAGGCATCTGTCATCATACCGGTCAGAAATCGCATTCGAACCATAGCGGATGCCATTCAGTCGGTGTTGATGCAAAAAACCGATTTTAAGTTTAATTTGATTGTGATTGATAATTACTCTACGGATGGCACTACGGAAGCAATTGATGCTTTTAAATCGGACAAACGACTGATTCACATCATTCCCGATAACAAAGATTTGGGGATAGGTGGCTGTTGGAATGTGGGTGTACATCATCCGAAATGCGGTAAATTTGCTGTGCAACTGGATAGCGATGATATGTATGCGGGTGACCAAACTTTGCAGAAAATCGTAGATGCTTTCTACGAGCAGCAATGCGCCATGGTAGTTGGATCGTATATGTTGACCGACTTTGATAAAAATCCGATTCCGCCGGGAATCATTGACCACAAGGAATGGACACCGGAGAATGGTCGGAACAATGCTTTGAGAATTAATGGACTGGGTGCTCCAAGGGCATTTTTTACTCCTTTGCTGCGTAAGATTAAAGTGCCGAATACCAGCTATGGGGAAGATTATGCCCTGGGCCTGGCATTCTCCCGTGAATACCAAATCGGTCGTATCTATGAGGTGGTGTATCTTTGTCGCCGTTGGGAAGACAATACGGATGCTTCGCTTGATATCGTGAAAATGAATGCACATAATACTTATAAGGATAGGATCAGAACCTGGGAGTTGCAAGCAAGAATTGGAATGTTAACTCGCTGATTGATTAATTATATAATGAGTTCGTTTTCAAAGAAAGTCCATATATTTTTCAAAGAACAGCTTGAGGAATGGTACTTGGCTGCCAAGAATTATGAGGCTTTAAAGCAAGTCAAAACCAAGACCTTTCATTACGGTGATTTTGATGTAAAGGTGCAGTTTAATCCTGCCCGGTTGATTTCCGGTTCAGCTAAAACCGACCCACAATCCATACGGGAACGCAAGTGTTTTCTTTGTCCCGCAAACCGACCGGCAGAACAACGCAGCTTGCCCTTTGGAGAAAACTATTTGATCTTGGTGAATCCTTATCCGATTTTCCCCGTACATTTGACTATTCCTGAGCTGAACCATGTCAATCAGCGCATTCACGGAAGATTTGCCGATATGTTGGCCATAGCTGAGGCGTTGCCGGATTTTGTTGTTTTTTACAATGGACCGAAATCCGGGGCGTCAGCACCCGACCACATGCATTTCCAAGCCGGAAATAAAGGGTTTCTACCTTTGGAAAAGGATTTACAATTTGTTGAGAAAGAAACTTTGTTTGTTCATAAAAATACGCAGCTTTATATCCTAAAGAATTATTTACGCAATATCTTTGTGATTGAATCGCAAAAAAAAGAGGATGTGATAGATGTATTTGAAAAGATAGAAGCGATGCTACCCTTGAAAGAGGGAGACCAGGAGCCTATGATGAATATTGTTGTGTGGTATGATGCGGACACCTGGACGACTTGTATCATGCCGCGTCAGCAGCACCGTCCGTCTTGTTTTTTTGCAGAAGGTGAAGAAAATTTGTTAATCAGTCCGGGCTCAGTTGACTTGGGCGGCGTTATCATCACCCCAAGAGAGAAAGATTTTGAGAAAATAACAGCAGCAACCATCAACACAATTTTCAAGGAAGTATGTGTGACTGATGACATCATAGAAATGGTAAAGCAGAAAATGGATCATTAGATTGAAGGCCACCATGAAGCAACCGAAAGTAAGCATCGGAATTTTGAAAAAAGATAGGATCCGGTTTAATTTAACCGGGACTTATGTCTTGGATGAAGAGGTTGTCAAAGGTACGCAGACTGTCTTTTTTGAAGATGGCAAAATCAATTGGAATGGGAAGCTATACAATGAATTGTTCTTCGAGTCGAAGGATGATGAGTCTGTGTTTATTATAAAAGATGTTGTCATTGGCATTGATTTTCATTGGGAAAGGAAGGAAGACCAATCTTTTCAAGGCTCTTTGAAGTTTATTGTTGAGGATGATGCTATTACAGCCATTAATATTATAGGTATAGAAGACTATTTGGTCAGCGTCATATCTTCAGAGATGAGCGCATCATCTTCCATGGAATTATTGAAAGCTCATGCCGTTATTTCGCGGAGTTGGTTGCTGGCGCAGATTGAAAGGAGAAAGCAAGTTGAGAGATCTGTCGTAAAACCGAATTTTGTGGAGACTGAAGACAAAAGAATTGTTTGGTACGACAGGGAAGATCATGTTAACTTTGATGTGTGTGCCGATGATCATTGTCAGCGCTACCAAGGTATTGGGCGATTGCAAGATAATTACGAGCACGTTAAGGAAGCCGTATTTTCTACCCGGGGACAAGTGCTGTATGATGACAAACAGATTGTTGATGCCCGTTTCTCAAAATGTTGCGGTGGCGTGACGGAAGAGTTCCGGTCTTGTTGGGATGATATGGAAGTTCCCTATCTGGTCAAGGTAAGAGATGTCGAGACGGACAGCAGTTGTCCCGATTTAAGGAAGGAAGCAGCAGTTGTAAAATGGATTTCCGGCAGGCCTGAAGCATTTTGCAATACGACAGATGCGGAGATCCTTAGCCAGGTGCTGAATAATTACGATCAGGAAACTCATGATTTTTACCGTTGGTCGATCAGTTATCAAGCGGATGAGTTATCTGCATTGATACACAAACGTTCAGGAATTGATTTTGGAGCGCTAGTTGATTTGATTCCAATGAAGAGGGGTGTTTCCGGACGCATCATTGAGTTGAAAATTGTGGGCACAAAAAAGACCATGGTGATTGGTAAAGAACTGGAGATCAGAAGAATTTTATCCGAATCACATTTGTATAGTTCTGCTTTTTATGTTGAAAAAGCTGATAATAAATTTGTCTTGCACGGAGCAGGCTGGGGACATGGTGTAGGTTTATGCCAGATCGGTGCAGCCGTTATGGGAGCAAAGGGCTATACCTTCGATGAAATATTGCGGCATTATTATGTCGGTGCAAGCATTAAAAATATTTATTGAATTTTCGCGTTAGCAATTGTAATAATTGTAAATTGCAGTAATATCAAACTATATATTTAAAATATTCAATGCAGAAAAACAGATCGCCTTGGGCATGGATTCCTACTTTGTATTTGGCTGAGGGTCTTCCTTACGTTGCGGTGATGACCATTTCGGTAATTTTGTACAAGCGCATGGGAATATCCAACACGGACATTGCTTTATACACAAGTTGGTTGTATTTACCTTGGGTCATTAAACCATTCTGGAGTCCGTTTGTGGACTTGCTGAAAACCAAACGCTGGTGGATAGTAAGCATGCAACTGCTGATAGGTGCAGGATTCGGAGGAATTGCTTTTACTATTCCGGTGGACTTTTTCTTTCAGGCTACCTTAGCATTTTTCTGGTTGCTGGCTTTTAGCTCTGCTACGCATGATATTGCGGCTGATGGTTTTTACATGCTTGCCCTGAACACCAACGATCAGGCTAAGTTTGTTGGCATACGCAGCACTTTTTATCGCATTGCAACCATTGTGGGACAAGGCTTTTTAATTATGCTTGCCGGAGTATTGGAAAGTGCCACAGGCATGGAGCCTCTTAAAATCAATGTGGATGTTTCACCTGAATATGCAAATGTATCTACCTTGTTTGACGCCCCGCAAGAGCTTGTTCCACAGGCGGGAGACTTGCATTTTGTTACCAATGCCCAAACCGTCCGGATGGGAATTGGCGGGATCAATCAAGACAGTGCAAAGCTTTTTTTGAAAGGGATAGAACGGCTGAATCGTGAACATGGCTTTGTTGCCGAAGCCTCCGATGTCTCACAAAAGGCATCAGTCAAGCAAACTTGGTGGTCGGCTCATGTCGCCCAACCTTTGGGTGCATGGATTCAACGTAATTTTGGAGAAAAACGCGAGGCAGATGAGTTGAATCCATTGGCAGGAAATATGGCCGTTGTTGCTGTTTGGTTATCCAGGTGCCCCGATCCCGAAAAACAGATTGTCCTAAACACCACCCTGAACCGTGGTGATAAAAGTATTGCGTTGGTACATGGAGAACGACTCACTTTCCATGCAACTAATTGGGATAAGCCGGCATATTTGGTTTTCCAGTCGGATCCCAAACTGACTGGTACCACAACGGCGGAATTTAAGGGTTTGTCAGGCAATATTCCTTTTGCATGGTCTGTTACTTTCTTGGTGTTGGCCGGCTTATTCATCGTATTCAGTTTTTACCATCGCGTATTTTTGCCGGTACCCGATTCGGATATGCCTTCTTCACAGCTTACGACTGCCTCTGTTTGGAGAGATTTCTCAGACACCTTCGTTTCATTTTTCAAAAAACCGGGTATAGGAGCAGCCATCTTTTTCATGCTGACCTTCCGTTTTTCCGAAGCACAAGCTTTGAAGCTGATCACTCCTTTTTTGTTGGATTCGCGGGATGTAGGCGGTTTGGGACTGACTACCGGGCAAGTCGGATTTGTATATGGAACGGTAGGAATATTGGCGTTGACCATTGGCGGAATCATAGGAGGCATCACAGCTTCGCGCGGCGGATTGAAAAAATGGCTGTGGCCCATGACCTTGAGCGTTTTAGTTCCAACGGCTGTTTTTGTATATTTGAGCTTTACTCAAACCGGCAATATGTGGATCATCAATACCCTGGTGTTTATTGAACAGTTTGGTTATGGGTTCGGATTCACGGCTTATATGCTTTATCTGATGTATTTCTCCGAAGGCAAACAGAAAACGGCGCATTATGCCATATGTACCGGATTCATGGCTTTGGGAATGATGTTACCCGGCATGTTTGCAGGATGGATGCAGGAGATGTTAGGCTACAATCATTTTTTCATTTGGGTGATGATATGCAGTATTGTACCCATCATTGCCGTATCTTTGCTGAAGATATATCCTGCTTACGGAAAAGCAGTAGAAAAATAAAAATTGACAGCTATGTTATTAATTGCAGACGGAGGTTCAACAAAAGTTGATTGGTGCTTGATTGACCAAGGAAATATTGTTAACAGGGTTTCTACTTCAGGAGCAAATCCTTTTTTTCGCAGTAGGGAAGATATTAGCCGGGAGTTGGCTTCCAAGCTTGTTCCTGCTTTAAAAGTAAATAAAATTGAAGCTGTTTATTTCTATGGAGCCGGTTGTGCGTTTCCTGAAAAGAATCAGATTATCAGGGAAGCCATTGCCGATAATTTCGATGCCGGTACGATTGAGGTGGGTAGTGATTTGTTGGGTGCAGCCATTGGACTATGCAACAATCAACCCGGTATAGTCTGCATACTCGGCACAGGTTCAAATTCTTGCTTTTATGATGGTAGTGAAATCGTAAAAAACGTATCGCCCTTAGGATATATTTTAGGTGATGAAGGTAGTGGGGCAGTGTTGGGCAGGCTGTTTACCGGCGCGTGCCTGAAAAATCAATTCACCAGGGGTATTCGTGAAAGCTTCTTGGAATATTTGGATATGGATGTATCTCAGTTGTTGGACAGGGTTTACAAACAGCCCCTCGCCAATCAATTTTTGGCAAGCATTGTTCCGTTTATTCAAAGCAATATCCATGAACCAGGCGTTCATGATTTAGTGTATCACGCTTTTACGGATTTTTTCAAGAAAAATGTTATGCAATATGATCATCAAGAACATGCGGTATTTTTTACCGGTTCTGTAGCTTATTATTTTAAAGATGTTCTTCGTGAAGTTGCAGCATCACTCCATATCCGGATTGAAAAAATAGAACAATCACCCATGTCAGGATTAATTCGATATCACACATCCTGCACTTTATGAATCTGCGACTCCGGACCCCAATTAGTTTCATCGCATGAAGTTTTGTTAATATCATATATTACCCCGGAACACGTACCTCGTAACTTCCCTAACTTCTTTAACTTCCTACTAACTACTTAACCTCCATCAATCCATTGCAACAAAACATCGTCTCAACAAAAAAGGGAAGACCCTCAACGTCCTCCCTTTTTTCATTCAAATAACCAAAACTATATTATGCTTCGGTTTTTTCTTCTGCGAAATCTTGCTCACTCATGCGTTTATAACCATTATAACGCCATTTAGCGTCTTCTTCTGCAGCCTTAAAGAGTTCTTTCGCTTCTTCCGGGAATTGCTTCATCAACGATGTGTAGCGTACTTCACCTTTTAAGAAGTCTTGAAATTTGCTCCAATCCGGTTCTTTGCTGTCCAACTGCATGGGGTTTTTGCCTTCGGCTTCCAGGCGTGGGTCATAGCGATACAGGTGCCAATAACCACACTCAACAGCACGTTTTTGCTCATCTTGTGCTTTACCCATTCCGGCACGTAGTCCGTGGCTGATACAAGGCGAATAAGCAATAATGATAGACGGACCGTTATAAGATTCTGCTTCACGAAGAGCTCTTAGCGTTTGTACTTGGCTTGCACCCATGGCGATTTGTGCCACATACACGTAGCCGTAAGTAGCAGCTATCATACCCAGGTCTTTTTTGCGGATACGTTTTCCGGCTGCCGCAAATTTAGCTACAGCACCTATCGGCGTAGATTTGGATGCCTGACCTCCTGTATTGGAATAAACCTCAGTGTCAAGAACAAGGATGTTTAAGTTTTTACCGGAAGCAATTACGTGATCTAAACCACCGAAACCGATGTCGTAAGCCCAGCCGTCCCCACCGATAATCCATTGTGAACGTTTTACCAGGAAGCGGCTTAATTCGGCTATTTGCTTGCAATAATCACATTCACACGCTTTAAGTAGCGGGGTGATTTTTGCATGTAATTCCAATGTAAGATCTCCGTCAAAGCGATTGTCAATCCATTCTTTGAATAAGTCTTTCAACTCATCAGAACAACAATTATTAGCAATGGCTTCGTTCATCAGGCGAACAATACGTGCTTGCATTATTTCTTCCGCCATGACCATTCCCATTCCATACTCGGCATTGTCTTCAAACAGCGAGTTTGCCCAGGCCGGTCCGCGTCCGTCTTCACCTTTAGTATATGGAGTAGAAGGCGCTGATGCAGAATAAATTGAACTACAACCTGTTGCGTTAGCTACCATTTGGCGGTTACCAAATAGTTGTGTAACTAATTTTACGTAAGGTGTTTCACCACAACCGGAACAAGCACCGGAGAACTCAAACAATGGAGTTGCAAATTGGGTATTTTTTACATTACCTTTTACGTTTACAAGATGTTGCTTGGAAGAAACATTTTCTATACAGTAATCCCAATTTTCCTGGTTAGGATATTGAGTTCCAATTTCCATCATCTTCAAGGCTTTACCGTTTTTATTGCCCGGACATACATCCACGCAGTTACCGCAATCCAAACAGTCAAGTACGTTAACCTGTATGCGGAAACGGGTACCTTCAAATCCTTTACCGTTGGTTTTCAATGTTCCTTCTTCACCAAATGGTGCATTAGCCATTTCTTTCTCATCAAGAACAAACGGACGAATAGCAGCGTGCGGACAAACGTAAGCACATTGGTTACATTGGATACAGTTATCCACAATCCATTCTGGAACGTTAGCAGCCACACCACGTTTTTCATATTTTGCAGTACCCTGATCCCAAGTTCCGTCTTCGCGTCCAACAAATCTTGACACCGGAAGGCTGTTGCCGTTTTGTGCGTTAATCGGACGAACAACGTCACGGATAAATGCAGGAACTTTTTCTTCTACAACCGGTTCGTCAGCAAGATTTGCCCATTCTGCGGGAATTATAACTTCTACATATTCACCACCGCCACGGTCAACTGCTGCATAGTTTTTATTAACAATATCTTCCCCTTTTCTCCCATAAGATTTTACAATGGCTTTTTTCATTTCCGAAACAGCTAAATCGTAAGGGATGACATTGGTAATTTTGAAGAATGCAGATTGTAAAATTGTGTTGGTGCGGTTACCCAAGCCGATTTCTTCGGCAATATGAGTTGCATTAATGATAAACAGACGAATATTATTTTTAGCAAAATAACGCTTGATATGCACCGGAAGGTTTTCTTTTACTTCATCCGCATTCCAAACTGTATTCAGCAAGAAAGTTCCGTTCTTTTTCAAGCCCTTGGTTACATCATACAGACGCAAGTAAGCTTGTACGTGGCAAGCCACAAAGTTAGGCGTAGTTACAAAGTAGGTAGAACGTATAGGTGTGTCACCAAATCGTAAGTGCGAACAAGTGAAACCACCTGATTTTTTGCTGTCGTATTCGAAATATGCTTGTGAATATTTATCAGAGTTGTCACCGATGATTTTGATGGAGTTTTTGTTTGCCCCGACAGTACCGTCAGCTCCTAATCCGTAGAATTTAGCTTCGTAAATACCTTTGCCACCCAAAGAAATTTCTTCTTCCAATGGCAATGAAGTAAAGGTAACATCATCTACGATACCCACTGTGAAACGGTTTTTCGGTGTAGGCAATTCTAAGTTTTTGTAAACAGCCAATACTTGTGCAGGCGTAAAGTCTTTGGATGAAAGTCCATAACGACCACCTATTACAAGCGGTTGATTTTCAGTTCCGTAAAGAGCATCTTTTACATCCAGGTAAAGTGGTTCACCATTAGCACCCGGCTCTTTTGTGCGGTCAAGCACACAGATACGTTTTGCTGTCTTTGGTAATACGGAAAGAAAATGTTTTGCAGAGAAAGGACGATACAAGTGAACGGATACCAATCCCACTTTTTCGCCTTTTTCACGTAGATAATCCACACCTTCGCGGATAGCTTCCGTAGCAGAACCCATGGCAATAACTACGCGGTCAGCTTCCGGATCACCGTAATAGTCAAACAGACCATATTTACGTCCGGTAATTTCAGCCAATTTGTTCAAATAATCTTCTACAATACCCGGAACGGCATCATAGAATGGATTGGCTGCTTCGCGAGTCTGGAAGTAGATATCCGGGTTTTGAGCAGTACCGCGTGCTACCGGATGTTCAGGATTCAATGCACGTTGACGGAATGCTTTCAAGGCATCTTGGTCAACCAAAGCCTGAACTGCTTTTGCATCAATTTCTTCAACTTTTTGAATTTCGTGTGATGTGCGGAATCCGTCAAAGAAATGTACAAAAGGTACACGAGATTTGATGGCTGCCAAATGTGCTACGGCTGCTATGTCCATAATTTCTTGTACCGAACCTGTTGCAAAAAGTGCACATCCGGTCTGACGAACTGCCATTACGTCTTGTTGGTCGCCAAAAATAGAAAGTGCCTGTGCAGCAATGGCACGTGCAGAAACGTGATAAACACCGGGAAGCAACTCTCCGGCAACTTTGTACATATTAGGGATCATCAGCAATAAACCTTGTGATGCCGTAAATGTAGTAGCCAGTGTACCGGCTTGAAGTGCACCGTGCATAGCAGCAGCGGCACCACCTTCCGATTGCATCTCTTCTACTTGAACAGTTTCATTGAACATATTCTTTCTACCGGACGCTGCCCACTCATCCACATATTCAGCCATAGTGGACGATGGTGTAATGGGGTAGATAGCAGCTACTTCACTGAACATATACGCTATATGCGCAGCCGCTTCATTACCATCGCATGTTAAGAATTTCTTTTGTTTAGTCATTGTTTTATGTAAATTAAATAATCCTGAAAATAATCCAAAGGATTGATTTCCAATCAATTTCATTCATCCGCAAACACCTGACTGTAGCTTTTGTGCTGGTAGTCAGGTGTTTATGGGTTTTATAAAACGATTCCATCGAATGGATTTGTGGCAAAAGTACGCATATTTTTTATATTTTGCAATGTGGAGATTGCAAAATGCGCTTTATACCTGTTTTTTCCACAACTCTTCCATTTCTTCTAAAGTTTTTCCTTTGGTTTCCGGTATCATTTTCCATACAAAGATTGCGGAAAGCACTGCCATAGCACCATAAAATGCATAGGTCAAAGCTCCACTGAACTCAATCATGGGAGGATAAGTTGAAGAAATGAGATAATTGGCAGCCCATTGAGCAGCAACAGCAATTGCAACAGCTTGCCCCCTGATTTTATTAGGAAATATTTCTGAAATCAATACCCAGCAAATTGGTCCCCATGACATCATGAAAGAGGCGGTATAAATAATGATAAACACAAGTGTACTGATGCCGATAATATCAAAATAAGCCAAGCCGGCAACTGCAAACATGCCAATAGCCATACCGATAGAGCCTGTGATCAACAAGGGTTTTCGTCCCCATTTGTCCACGGTAAGAATAGCCACAACCGTAAATATTACATTGACTAAGCCCATTACGATGGTTTGAAACATTGATGCATCCTTGGCAGCACCCATACTTTCAAAAATTCTCGGAGCGTAATAAAGGGCAACATTGATACCTACAAATTGCTGGAACACAGATAACAAAATTCCGATAATAATTACTTTTTTGCCATAAGAAAATAATTTTCCTTTACTTACTTCTCGGATAGATTGTTCTATCTCAGCTAAGATTGTTTGTGCTTTCTCTTTCGAATTGTTGATTTTACTTAAGACATGTATGGCTTTGTCATTCTGGTTCGACAATGCAAGGTAACGTGGTGTTTCCGGAACTAAAAACAGTAATAAAAAAAATAAGCCTGCCGGTACGGCTTCTGATAAAAACATATATCGCCAGCCTATGCTGTCAATCCATGCTAATGGCTGACCGTTAGCAATACCCCAGTTTACAAAATATACAACCAACATCCCAAAAATGATGGCAAATTGATTTAATGCGACTAAGCGTCCACGAATTTCAGCCGGTGAAACTTCACTGATGTAAGTCGGAGAAACTGCAGAAGCTAAGCCTACGCCTATGCCACCCCATACGCGGTAAAAATTAAACATTAAAAGCAATCCGATAGAAGGCTCTCCTTTTTCAAAAAACAGAAATTCGGGATAACCTGAACCTAAGGCGGACGTAAAAAATAAAAAACCGGCAAACAGCAAAGTATTTTTTCTTCCAAAATGATTTGCCAAAAAACCTGAAATAGCCCCCCCGATTATACATCCGATCAAGGCACTTGAAACGGTTGCACCATGTGCAAAAGCACTTAAATTCAAAGAATCAATCAAGTATTTTTGAATTGACTTTTCAGCACCGGAAATAACTGCTGTGTCATAACCAAACAACAAACCGCCTAAGGTTGCAACTAAGGTTATTCCAAGAATATAACTTAGATTGTATTTTTTCATACGATTTATAATAATTTACTTTGAAACACCGTCATGTTTGTTTCAAAAAAACTGTAAACTTAGATATACATATTGATAATTGCTTCGTACAATTCTTGTTTTCCGCTGATTTTCTCCGGCTCTTTGCCCAAGGAAATCGCATATGTACGTAAATCTTCTAAAGAGAGCTTTCCTTTTTCAAATTCTTTTCCCTTACCGCTGTCAAAAGAAGCATAGCGATCTTTTACCATTTGCACGTATGGGGAGTCTTCTAAAATACTTGCTGCGGACTCTAAAGCGCGAGCGAAAGCATCCATTCCTGCAATATGGGCAATGAAAATATCTTCTAAATCTGTGGAGTTACGGCGAGTTTTAGCATCGAAATTAGTGCCGCCGCCTTGTAAGCCACCGGCTTGTAGTATTATCAGCATAGCTTGCGTTAACTCATTAATGTCCAAAGGGAACTGGTCTGTATCCCATCCGTTTTGATAGTCGCCACGGTTGGCGTCAATAGAACCTAACATGCCGGCATCTGCCGCACATTGCAATTCATGTTCAAAAGTATGACCGGCTAAAGTTGCGTGGTTGACTTCAATATTCAATTTGAAATCCTTTTCTAAATTGTGAGCACGTAAAAAACCGATTGCTGTTTCTGCATCTACATCATATTGATGTTTAGTAGGTTCCATGGGCTTAGGCTCAATAAAGAAATTACCCTTAAAGCCTTTTGAACGCGCGTAGTCACGAGCCATGGTCAATATCATGGCCAAATGTTCTTTTTCGCGCTTCATGTCGGTATTCAATAAACTCATATAACCTTCGCGTCCACCCCAAAACAGATAATTTTTTCCTCCTAATTCAATGGTGGCATCCAATGCATTTTTAATTTGTGTCGCTGCATAAGCAACGCTGTCAAAATTTGGATTGGTAGCTGCTCCATTCATATATCGTTCATGGCTAAATACATTAGCAGTTCCCCATAATAATTTGATGCCTGTCTCTGCCATTTTTTGTTTTGCATAGGCAACAATAGCTTTCAGATTAGCTTCGTACTCAGCTATGGAATTACCTTCGTCTATCAAATCAACATCGTGAAAACAGAAATATTCTATACCTATTTTTTGCATAAATTCAAAACCGGCATCCATCCTGTTTTTAGCTATTTCAAGGGCTGAACTTCCCTCGTTCCATGGAAGTTTTTTAGTTCCTGAACCAAAGGGATCACCGCCTTCCTGACACAGCGTATGCCAATAAGCCATGGAGAATTTAAACCAATCCTTCATTTTACGACCATAAACAAGCTTTTCAGCATCATAGTATCGAAACGCAAGTGGATTTTTACTCGTTTTTCCTTCAAACTTGATTTTTCCTATAGAGGGAAAAAATTCTTTTGTTGCCATATCTCTTTTTATTATAATTTGTTATTAATTGCTTTAGTGTATTATGTTAATTTTCGTCTATTAATTTTCGCCAATTGGTGTAAGCATTTCGATATGCTGATTTGTTTCGTGTGTCCGGTTCCACAACAGCTATTTTCTCTAACGAAGCAAAGGCTTCATCATTTGATTGATAAATTCCTATTCCCATTCCTGCTGCACGAGCTGCTCCGGTCGCTCCGTCAGTATCAAATAATTCAATGACAGCACCGCTTACAGAGGCTAAAGTTTGTGTGAAAATCGGACTTAAAAACATATTAGCAAATCCTGCACGAATTACCTGAATATTCATGCCCATCTTCCGCATGATTTCCAGTCCGTATTCGTATGAGAAAACTATACCTTCTTGTCCTGCACGTAAAATGTCTTTTTTATCATGGATGTTAAAGTTAATACCATGTATGGAGCAGTTCACTTCTTTGTTTTCAAGGACACGCTCAGCACCATTACCAAAAGGAATAATTGAAATTCCCTTTGCTCCTATGGGTGATTGCATGGCTAATTGATTCATATCACTATATGATAACCCTTCCAAAGCTAAATTACGTTTCAACCAAGAGTTTAAGATACCGGTTCCGTTGATGCACAACAGGACACCGAGGCGAATTTGTTCCGGAGTATAATTGACGTGTGCGAAGGTGTTAACACGCGATAATCTGTCATAGTGCAGTTTATCCAACACTCCGTATACTACACCGGAAGTTCCTGCAGTAGAAGCTATTTCACCCGGATTGAATACATTTAAAGAAAGTGCGTTGTTGGGCTGGTCTCCGGCTCTGTAAGAAATGGGTGTTCCGACTTTCAACCCCAGTTCTTTAGCTGCTTTTGCAGAAACGGTTGCTTGAATACCAAAAATCGGTTTTATTTCAGGAAAGAAGCTTTTCGGAATGCCATAATACGTTAACACATCTTCGGATAATGTATTTGTTTGAAAATCCCAAAAAATACCTTCGGATAATCCTTCAATGGTTATAGCTATCTCATCCGATAATTTCATAGCAATATAGTCCCCGGGTAGCATCAGTTTGTCAATTTTTTCAAATAATTCCGGCTCGTTTTCTTTGACCCAGGCAATTTTTGATGCCGTAAAATTTCCAGGTGAATTTAAAAGATGTGATAATGCTCGTTCTTCTCCAATAGCTTTGAAAGCCCGTTCTCCGTATGGTACAGCACGACTATCACACCAAATAATGGATGGACGTAATAGTTGTTTGTTTTTATCCACCAAAACCAATCCGTGCATTTGCCAAGTAATGCCGATAGCCCGAATATCCGATGAGTCAATTTTGGCTTGGTGCATGACCGACCGGTGTGCTAATTTTAAATTTTCCCACCAATCTTCAGGATTTTGTTCTGCCCAACCGGGTTTTAGTGCTGTGATTTTCATTTCTTCTTTCGGGAAGAAATCCGAAGCCACAATTTTTCCGGAATCAACATGCACTAAACTTGCTTTCACCGATGAACTTCCAATGTCGTAACCTAACAAATACATAAGTATATATTTTTGTTGCTAATTATTTTACAATTTTTAAATGTGTTTGAAATCATAATCGCCTATGATGAATCAAGTTGAAAATATCAATTTATGTTTTCTGCACGTACTTATAAAGTCTGGCAGCCCTATGAGGAACACCTTCTTCAAACTCATCCAGACATACTATGTTTTGATCTTGTAGAATTTTTTTTCTGAAATTTCTAACGTCTGAATGTTCCTGATTGATAGCATCATACAAAAGTCTGAGTTGAGATAAGGTGAATTTTCTTGGCAATAATTTGAATATAAGATGTTTTTCAACTTTCAACCAATGTTTGATATACTCTAATCCCCTTTCAATAATAAATTTATGATCAAATGCCAAGTTTTCATTACAAACATTTTTTACATTGAACCAATTAGCGGAAGTGTCGTTGGAGTTAAGCTTAATTTTTCTGTTAATCTTAATTAATGCAACATATGCAACAGTTACAATACGTTCTACTTTGGCATGTACTGTTTTTTCCAACCAATGTAAGTCACGTATGTTACTGGTACGTTGCGGGTCTCCAAAACTATGAAATTGACTCAAAGGAATATTTTTCAATCCTGTCAACTCGAACAGCACTCTATGAGCAGCCTCGTTGATGTCTTCATCCATATAAATCAAACTTCCGGGTAATTTTTTATCGTTGTATTGTCCGTCGTTTTCTTCAATACTGCGTTCGATTAATAAAATATTCAATTCTTTACCATCGAAACCAAAAACAACACAATCAACGGATACTGACAGGTTGTATGCTCTGTTTTTATGAGTAGTCATAGTTTAATAAAATTATTTAGAAGCAAAAGTAATCAATATAATTTGTTTTAAATAAATTAAGTTTATGTTATATAACACATTAACAGGTTGTTGTAATGTGTTGTTTGTACAATAAGTAATCGCGTTGATGTTGTACGAAGTACGTAATGTTGAACTTCAGTTTCTTTGTATTTGTTTGGCAGTCAATTGGATAAAAGCAGCCTTCTTTTTTTGTGTATTTTATATTTTGAGAAAACTCTTGTTTTATTATTTGTTAATAATACAATAAGATTTTGCTTTATAGTGTATTATTTACAATATGTAAATACTTGAATATATGTTTTATAACATAGCAATTTGATTGTATAATATTTTTTAGGCTTATATTTTTGCACTGTGGAATTATATATAATGGTATGTAAAAAGTTTACCTTGTTATAATATTATTAGGAATAAAAATTTAAAACTGATCAAAACATGAAGATGTACAAAAGAGATTTTAAGGTGCTGCAATTGGTGGTTCTTTTCTTTATTTTCTTTTCGTCCCCTCATGCTCTCTTTTCCCAAGGCTCAAATCCTTTTAGAGTAAAAGGGATAGTTTGTGATGAAGCGGGTGAGCCGCTCATTGGAGTAAGTGTTGTTGAAAAAGGGACGTTGAATGGAATAGCTACCGGTATTGACGGCGACTTTGAAATAAGTGTTTCAAATAAAGGTGCCACGCTTGTTATTTCATTTGTGGGATTCACCTCTCAAGAGATTGCTGCTGATAAAACGAACCTTCGGATTACACTTTATGAGGACACTAAGCAATTAGAAGAGGTTGTAGTGGTAGGTTATGGTACCATGCGCAAGCGAGATATAACCGGTGCTATTACCTCCTTGTCAAGTGATAATATTGAAAGGAAAGTGCCAACCGACGTTTTTGATGCTTTACAAGGACAAGTTGCGGGTGTTCAGATTGTATCAGGTTCCGGTCAACCCGGGGAATCTTCCTCTATCAAAATTCGTGGAACATCTACTTTTTCTGCAGAGGGTGTAAGACCTTTATATATAGTAGATGGTATGCCCTTAGAAGATATAGATGGCATTAATCCCAGTGATATATTGTCGATGGAGGTATTGAAAGATGCTGCATCAGCTGCCATTTATGGCTCACGTTCGGCAAATGGTGTTATCATTATCACTACCAAAAGCGGGGAAAAAGGCAAACCAAAAATCGACATTAAGTATAATAGGTCGTGGGGAAGATTATCACATAAGTTGCCCCAGGCTAATAGAGAGGACCGCAGGTTATATGATCAGTATCGTAGGGAGTATTTTCTCCAAAACAACATGATGGGAAATGCCGATGAGAGTATTCAAATGATAAGAGACTCTCTGAATGTGTTTTTTAACGTGGACAATGATTATTTGGATATGATAACAGGCACTGCACAAAAAGATCAGATTGATATTAGTTTCGGAGGTGGTGAAAACAAGTTGACTTACTTTATCAATACAGGATATTATAATGAGCGAGGTATTATACCTAATACGGATTTTAATAGACTTACAGCAAGGGTAAACACTGATTATTCTCCAAATAATTGGTTGAATGTTGGTAGTCGTGTGTCATTGACTTATTCTTTGAAACGCGGAATTAACGAAGGTGACTTGTTGAGGTGGGTGTTGAGTCGTCGGCCTTATTTTTCTACTTATTATCCTGATGGCACTTTGGTTGGTGTCTTTAATGGTCAGAAAAACCCGCTGGCACAAGTGGAGCATACCACTGATTTTACCGATTCATACAAGGCGAACTTTTTCCAGTTTTTTGAATTTGAAATACTGAAAGGTCTTAAATTCAGAACCAATATCAATGCTAACTTTTACTTAGATAAACGCCACAGAATGTATCCAAGTATCATCACGGATGAGTGGCAGCGCAACAATAGCGGATTGTCATATAATTTTTTAAATTGGAACTTTTTGAATGAAAATTATTTTACTTATAACGCTAAGTGGGGTTTGCATAATTTTTCTGCTATGGCTGGTGTGAGTGCCCAAAAATGGAGGTATGAAAGAGAATTTCTGGTAGGTCGTAATTCGTCAACCGATTACATTTACACCATGAATGCATTTTCTGCCAACCTGGAGTTGGGTTCAACCGGTTCATGGATTGACCACCATTCAATGGCATCTCTGTTTTCAAGGGTTACATATGATTATCTTGGCAAGTATCTTTTTACGGCCAATTTACGTCGTGATGGATCTTCCCGCTTTGCCAAGAATAACAAGTGGGGTAATTTCCCGTCTGTATCCGGTGGATGGAGATTTTCCGATGAAAGTTTCCTGAGTTTTTTCAAGCCGGCCATGGATGATGGTAAAATACGTGTCAGCTATGGAGTTACCGGTAATGAATCTATTGGTAACTACGACTATGTGTATTCCTATGAACCAAGTCTGATTTACGACGGTGTCGGAGGAGTTGCACCGACCCGGATTGGAAAGGACAATCTGAGATGGGAGGAAACCAAACAAATTAATCTTGGATTAGACCTGAGTTTTTGGAATAGTAGATTAACAGCAACTGCAGATTATTATAGCAAATATACCGATGGCTTATTAGCCAATTACCAATTACCTAAAGAGTCGGGATTTGGTTATATGCGGACTAATGTAGGAGAAATGAGTAATAAAGGCGTGGAATTAAGTTTGGCTGGAGATATTATCCGGACTTCAGATTTTAATTGGAATCTGACATTTAACTTCTCGCACAACCAAAACAGGATAGAGAAATTATCAGAAGGGAAACCATATATAGAAGGTGATTTGTGGTGGATGGAAGAAGGTGGAAGAGTTGGTGATTTCTATGGATTTAAATATTTGGGTATTTTTCAATATAATGAATCCAATGCCTTTACTGAAGATTGGGAACAGTTGACACCTGTTTTCGAAGATGGTACTTTTCAAGATAAGTATTTATTGAATGGTGAAGAATATTCGGGAACAATCAACAAAAAAACCTTACCTAACGGAAAGCCTTTCCGTGGGGGAGATGTTAACTGGGACGAGCCTGTTGCTTCACGTGACGGTATAATTGACGATAATGACCGTATGGTTATTGGAAATGCCTTGCCTGATTTTACAGGTGGTGTAAGTACTCAGTTTTCTTATAAGAACCTTAGTTTATTTGTTTCCTTTTATTACTCGCTTGGCGGACATATATACAATAGTGCAGAACACGTCAGAAATGAATTCAAATTTACCGGTACAACCCCGGCACCTCATGTGATACGTAATATGTGGTTGAAACAGGGTGATGTAGCTATTTATCCTCGTCCGTACAACGATGATTACAATAATGCACGTTATGCAAATTCGTTTTATGTAGAGGATGCTTCATTTATTAGATTACAAAATATTCGATTGTCATATAGTTTACCAAAATCATGGATTGAGAAAATACATATCAAAGGGCTAACAGCATATGGATATGTTAATAATGCCCTAACTTGGACCAATTACAGTGGGTTTGATCCGGAGTTCTCTACAAGCAATCCGCTTCAAATTGGAAAAGATACCTATAGATATCCCAGAAACAAAGAAGTAGGATTTGGATTAAATGTGAATTTTTAAACTTAGGCATTACTGTTGAAAAAAATATTTTTTATGAAAACAAGCAATATTATAAAACTTATCACATGCAGCTTATTGGTACTCGTAATAATGTCGTGTGAGTCATTTTTGGATGAACAGCCGGTCAGTGAAATTCCGGCAGCTAACATGTGGAAAACATCACGTGATGCAAAAGCAGGTGTAAATCAAATATACGGATTGTTTAGATCTACTATGCGTGAAAATTATTTCTACTGGGGTGAATTCAGAGCCGACAACATGTCGCCGGGAGCACCATCTGCTACCAATCAGGAAAGAGTTATTCAAAACCTGTTAACAACGGATCATCCGGCTACGAAGTGGACCAATTTATACAGCATGATTAATCAAGCTAACTTAGCTATCAAATACTTACCTAATATTGATATGCCGTCTGTGGCAGAGAAAAATGATTTGCTCGGACAGGCTTATGCCATGCGGGCTTTGGGTTATTTTTATGCTGTTCGGGTATGGGGTGATGTTCCGTTATACACGGAACCAAATGAAAAGTATTCTGAGGATATCTACAAAGAAAGAACGGATAAAGATTACATCTTGCGAAATGTAGTATTGGAAGATTTAAAGATTGCCGAGGGTTTGATGGATCGTGTAAAAAACCTGGAAAGAAAGCGTATTTCGATAGCCGGCGTGTGGGCTATTATGTCGGATGTTTATATGTGGCTGGAAGATTATAACATGGCGGATCAAACTATTTCGAAAATACAGAATTTTAAAGTTAAGAATAACACGGTACAGTTTATAGGCCTTGAAAAAGATATTGCCACCTGGAGAAAAGTATTTGTTGAAGAACTGAATGGTAAGGCTTCTGATGATACGCCCGAGAATGATGAATATACAACGAAAGAATTAATATTTGTCATTCACTTCAGCATGGATGAAGTAGGTGCAGACGGTTATAGCTATATGTATCAGTGGTTCACAGGTTCCGGAAACCGGGCAGCAGTATTGTCCAATAAATTTATGAGTATATTACATGAGGACGATAAACGGAAGGACTATATAGCCATGAACTATCAAAACGGCTGGGAACTGAATAAATTTATCGGAGGAACCATCAGTACCACACTCAACAAAACCTGCGTTGTCGCTTATCCTGTTTACAGATATTCAGATATATTGCTGTTACAAGCAGAGGCGCGTGTTAAAATGGGTAAGTGGGAAGAAGCTTTGGATATCGTCAAACAAGTTCGCGATAGAGCGGGGTTAGTTACTCCCACAGCCATGGAGTTTGGCTCGGAAGAAGATATTATTGATTTTATTTTGGAAGAACGCCAGATTGAATTGGTCGGAGAAGGTCGTCGTTGGTTCGATTTACTAAGAACCAACCGGTGGAGAAAAGTCATGGAACCCATCAATGGCATGACTGAAGAAGGAAACCAGTATTTCCCCATTCATTACTCACACATCAATGAGAATCATCTCATCAAACAAAATTCGTTTTATGGGAATTAAATTAGAAAAACAAAATTATAATCATATGAAAAAAAATAGTTTTTATATCATGATTGTGTTGGGTTTGATGACCTATAGCTGTTCGCTCGAATTGCAGACAGACTATGATTATAAAGCATCAACGATAGACCCACATATTCCTATGACAGCTTGGGAGTACTTCAATACACGAACAGACTTGTTCTCAATTTTTATAGAAGCTGTGGAATATACCGAATTGAAGAATTATTATACCCAAACGGATGAAAAATATACCTTTTTAGCGTTGACGAATATGGCTATGACAAGCTATATGCAAGATAGATTTCCGGGAGTATTATCCATTTCGGAATGTAATAAAGAGTCAGTAAAACAATTACTTCTTTATCACTTGGTTCAAGGAGAATATAGTGCGTATAAGCAGTTAGATGTGGAACCCATGTATGTGCTAACCATGTTGAAAGGAGAAGAAGGACTTATGACTATGTTGACACGTAAAAATCCTTGGCAGGCTGATGCCGGAAAAGTTATTGTGAATGATACGGGCAGCAATGGAAACTCATATATGCGGGCTGCAGTAACAAGTAATATTATGCCCACAAATGGAGTAATACATATTTTTGACGCCTTTTGTTATTACCGTAAATAACAGGTTTGAAAAGTCTATCAAAATATAAAAATAATCATATGAAACGAGATATTATAATTTACACATTCATAGTCTTTTTTGGATTAAGTTTTCTGCAATCTTGTGAGGATCCGACTCCCTCTATAGATCCAAACAGTTTGCTGCCAAAAATAACTTTTGCATTTGACAGTTTGGAAGCAGACCTCAACTTAATTGATAATCTTCCGATTGTTGCGGTTATACAATCTGAAGCAGGTTTGAAATCTGTTAATATGACTATCAAAACTAAAGATGAAGAAATTCATTACAAAACAGTAACGGAGTTTTTTAATGAACATTCTTATAGCTTAGCTGAGAAAATTAAGTATAAACCTGAGTATTTGCAATTTATTGTAGAAGCTACGGATAAGTTAGACAGAAAAACCGTGGACTCTTTAGAGTTAAGTGTCGTTGATATTAAAGAGGGTCCGAAAGTTGTCTTTGAGCCTGAAATAATTGTTTATGACGAATTAGAGGGCGGTCCGATGCCTAATACCAAATTCACGGTTACATCCGAAGCAGGATTACAAAAACTTGAAATGTATTTGGTAACGGAGAACGGACAGTTGCAATATGGCTTCCCCATTGATTTTACTCAAAATGAAAAAGAATATGTATTTGATGAGAAAATCATGTATAAAGATGGGGATAAAGGGTTTAAGGTAAAAGTAACCGACAGTTACGGTCAAGTGCGCATTGAAACATTACCGGTACGTTACATCACACCGGCTCCGCCCACGGTTTTAGTGAAAGACACCATTTTTGCCGACAAAGATGAGCGTGTAGCCATTCCTCTAAAGATAGAGTCACAAAGAGGTATTCGTTCAGTTGAGATATTCAGGGTTGATAACAATGTGTCTGAATCAGTGGAAACAATCAATTATCCGGATGCTCCTTTGACTTTGAATATTATCCCTGAAGTAAAATGTCTGAATACCACTTCTAAAATTAAATTTGTTGTGACTGACGTAGTTGACAAGGTTACAGAAGTCTCGGTGGCAGCCATTGTAAACATGAATTTTATTACAAACTTAGCTGTGGGTAGCATGAAGTTGGCCAATGGTATAGAAGCATACCCCGGGGTTTATTCATTCATATCTTTAAAGGATTTAAAAACTTATTCCGTAGATTATGCTTTAGAGAGCGATGCGAATGCTTCCAATGTTGATATGAAATTCTACGTATTTGGTGGTCAGGCTGTATTGCGTATGTATGCCATGGATGGTGGCACTAATACAAAGAACAACGAATTCTTAGGTTCAGGTGGAAAAACAGCTATGGATATAAGTGTACAAAACCAAACCAGATTTTTGTTGCTCAGTGGTTATGACTTCGACAATGCAACGGCAGCATCCATATTGAGTGATATTCCGGCTTCAAATATTGTTGCTAATGCCATTAATCCTTTCGAAGTAGGAGATGTAATCGCATTTAAAACAGCATCAACTTCAAGTTCGGGAGGCGGAAAAATCGGTATAATGAAAATCTTATCAAACGAACAAGTGGTAAGTATTGATAAGACGGCAAGAATTATTACTGTGGCTATTAAATTTCCGAAACAGTAAATGTATTTTTTCTCACAGCTTGTGTTATGATACAGGCTGTGAGAAACTTTTAAAATAACAGATTGATGAGAAAATTAGGATTTATATTTATTTGCTTACTGTTGATGTCTCAAATGCAATTGGTGGAGGCACAAAAAAAAGTATATGCAGATTATCACGGAGTACGTAAAACGAGACCGGTTGACGGGGAATTTGGAGAGTGGAAATACTTTTCACAGTTGAACAGCAACCCGGTTGGCTTAAAGCATGTAACCTATAATCCTGATTTAATTTTAGAAAACGGACAGCATGATGTCGCTGCGGCAAATTATCCTTTGGTAGGTATGCAGTCTCAGCTCGATCCGTTATACATAGAATATCAAATCCTAAGTGCTAAGTCTGCCGGAATAGATGGATTTTTTGTTGAATGGGGATATATAGATCATACTTCTAACAGATTATTAACAGCCATTCAAGAAGTGGCTGTTAAATATGGGTTTGAAGTTGGAGTTAATATTTGTGACGGATGGCTGATGACGAAGAATTGGTATCCGGGCACCCGTGCTGAGAAACTTCAGTATTTTTTAACTTGCATGCAGTATTTGATTGACGAGGTGTTTACAGGACCAACAGCCCCTATAGTAAACGGTAAACCTTTATTCTATCTCTTTCATGATGGCTTTACATTGGATGAATATAGTGCGGTTCGTTCGCATGCTTACAATTATCCAGAAGATTATCCCATAAAGAGTGGTAACAAATTCCCTAATGTTATCATGAGAACTATGTTAAGTCCGACTTTGAATGGGGGTGTTTACACACCGAAGTCGCCTATTGAGCAGGCCGGATCGTGGGTTAATACCAATCGCGTCGTACCAACTTCGTGGATACCCGAACGAATAAGAAATGCTGCGGGTATCTATCCTAACTATGCAAGATATGCTACGGCTGATGATTGCGTCACTTTTGTCAAAGCTTTCAAAGATAATGTGTGGACGATGGGTTATTCGCCGCGTGCAGGCTTAGTAGTTCCGGGTATGGACAACTATGGTTGTGTCGGCTGGAATCCCAACGGAACACTCTATCTCATCCCAAGAGAGAATGGTGATACTTACAGAACCATGTGGGATTTTCATGTTCAAAACAGAAATAGTCTGGACATGGTGTATATTGCCTCGTGGAGTGATTATACGGAAGGCCATGAAATTGAACCCACTGTTGAAAACGGAGATCGTGAATTAAGGACAACATTGCAGTATGCTTCCCAGTTTAAAGGTGAAAGCAGTTATGATGAAAGCGGCATTGACCTGGCTTATGAACTTTTTTTACTCAGAAAGGGAGCTGAGTTTTTTGCTAATAACAATATCTCTACTGAAACGCTTGACACTCAATTAGATGCCATTGCTTTGAAAATAAGCGAAAAAGCTTATGCCGAAGCAGCTAATATGATACAAACCGCAAAAAATAATCATGAGGCAGTTCGGCAGAATATTACATCGCAAAATTATCATATTGATGCATCGCAATTGATTATTACGGGAGATAAAAACGAAAATGATGAATATGTGTTGTCGGGAAGCAGAACAGGTATCACAATTAATCATCCGGAACTAAGAGTAGCTTTAGAATCGAAGTATTATGAAGGATACATAAATTATGAATATTGGGATGATACTTGGGGTAAAAATACCAATATTGTTTCCGGAACAGACAAACAACCTAGAGATTTATTCAAATTTATCGGCCAAATCAAAGATAAAGGTGATAAAAAGTGGGTGAGCGCAAAAATACGTCTCTACAAGGAAAATATTAAATACGGACAAGAATCGCAGGGTAGCGACATTTCATTCTATGGAGATGCATCTCAAACATCAAAGATACGTAACATCAGTTTTGACTTTACGGTATTCACCGCGGAAAATACAAATGCCGTTTCATATACTAATCAGGATGTGAAAATTAATCATTATCAAGTTGATAATATCTTGTACATCAACTTAGGAGACGATGTGTCAGTGTCTGATTGTGTTTTCAACTTATACAATCAAAACGGGCAGCTTATTCTATCTAAGAAATCTGCTCAACAAATTACAGCAATGGATTTGCATACCTTGTCCAAAGGTGTGTATATCTTGTCGGTACAAACTAATAGTGCGTATTATAAGTCGAAAATTATGTTCTAAGAAAACATGAAGAAACACTTCATCATAACAACGCTTCTTTTTTTATTCTTTGTTTCTTCGATATTTGCAGGGAATGGGAAAAAGGTTTATGCAGATTATCATGGTGTACGCTATACACGCGAGCACGATGGCATGTTGGGAAGGTGGAGTTATTATGCAAACACTGAAAAATCATCCACCGGTCAAAAGACATTATGCTACAATGCTGACCTTATTCAAGCGTGTGGTAAACATGAAATTGCTGCGGTTGCATACCCTTTAGCCGGCATACAATCTAATTTAGATCCCGATTTTATTGAATACCAAATCCTGTCAGCTAAAGCAGCCAAAATTGACGGATTTTTTATTGAATGGGGGTTTATGCATCATGAAAATGACGTGCTACTCAAAGCCATGCAAAAAGTAGCGGAAAAGTATGACTTTGAAATAGGGGTAAATTGGTGCGATGGCTGGATTTATTACAATTGGATAACGCAACGTTTTCCTGAAATTAACAGCAGGGAAAAGAAAACAGCATATTATGTCACTTGTTATCAATACCTGATTGATAGCGTGTTGTACAGTGCTACTGCCCCTGTTGTAGACGGAAAGCCTGTTTTTTATTTATTTGGTCCGGGAGCCACTCCACAGGAATACGAATGGATATATGCTCTGCTTAATTTTCCTGCTAACAAAGAAAAACCTGTGGTTCTCAGGAGATGGGCAGATTGGGGTACTTTGCAGAATGACCGATATATTCCTATCACCCGGAGCGACGATATGGATCAGTGGATGCAGTTGAACATGATTCCGACGGCTTGGCTGCCTGCCCGCGTTCGTCTTGGAGATGATAATCATCCTTATTGGGATAATTATGCTACGCAAGAAGATATCATTGAATTTATGAAGCCGTTTCGTGATTCAATCTGGAATGCACCCACATCAAAATTTAATCTTAAATCGGGATTTGTGATGCCGGGCATGGATAATAGAGGTTGTGCAGGGTGGGGGCGTAGTCATTTCTTTTATATGCCGAGAGCTTCCGGAGAAACCTACAAAAAGATGTGGGAATTTAATTTGGCAAGCAAAGAGCAATTAGATATGATTTTCATTGCTTCGTGGAGTGATTACACAGAAGGGCATGAAATAGAACCTACCATTGAAAATGGATACACGGAATTGGAAAACACATTGAAATATGCTGCAATTTTTAAAGAAGAGCCGGCGGATTACTCAGGATTGGAATTGCCGCTACAACTTTTTCAGTTGCGTCGCGATGTGAAGTTTTTGTTACAGACGGGAAAGAAAACCGTTGGCTACGATAAAGAACTTAATCAAATTGGATTGCTGATTAGCAATGGTAAATACAAATCTGCCGAAGCTAAAATTCGCAAGATTTCGAAAGCATTGCAAAAGGTTCAATCTAATCTGAAATTTGAAACGGTAGAATTAACATGGCAAGATTCGGCGCTCCAAATATCAAGTACACAACAAGGAAAGAAAGAAAAAACAATAGTTGATCTGCCGGTAGAGTTTAAAGAGAAACTAAAGCACAACCATTACACCGGTTATTTGATGTTTGAGTATTATGATGAGGGTTATGAGTTTTTCTCGGTTAAAAGTGATACCCGAAAAGAACCCAAAAATTTGTTTGGTACAGTGGCATTCATCAAAAATGACGATAGTAAAAAATGGAAACAAGCCAGGGTTCAATTGATCAAAGATAATATCAATATCCAATCAGACCGGCCGGTTTTACAAATAGAAGGAGCTACTAAAATAAAAAACATAGCAGTTCAGTATGAGATTTATCAATAAAAATATATTGTCTTTCACCTTAGCATTATCATTGGTGATGCTTGCCGTGAGCTGTAATCGACAGATTACCGAAACAGCACGTGGTTATCAATTTGTAGAGGGTGACATTCAGTATCATGTTGAGTTTTATACGCCTTCGATTGTACGTATTCTGTCCCTTCCCGTGGGAGATACTTTAGTAACCAAGCGCATGATTGTGGATGATGCACTGCAGACCGTTAGAACCATTGGTGTCAGGTCAACAAAACAATATCATTGTTTTAAATCCCCACAACTCGAAGTTCGTTTCGACAAAGAGAAAGGGTCTTTCAGCTTTTATGACAGGAAGAAAAAAGAAGTTGTACTTCGGGAAAAGGAATATGATGCACGGATTTTCACGGCTTCAAATGCAGGCGGAGAGGAATGCTTAACGATACAACAGCAATTTATATCTGCTGATGAAGAGGGTTTTTACGGGCTGGGGCAGTACCAAAACGGTTTGATGAACTACCGAAATCATGAAGTAATACTTTTGCAATCCAACACGGACATTGTAAATCCATTGCTGATTTCTACCGAAGGATATGGAATATTATGGGATAATTATTCCTCTACTGTATTCAGCAGTCAAGAAGGGGAACATACTTTCAAGTCGGAAGTGGGGGATGCATCTGATTATTACTTTTTATTAGGCAGTACGATGGATGAAATAGTTTCTGCTTATCGGTATTTGACGGGTGCGGTACCTATGTTTCCAAAATGGGCCTTTGGCTTTTGGCAGTCCAAGGAACGTTATAAATCGTTTGCTGAACTTGAAAATGTCGTAAATGAATACAGAACGAGGAGAATACCTCTCGACAATATTGTGCAAGACTGGGAGTATTGGGGTGATAAACCCAACTGGAATTCGTTGCGATTTGAAACCGACGGGTTTAAAAACCCTGAACAGGCTATACGGAATTTGCATGAGAAGTATCGTGTGCAGTTGATGGTTTCCGTGTGGCCCGGCTTTGGTCCCGAAACAGCTATCTATCAGGAGTTGTCAAAAATAAATGCACTCTTTGATGAACGAACCTGGGCAGGATATAAAGTCTTTGATGTTTATAATCCGCAAGCTCGTGAGATTTTTTGGAAATATTTAAAAGACGGACTGTACGACAAAGGAATTGATGCATGGTGGTTGGATGCAACTGAACCATCCTTCCGTGACGGGTTTACACAGCTTAAACAAGAAGAGCGGACGAAGTCGGCAGGTAGAAATTATTTGGGAACATTTCATCGCTATCTCAATACTTATTCTTTGGAATTATCCAAATTTTTGTATGGGAAATTCAAGCAAGAGTATCCCGACAAGAGGGTTTTTATCTTGACCAGATCAGCCTTTGCATCGCAACAACAATATGCAACTGCGGTTTGGTCGGGTGATGTTCCGGCTTCCTGGGAAAATATGCACAAACAAATTAGTGCGGGTCTCAATCTTTCTATGTCCGGAATTCCGTATTGGACATCCGATATAGGTGGATTTCAAGTCACCCAAAGAGGCGGAGAGTTTCCGAACGGGTTGGCTGACGATGCATTTAAAGAATTATATACACGATGGTTTCAGTTTGGAGCATTTTCACCCATATTCAGATCGCATGGAACGGATGTACCTCGCGAGATTTGGCAGTTTGGTGAGCCGGGCTCTCAGTATTATGAAACACAATTGAAGTTTATTCAACTTAGGTACAGACTTTTACCCTATATTTATTCATTGGCGAAAAAGGTATCAGCGACACATTATACATTGATGCGTGCTTTGGTCATGGACTTTCAGCAAGATAAAAAGACACATCATATCAACGATGCTTATATGTTCGGCAATGCCTTCCTTGTGCGTCCTGTTACACAGCCTATGGGAAGCGAAAAAAGTACAAAGGTTCAAACTTATTTGCCCACGCATAACGGACGTTATTGGTACGACTTCTGGACGAACCAAGCTTATGAGGGAGGAAATGAAATAACCTGTGACACGCCTATTGACCGCATGCCTTTGTTCATAAAAGCCGGCTCAATCATTCCAATGGCAAATGTAAAGCAATATAGTTTGGAATATCCTGATACTGAGTTGGAAATAAGAGTTTATGCCGGAGCTGATGCTCAATTTATATTGTATGATGATGATGGCTTAACAGATAATTTTAACCAAGGAGCGTTTTCTGAAATTGTTTTTGATTGGAATGAAAACAATAAAACACTCACTATTGGGGATTTGAAAGGTTCATTTCAGCCTCAAATACAGGCTTTGAAATTTACAATTCATGTGTATGACTCCGATACCCGTCAACCAAAGAGTCAAATCGTTGATTATAAAGGAGAACTGATGAAAATTCAATTTTAATATTGAAGGATTAGATAATTTTATACAATAGGAATTCAAGATGGTAAAAAGAATTTATACAGTATGTAGCTTCTTAATTTTATTGACACTGTCTAACGGTGTGGATGCACGTATAAAATATACCATCAACGACCGTTGGTTGTTTGCCAAAGCGGATATTGAATACGCATCGCTTGATTCGAAAGGCATTGAATGGGAGTGGGTTAATATCCCTCACACCTATAATGATAAAGACGGAGATGATGAAGTTCCCGGGTACTACAGAGGACCGACGTGGTATAAAAAGCGGATAGAAATAGATGTTACAAAGAAAGATAAACATGCGACCATATACTTCGAAGGTTCCAACCAGGTTACAGAGGTATATGTCAATGGAGAGTTCGCAGGCAAGCATATTGGCGGGTACACCCGATTTTGTTTTGATATAACTCCTTATCTCAAGTATGGAGAGAAAAACTTTTTTGCCATCAAGGTTGATAACACCCATAATCCCGATATTCCGCCTTTATCTGCTGATTTTACTTTTTACGGTGGCATTTACAGAGATGTGTATTTGCAATTTACCGATAAAGTGCATTTAGCTATCAACGATTACGCTTCAACAGGGGTTTATATCACTACTCCGACTGTGGATAAAAATTTTGCAACGCTGAATATTAAATCTCTCGTTACCAACGATGGTGATAAGAAAAGCAGGATTATTGTTGAGCAATCCATAGTTGACGCTGATGGAGCGGAGGTTAAGAAAATACAGGAAAACCACACCATAGATGCCAACAGCACCAAAACAATTATTCAATCGAAAATTTTGATTGATAATCCCAAGTTGTGGGACGTTGAACATCCGTATTTATACAAATTGTACACGCGTGTTTACGACAGAGCAAGTAAAGAATTGTTAGACGAGGTAGTAAATCCGATTGGGATTCGGACATTCGAATTTGATGTTGAAAAAGGATTCTTTTTGAACGGCAGACATTTGAAACTGATGGGCACTAATCGCCATCAGGATTATTTTCAGAAAGGAAATGCCCTGCGGGATGAGATGCATGTGCGAGATGTGAAGTTGATGAAAGAGATGGGGAGTAACTTTTTACGTATATCACATTATCCGCAAGACCCGATTATTACTGAAATGTGTGATAAATACGGCATTTTAAATTCAATAGAAATTCCAGTAGTGAATGCCGTAACGGAGAATAAAGCATTTATAGATAATGCCGTAAATATGGCAATCGAAATGATACGTCAAAACTTCAATCATCCTTCAACAATTATTTGGGCTTATATGAACGAAGTTTTATTGAGACAACCGTTTACAGAGGAAGCTCGTTTGAAAGAGTATTACATAGAAGTTGAAAAAACAGCCCGGGCACTGGAAGATGCTGTTAGGGCAGAAGACCCTACGCGCTACACCATGATGGCGTATCACAATGCTCCCGATAGGTATGAAAATGCTAAGCTTACCGATATTCCCATGATTCAAGGATGGAATTTATATCAGGGATGGTATGAACCTGACATTGATGAGTTTCAACGTTTGTTGGATAGAGCGCGCGATACATACAAAGGTAAAATACTGATGGTTACGGAATACGGAGCCGATGTTGATCCCCGTTTGCATTCATTTTATCCGGAAAGATTTGATTTTACCCAAGAGTATGGCATGGTGTATCACGAACATTATTATAAAGAAATGATGAAGCGACCCTTTATAGCGGGATTTACTGTGTGGAATCTGAATGATTTTTATGCCGAACCACGTGTTGATGCAGTACCACATGTCAATAACAAAGGTATCACCGGTTTAAACAGGGAAAGGAAGGATACTTATTTGTTTTACAAGACAATTATGAATGAAGAACCTATCATCTTAATTGGCAACAAAGAATGGAAATCAAGGGGTGGAACGGCAAATACAGGTCAGGATAAATGTATGCAGCCGATGCCTGTGTACTCCAATTTACCGGAAGTAGAATTATTTCTCAACGGACAATCACTTGGGGTAAAACGATGCGAGAACAATATTGCCAAGTATCAGGTTCCTTTTGTTGATGGAGAAAATCTTTTAGAGGCAAAGTCGGCAAATAGTAAGTATGATGTCAAGGATTTGCAGCGTGTGAACTTTAAACTTTTTCCGGAACAAATACAATTGTCCGAGCAAAATTTCGAATTGAATGTCATGCTTGGATCCCACCGTTATTTTGAAGAAAGAGAAGCGGAAATGGTGTGGATTCCTGAACAGGCATACAAAGGGGGTAGTTGGGGATATGTAGGAGGTGAGGCTTACAGAAGAGCAACAAACTTTGGAACATTATTGGGAACTGATTTGGATATTTTGGGAACCGACAATGACCCTATTTTCCAAACGCAGCGTATGGGTATTGAGCAGTTTAAAGCAGATGTACCGGATGGTCAATATTCAGTTTATCTGTATTTTTCAGAAATAGAATTTATAGATGACACCGAAGCATCAATTTATAATTTGGGTGCTGACCAAATAGAAAAGAGTCAAAGTTCTACCGTGAGGGTTTTTGATATATCCATCAACGATAAATTATTAATTCAAAATTTTGATATTCGGAAAGAGTATGGAACCACTACGGCGGTCATTAAGAAATTTGTTGTAAATGTGAAGGACGGAACGGGCATAACCATAAGTTTTGGCAAACGAACAGGTGAGCCGGTCTTGAATGCCCTAAGAATTTATCAAAATTATTGATGATTGAATTTAAAAGCTTTAAGTATATGAGAATGGGGGTCCGGGATGCGTGTTGTGAGGTAATGTGCGGATTTATGTGCTTTCGGTGTGCGAACTGACCTTACTTGTTATTTATTTTGATTTTTACAAAAAACAATATATAAAACAATTAGTCAAATAATCATTTAAAAATTAAAAATTATGAGAAAGATTTACTTAATTATCATTGCAGTAATAACTGCTTTCAGCATGCAAGCTCGTGCAGAGCTTATTACGGAAGAATTTGATGTCGTAGAAAATCTGGTCGTTGGAAGTCAGAATTTCTCAAACCAACCGGCTACCGGTACAGAAGATGTTTATGCACTTATTTCATTGAAAGACATGAAAACCTATGCATTTGATGCGGTGTATCGTCAACAGGAAGACAATGTTGATATGAAATTTTATATCATGGGAGGTGCCGGAGGTACTGTACGTTTGTATGCCATGGATGGCACGGAAGTGTCAACTAAAAACAACGAATACAAAGGTGGTAATGAAAACTCATTGAGTGTACATGATTTTCTGATTAAAAACTCAACGAAGTTTTATAAGCTGACAGGTGTCAACTTCGATGCTGCTACGGCTACACAGGTTCGTAGTTTAAGCTTCGCAAGTGCCGCCAACAACGTTGCACCTATCGAAACAGGTGATATCATTGCCTTTAGAACTGCCGGAACCTCTGCTTCAGGCGGTCATAGGAACGGTCTTCTTAAAGTGCATAATATCGAAAAAGAAGGTCCGGAATCAAGTAAAGGTAAACTTACAATTTCAATTAAGTTAGCTAAGCCTGAACCGGTTATTACCGAAGGATTTGATGCTTTTGTCGATTATGTTAGAATTGGAACTTACCAATTTGCCGGTGGACAGGTGGAAGGTTATAGTAACTTGTTTAGCTTATTTTCAATCAAAGACTTACAAGTTTATAAATTGGATGATGTAAAAGACACTTTGTTGAGTGTAGATATGAAATTCCATTTACATGGAGCTACTTCAGAACCACGTGTATATGGGATGAAGAATAATGATATTAAAAACGAACAATTTAAAACATCAGATGGTATTGCGTTGAGTACGTTGCTTACAGAAGAAACTACCAATGATACTCGTTTCTTGAAAATGCCTGCCAATTTCAGTTATGAGAATGCAACCGTAGAAACGGTACGAGGAATCAATCCTGATGAGATTAGTGCTGAACTCGTAAAACCTGCCGCTATTGGAGATGTGATAGCATACAAAGCAGGTCCTGCTTCTACAGCCGCCGGTACCATAGGATTACTGAAAATATTTGATATTGTGATGATTAATAACATCAACAAAGAACTTGGTTACTTTGTAGTATCCTTTAAGCAATTGAAATCTGAAACCGAATCAGGATTAGCCAAAGTTGACGTATCAAAAGATTGGAAGCAATATGGTAAGCAAATTCGGATAACTAATGTGGCTGAGAACAACATCTTTAATGTGTATAGCGTAACCGGAAAATTGATGTTCTCTAAAGTTGTTCAAGTAAATGAAACAATTGATTTTTCCAATTTATCGGGAGTTTATATTGCGAAATTTGGCAATCAAACAGCTAAAGTCGTATTATAAATCACATATTGAATTATAAATTTTATCATTAAAAATACAAACCATTAAAAACAACAAAAAATGAAAACAATTAAATCTCTTTTTGTAGCACTATTGGTGCTTATCTTTATGCCGGTACAAGCTCAGCTTGTTACCGAGGGTTTTGACCATGTGTTAAATCTTAAAGTAGGAACTTCTCATTATGCCAATGGAATTGTGGAAGGAAGTGAAACAGTGTACGGTCTTTTCTCGATAAAAGATTTGACCACTTACGGTATGGACACTGTAAAAAATAACTTAACCAATGTAGATATCAAATTCCACTTGTATGGTGCATCGTCAGTACCACGTATTTATTCCATGAATAATTTGGATTCCAAGAATGCATTATACAAAACCACTGGAGGAGTTGCTTTGACCACATTGTTGAGTGATTCCACCACTAATCTGACTAAATTTTACAGGATTCCAAGTCCTTTTAGCTTTGAGGCTGCCACGAAAAGTGAAGTAGAAGCACTTTCCAATTTAATTACGGAGCAGGCAGTTAAAAATGATGCAAATCCTCCTGCTATAGGTGAAGTAATTGCATTTAAAGCCGGTCCGACATCTACTGCTGCCGGTGCAATTGGTATTTTTAAAATTGAAGATATTGTTTTAACCGGTGGTGCTAATACTGAAAAGGGCTATTACGTGATTTCTGTGAAAAAAGTACGCAGCATAAGTGTTTCCTTGAATACACAATCTGTACCTCAAAATATGTGGGTAGTAAAAGATAAATCAGTTTACAATACTCAAAGTTATAGTGGACAGATAAATATTTACGATATCACAGGTAAGTTGATTATTCAAAAGGACTTACAAGTTGGTGATTGCATTAATATGTCCGGATTTAAAGGAATATTCTTAATTAAGTCAAACGTAGGCTCTCAGAAAATTATATTATAAAAAGGAATATCCTTAATTAATAAAGCAAAGCCAACTAAATCATTTTTTTTGAGGTAGTTGGGACAGTATCAAAATCAATGAGGTAATAAAGAAAAATACAAAATATAAGGGGCTGTCTTGACTTTAGACAGCCCCTTATATTTTCATTTACGTTTTAACGATTAAACGTTTTAACGATTCAACAACGAACATTCTACATTTTCACAACCTTCACCATTCTATCCCCCACACGTGCCACATACGTACCTGCCGACAGATGGTGGATATCTAATGTAGTCTTGCTATCTGTAACAGTGGCAGTCATTACCGTGCGACCGGATAGGTCTGTGATGGTGATAGTTGATCCGATAGCTTCTGTCTCTACCATGATAACATTATTTGCAGGGTTCGGATAGAGAGTAACCGCTTGAGTAATATTTTCAATACCTACAGGATCAATAGTAATAAACATTTTTTCTGCTCCATAAATCTTTTCAGTATCAGCAGCAACTTTCACGTAAGCTCTGTATGTGTAGCTTGTGTCAGGAGTCAAACCTATAAGCTCTGCACCGAAGGTATTGCCTGCATCTTCAGAAATCAAGTCTTGGTAAGTGCCACCGGTGGTTTCTTTCCATTCGAAACCTCTTTCAGTGATTACATCTGTACCCGGGTCTACTGAACCGTTCAGAATTGCAGATGCAGAAGGCAAATCAACATACACGTCTCCAGTAGTAACTGTAGCCGGAACTCTCATTATTACCACCTCAGAGGCTACCACTTCTCCATTTAGCATTACTGCTTTTCCATTAGAATCATAAGTCTCTATAGTAGCACCTTTAGGCTGAACAATGCCACAATCTTGAAGGATAAATTGGTGGAAAGGCCCCATACTAATAGAGCTACCGGTAGCTTTTACCGTAGAGTTTTCTATTATTAGGCATTCTCTGTCTGAATCAGTACTTCCGGAAATAGCCCACTTACCTATGGCTTCTACTGTGGTGTTTTTAATAGTCAGAGTACCACGAACATTAAGTCCACAATAGTTGGTTGATGTAGCTTTCAAAGAACCGTCTCCCTCTATAGTAAGAACGCTATCTACTCTGATGCCATTACCACTTGAAGTTATAGTGTTTGTACCTATTAGAACCAACTTACCCTCTTCCTCATCATAGAAGTGTATTAAATTACTTCTATTTGTGCTGGCTTCTACTCCGTTTAATGTCATAGTTTTTGTAGCAAGGTCGTAAGTAATAGTACCTTTTGTGATATTAAGATTGGGGAAATTGGTACTGTCTATAGCACCCGTATTGGCAGAAGTAAGTTCTGTTTCTGCTATTCTGATATTGTAATTGGTAGCATCCTTAGTAGTAAACGTTTTTTCTTCTCCATAAATCTTACCGGCATCCTCCTTTACATAAGCTCTGTATGTGTAGTTTGTACTGGGATCAAGGCCTGTGAGTTTTGCTCCGAAGTTGTCGCTTGTACCTGTAGAAGTCAAGTCTTGGTAAGAGCCATCGCTGGTCTTTTTCCACTCAAAACCCCTTTCGGTGATTGCCTCTGTACCCGGAATCACTGAACCGTTTAGAAATGCAGAAGTTTCTTTAAGGAGTGTAGCATCTCCAGTAGTAACTGTAGCATGAACTACGCAATAGCCGGCACCTGTAGTAACGAGATCTGTACCATTGTTACATTGCACTTTCCAGTGCTTGTCTCTAGCAATCTGCCCATTGGTATTCGTTATTATTGTGTCCGGAGACTGTGGTTGTGGTTCGTGAGCTATAGGTACAATTACAGCATTATCAACCTCCTCTCTCAGCGGTAGAGAGCAGTATAGTTCGTTTAATGTTTTAGTGGTAAAATTATTGCCGGCACAATTTAAGTATCTTAGTTCTGTTAGAGTACTTACATCAAGTGAACTAAAATTACAATTACTTATTCCTAATTTTTTCAAAGCAGTACAATTATTTAGGGTATCAATAGAAGCGAGATCGAGTTCGGCATTGTTATCAAGATACAACTCTTCTAAAGCCGTACAGCCCGATACATTCAAGGAATCCAATGCGTTGTTGGATACATTTATCTTAGTCAGTGCTGTAAGGTTTTGACACACTAATTCTGTCAGCATCCCACTACCGGAAGCATTTACCTCTTGTATTTTATCGCCGTTGTTACCTCCTTCGCTTTCGTTATCCAAGTAAAGCCATTTTATATCGCCGTATATGGACATATCTTGACTTCCGGCAGTGAAGTATTTCCATCCGTTATAGTCTGCATTTACTGTAATAATGCTATCGAGAGAGCCACTTATAATCCTTATTGATGTAAAGTCAGCAATTGTCGCTAAATTAATACCTATCTGCTGCCCGGTGGTAACCTTAAGGTCTATCTTACGTGACATGTTCAGTTCATATATATTTGGCGAAAATTCCTGCCATGGCATTCTAGATGAGTAGGCACTCTTTTTACCCGAAGGGACAAAGAGCTTACAAGGATTGGCATCACTGCCTTTGGGGACAAGCTCAAACGCTCTGTCTGTAGTCCATAGTTTAGTAAGATCCGGTATATCGGCACTGATATATTTTAGATTTTTACAATTATAGAATGCACGATCGCCAATGGTTGTAACACCGGAAGGAATTTTAATAGAACGTAAGTTGGTAGTTGACCAAAAAACATTATTATCTATAAAAATAAGACCCTCCGGCAGGATTATCTCTATTAGGTTTGTAGCACCTGACATAGAACTGTTTCCGAGCGTGTCAACTGATTCCGGTACGGTGTACGAGCTAACAGGCTTGTTTGTCGGGTAACGTAGCAATTTGGTTTTGTCTTTGTTAAAAAACACACCATCCTCGCTGCTAAACCTGGGGTTTTCCGCAGCTACATTTATTGCAGTGATTGAAGGACAACGATTAAATGCCGTCCAATTATACGCTATAACTGATTTTGGAATAAATACGGACGTTATATTGCAATCAGATAAACCATTTATACCAATCTCTGTTACAGAGTAGTATTCTGAATTTATAGGTACAGAATCAGGTATAACAATATCACCCATAGGTTTGTTACCTGCACTCCAGAAAGGATCTGCATCAAGCTCGGGGACTACCTTAACCTCTCGCGGAGAAGTGCTTTTAATCTCGTAGTAGAGATTATCTACCTTGTGCTTCGTCCCTACTTGTGCCATAGAGACCGTTCCTATCGCCAATAGCATAGTGGCGATCCATAAAATCTTAAATCTTTTCATGTTTGATAAATTTTAAATTATGACTATGTTTTTTTAAAAAATTAAATTACTAAATTTTTATTTTACAATTCAACAATTCAACATTCATACATCCCCCAAAGCCCCACTGCTTATTTGGCAATGGGGTAACGATAATTAAACTAAATATAAATGTAAATAAATGTTAACGGGGGGGCTAAAAGCCGAGCCATAGAGCTGTTGAAAGTCTCTTTGCCTGCATTATAGAAAGCGTTTTGTGCTCCTTTATTATTCATCTTTGGAACTGATTTAATCAGTTTTTGATGGTAAAGATATAATTATTTTTTGTCTTGATACAAAAAAATGAATATTTTTTTTTGTATCAAGACAAAAAAATGAAGAGGGATTTATGAGTCCTTTGTATCATGTAAAGTAAAAAAGCCGATTATCCGTAATATGATAATCGGCTTTTTTAGGTAATGAGCTTTTACTCGATTACGCCTCTTTAATAGCAGCCTGTGCCGCAGCTAATCTTGCGATAGGTACGCGGAACGGAGAGCAACTTACGTAGTTCATACCCACTGAGTGGCAGAAT
>MWCX01000024.1 GCA_002070265.1 Bacteroidetes bacterium ADurb.Bin174 | reverse complement strand
GTAACGGAGGCTTCCAAAGGTGCGCTCAGGCCGATTGGTAACCGGTCGCAGAGTATAATGGTATAAGCGCGCTTGACTGAGAGACCGACAAGTCGATCAGGTAGGAAACTAGGGCATAGTGATCCGGTGGTTCCGCATGGAAGGGCCATCGCTCAAAGGATAAAAGGTACTCCGGGGATAACAGGCTGATCATTCCCAAGAGCTCATATCGACGGAATGGTTTGGCACCTCGATGTCGGCTCGTCACATCCTGGGGCTGGAGAAGGTCCCAAGGGTTGGGCTGTTCGCCCATTAAAGTGGCACGCGAGCTGGGTTCAGAACGTCGTGAGACAGTTCGGTCCCTATCTGTTGTGGGCGTTAGAAATTTGCGAAGGTCCGGCACTAGTACGAGAGGACCGTGTTGGACGAACCTCTGGTCAATGAGTTGTTCCGCCAGGAGCATAGCTCAGTAGCTACGTTCGGTTAGGATAAGTGCTGAAAGCATCTAAGCACGAAGCCGGCTTCAAGATAAGATTTCTTCATAAGGGTTGTGGTAGACTACCACTTAGATAGGTTACAGGTGTATAACAGAGATGTATGAGCCGAGTAATACTAATTACCCGAAGCGCTTTTGCGTGGGTTTAACCCACAAGAAAATTAGTTAAACAAAGAAGTATTATTTCTACGCTTTAACGAAAAGAAGTAAGATTTATACGATAGGATTTATTTTGCATTGATTCAATATGTCATTCTTATTTTGTCAGTGGCGGTGTCTTATAAGCGCCCAACTGCTTCGTTACTTTCGATATTCGGGCTCAATCACTGATGGCAGACACGAGGCTGCCCCTACTGCCCTCAATCTCAGTGCCTTGCATTTGGACACTTCTAATACACCTTTGAGACAGCCTCATATCATAGTTGCTGACAGTTAATTATTCAGGTGGTTACAGCACCGGGGTTCCACCTCTTCCCATTCCGAACAGAGAAGTTAAGCCCGGTAACGTCGATGGTACTGCACACTGTGGGAGAGTAGATAACTGCCGTTTTTTTAAAAAGAGAAGCCCTCAAACATAATTATTTGTTTGAGGGCTTTTTGATTTTATCCCTGCCCGAACCTCACTTCATTTTTTTGTCTTGATACAAAAAGCCAACTATCTCCTAATGATTTAGTTAGCTTTTAAAAAAGTATTTAAAAATTTAAGATTACAATCCCCTTTTCAGGTATAAATCTTTAACTGTAAAGCACTTTTGGTTTTTGTTATGTGCTTTGAAGATGCTGTTTACATAACTGAATTCCGCAGATTTGTACAAATTAAGCAATGAGAAATTCCTTTTCCAAACACGCGTAAATACTTCTTTAAAACGAAGTTCTTTCAGATAAGTAAATGTATTTGTCAATAATTTGCGTTTTAATCCTATTTTACTAAACTTTTTATTTATAATGACTTCAGCAATGTAAGGAGTGTGTCTTTTATCAGATACTTCAGCAAGCTCAGGATTAAAGCCGGCATGGTATTCAAGCGGATAGACTAACAATGCACCTGTCAATTGAGTTTCATCATTTTCATCCACGGCTACCATCATCAAACCTTCTTCATAAGCCAATTGAATTTCCTTATCTAAATCTTCAATATCAAAAAACTTTTTTGTGTAACCCTTTTTAGAAAGGGACTCAAGATATAGTTTTTTAATTTGATCCCTGAATAAATAATGCGTGTCTCGAAATATTTTGAACATAATGGCGTAGATTTTTGGATTGATATTAGAAATACGTCTGCATGATGAAATCTTCATTCTGTTTGTTGCATGAAAGCTTGAAAATTTATGGAGTGAGGGAAAAATACTAAGGTTCGGGATTGATTTTGTTTGGATAAGCCAGGTGACCTTGACAGATGAGCTGAAAAAGCAAGAGGGCTGGAGGTGTGAACTTCCCCAGCCCTCATCCTAACAAGCTCCTGGAAAAGCTATATAAATATATACTTCAAGATGAACAGCACGGCCAGTACATACATGCCAATACTGATTTTTTTGAAATTACCGCTGATGAGGTTGATGAATACGTAACTGAGTACTCCCAAGGTGATCCCTTCTGCAATGCTGTATGCTAATGGCATGGAAATGATGCAGATAAAGGCGGGAATGCTTTCGGAAAAATCGGAAAAATCAAGCTGTTTGATCGGCTCCAACATGTACAAACCCACTAAAATCAGAGCGGGAGCAGTAGCAGCACCGGGAATGGCAAGGAAAACAGGTGAAAAGAATAAAGCAACAGCAAAACAAATAGCAGTTACAAAAGCTGTCATACCCGTTTTACCTCCTGCTGTAACACCTGCAGCACTTTCTACATAAGTCGTTACCGTACTTGTTCCCAATATAGCACCTGCAGTAGTACCGATGGCATCAGCCATAAAAGCTTGTTTAATTCTAGGAACATTACCGTCTTTGTCCAAAATTTTAGCTTTGGTAGAAACACCTACTAAGGTTCCTAAGGTATCAAAGATATCTACAAATAAGAAAGTAAATACGATAATCAACATATCGAAAGTGAAAATATTTGCAAATTCAAATTTGAAGAAAATCGGTTCTATACTTGGGGGCAAACTGACAAAACCTTTCACTTGGGTTAAGCCCATTGGAATACCAATTAAAGCTGTTAAGATAATACCGATTAAGAGATTACCTCTTACGTTTTTCACTACCAATACGGATGTGATTATCAATCCTATCATACCCAATAAAGCCGTACCGGAGGTGATATCCCCTAAACTGATTAAAGTAGCCTCATTATTTACAACAATACCGGCATTTTGCAAACCAATAAATGCTATAAACAGACCAATACCGGCGCTGATGGCTAATCTGACAGACTTGGGGATGGCATTCACAATGGCTTCACGTACATTAAAAATGGTAAGTAAGATAAAAATCACACCTTCTATTAATACAGCCGTCAATGCAAACTGCCAGCTATATCCCATGCCTAATACAACAGTAAAAGCAAAGAATGCATTTAAACCCATACCGGGAGCCAATGCGAAAGGTAGTTTAGCCCAAAAAGCCATGAGCAAGGTAGCGACGATAGAAGCAAGCGCAGTAGTAGTGAACAAAGCTGCCTGATCCATGCCGGTAGCAGACAAAATACTAGGGTTGACGGCAAGAATATAAGCCATCGTCAGGAACGTGGTAATTCCCGCAATTATCTCTATGCGTGGATTTGTTCCGTTTTGTTTCAGTTTAAAATATTTTTCAAACATAAGAATTGATTTTAAAGCTAATAATTATTTAGAGATTACATTTTACACCAAGGGTCGGACATACCTTGAATCCTTTTACTGCACCGAAGTTATAGCCAAGTTCCACTTCTCCACCAACGGAAATGATTTTGTTAATATTGTACCATAACTGTGGTTCAGATAAGAAAATAAAGGAGGCGTCATCGTTTATGCCAAAAGATTGTTTTTCTCTCCAGAAATCGGCAAATCCTGTAAATGAAAGCTTGCTGTTGAAGAAATGCATAAACCAAACGGCTGTAAGTTGAAAGTTGTGCGGATCGGAGTGTTTTTGAATCAGCTTGTAAGAGGCAGTTAGAGAAATTCCCTTTGAAAAATCCGAGCTGTTTAAGCTATAGGTGCCCCCTAATAGGTAAGCATTTTTAATATTAAATCCGAATGTAGGTTCGTGATGCAAACCTCCGTTGTATTCAACATGTGCACTGAAAGGGGCATCCCAAAATTTCAATTCTCTCGCAATCTCCCAATAGGTTTCTGTCGGACCATTTTCACTGTGGTTGAAGTCGATGAAATAAAACAGACTACCGTATTTATCAGGCTTGAAGCGTTCAACGGTTGTGGTGACGAAATTTCTGTCTTTTCCAAAATCATAATGTAACTGGAGGTTGGTCTGAGCTACCAACACAGTACCGCAGGCAAGTAGTAAACTTGCAAAAATCAGTTTTCTCATGAATCTCAAAAGTTTTAAGTGTTAGTAAATATTGAATGAAATAAAATTTGCGTAAAATTAAGAAAGAATAACGATAGAAACCGTGAATACACAAAAAAGTTATCAACAATATTTGAGTTATCAACAATATTTGAAATGACAGGACTGAACTGGGGCACCGTCTTCATCCCACGGATTGTAGGTGTGTAGAGTTTTATATCCGTAGTTTTAAATCATTTGATGGGTTGGTATTTGTATGTCGCTTTTCTTAATCTATCCATAATGGCAATGCCAATTCCTTTTTCCGGAACCGTTTCAGCAAGTATATAATCAATGTTTGCTTCTTCTAAACGATGGATAGCTGCAAAGAGATTGACGGCACAAGTCCTTAAGTTTTTATCCTGGCTTAAGATTTCAACAACCTTATAACCTGAAGTTTCTTCGCCGGAGAAAGATAACAAGCCGGCTTTGGATCTATCTATGGTGGAAGGCAGGTCGCTTTCCAAAAGATACATGGGTTTATTCGGACTGTAATGTGATTTGAGCATGCCTGGGCTGACAATGTTATTGCTCTTATTTTGTTCAAAAGCGTGGTAGGGAATAATTTGCTCAATTTCTTCCTGCGTAATAATGCCGTGCCTTAGAATTTCAAATCCTTTATCATTCAGGGATATGATGGTTGATTCTATGCCGACTTGTGTTTTACCCCCATCTAACAGATAGTCAACGCCGGGCAACTGTTTAAAAACATGTTTAGCGCGAGTCGGACTGATTTTGCCGAATTTGTTAGCGCTGGGTGCTGCTATGGGGCAACCGGACTGACGAATCAGGTCAAGTGCTACCGGATGATTCGGGATGCGAATGCCCACGGTTTGAAGTCCGGAGGTAACGATATTCGGTACAATCTCACTTTTTGGCAAGATAATGGTCAGGGGTCCTGGCCAAAATTTTTCAGCCAATATATCCAACCTTTCATCCTGTGTAATGGTCAGTTTTTTTACATCTTCCACTGTAGCAACATGCACAATCAGAGGGTCAAAACTTGGTCTTTCCTTAAGTTCAAAAATTTTCATAACAGCATGAGGATTTAATGCATTAGCACCTAATCCGTACACTGTTTCAGTGGGAAAAGCCACCAAACGACCATCACGAATGTATTGAGCAGCAATGGATATATGAGTTGATGAAATCATTTTTTATTTGTTAAAAAAGTGAGAAGTACAAAATTACATAAAATCAAAAAAATAACGTACATTTGTGGTCCGAAACTAATATTATTTTATTTTATGAAACCGACTTTATTTATATTGGCAGCCGGAATGGGCAGTCGTTATGGTGGATTGAAACAATTGGACAGATTGGGTCCTTCAGGAGAAACCATCATGGATTATTCCATTTACGATGCTCTCAAAGCAGGCTTTGGCAAATTGGTGTTTGTTATAAGAAAAAGTTTTGAGCAGGATTTTAAAGAAATTATAGTTAACAAGTTTAAGAATTTGGTTGATGTTGAAATCGTATTTCAAGATCTTTCCAAGATACCTGCCGGCTTTACTTATCACCCTGATCGTGAAAAGCCTTGGGGAACCAACCATGCTGTTCTGATGGGAAGAGATGTGATTAAAGAACCCTTTGCTGTTATCAATGCAGATGATTTTTACGGTCAGGAATCTTTTCAGGTTATGGCAGATTTTCTGCGCGGTGTTGCAGGCAAAAAAAATGAATACTGTATGATCGGATATCACGTCGGAAACACCCTTTCCAAAAGTGGCTCGGTGAGTAGAGGAGTTTGTGTGGTTGATAAAGACGGTTGTTTGAAAAATGTAGTAGAGCGTACCCATATTGAGGAAAAATCCGGTACTATTTTTTACTTGGATGAAAAAGGTGAAGAAGTATCTATTCCTTCCAATACACCGGTATCAATGAATATGTGGGGCTTTACACCGGATTATTTTGATTATTCATGGGAGATTTTCAAAAGCTTTTTGAAGGAAAAAGGTCAAGAGTTAAAATCGGAATATTACATACCTCTTGCTGTCAATGAATTAATCGTTCAGGGAAAAGCAAGCTGCAAAGTGTTGGATACCTCATCCAAATGGTTTGGCGTTACTTATTCCGAAGATAGACCGCAAGTAGTGTTGAAAATTAATGAATTAGTGCGTAAAGGAGTTTATCCCGCACAGTTATTTAAAGCGTAAAAACATGTCAAAAGTATTAGTAACCGGCGGTACCGGTTATATAGGTTCACACACGGTTGTTGAACTGATTAACGAAGGTTTTGAAGTTGTCATTGTTGATAATTTATCCAATTCAAATATTGAGGTGTTGGATGGTATTGAGAAAATAACCAATATTCGTCCTGTCTTTGAAAATATTGATTGTGTAGATTATGTGGCGATGGAAAATTTTATTGAAAAGCATGGTGGTATTGATGCTATTATCCACTTTGCAGCCAGTAAAGCCGTTGGCGAATCGGTTGAAAAACCTTTGCTTTATTATCGCAATAACTTAGTCTCTTTAATTAATCTGTTACAGTTGATGCCCGTACACAAAATCAAACACCTGGTTTTCTCATCATCCTGTACAGTTTATGGACAACCTGAAGAATTGCCTGTTACCGAAAGGGCACCCATACAACCGGCATTATCGCCCTATGGAAATACCAAGCAAATCAGTGAGGAAATTATTCGTGATGCGATTCACTCGAATCCGGATTGTTACCGGAGTATTGTGTTGAGGTACTTTAATCCTATCGGTGCGCATGCTTCCGCTGAAATAGGAGAATTGCCCCTTGGGATTCCTAATAATTTATTGCCTTTTGTGACGCAGACTGCCATAGGGATCAGAAAACAATTACAAGTTTTCGGGGATGATTATAACACTCCTGATGGTTCGTGCATACGGGATTACATCCATGTGGTAGATCTTGCCAAAGCCCATGTTGTAGCCGTAAAACGCATGTTGGAAAGTAAATCAAAAGAAAGCTACGAAATATTCAATTTGGGTACGGGACGTGGTTTGTCGGTACTTGAAATCATCAAAACTTTCGAGCAAGTCAACCAAGTGAAGGTTCCTTATAAAATTGCAGGCAGAAGAGAAGGTGATATTGAGCAAGTGTGGGCTGATCCTACTTATGCTAATGAAGTGTTGGGATGGAAAGCTGAAGAAACCGTCGAAGACACGCTGCGTAGTGCCTGGAATTGGGAATTGAATTTAGCTAGGCGCAATAAGAATTAGTCAGAACAAGCGCAAACAAGAATTAGTCAGAAATTAGATTTATAAAACAAGTATGGAAACACTTTATCCGCTGAAATTCACCCCTATCTTAAAAGATAAGATTTGGGGAGGATCTAAGCTGCAGCAATTATTTGGGAAAAAATCCAAGTCAAACAAGGTCGGTGAAAGCTGGGAACTGTCGGGGTATAACGGTGATTTGTCGGTAGTTAATAACGGTCCTTTTGCCGGTAAAAACATCGTAGAGCTTATTGAAATGTATAAAGAAGAATTGGTTGGGAAACAGGTATATGATCGTTTTGGCAACCAACTTCCATTGTTGTTCAAATTTATTTATGCGGATGACAAATTGTCTATTCAAGTACATCCGGATGATGAGGTTGCCATGGAAAGGCATCAGTCTTCAGGCAAGACAGAAATGTGGTATGTAATTGATGCAGAGCCGGGAAGCAAGTTGGTCATCGGATTTTTACAAGATATTACCCGGGAAGATTATCTTAAAGCTTTAGAAGAAGGCAGGTTGGATGATTTACTTCAAAAAGTTGAAGTAAGTGCCGGCGATGTGTTTTTTATCCCTGCCGGTCTTGTTCATGCCATTGGTAAAGGCATTGTTTTAGCCGAGATTCAACAAACCAGCGATTTGACTTATCGTATTTATGATTACAAAAGGCCGGATGAATCCGGCAAAGAAAGACAGTTGCATACTGAAGAAGCACTTGATGTAATTGATTTTAGCGCCTCAGCTGATCCAAAAACAATTTATTCGAAATCAATTAATGAGTTGGCTACTTTGGTGAGTTGCGATTATTTCACGACCAATATTGTGCGCTTCAATGAACAATTCAACAGATTTTACGGCAAACTCGATTCTTTTGTGGTGTATATGTGCGTCGAGGGCAATTTTGAGATCAGTTGCAACGGTGATGTGACTAAGGTGAAAAAAGGAGAAACCGTCCTAATTCCCGCTTCTGTTGCAGAGGTTGAATTGCTTCCGCAAGGAGAAGTGACCTTGTTGGAAGTGTATATCAATTAAGGATTGAGTTTTTTATCCTGATAATCATGGATAAATTGCTGAAATACAAAAACATCTTCAAATCCTGATTCTGACTTTATCCAGTTAGCCAATTTAGTTTTGGTGAAGTTTTCTTTTGTAAACATATTGATGCTGGCTTTGTTACCGGCAGCGATGTGACAGTATAGTTGGTTTATTTTCAGGAAATTGAATACATAAGATTCCACCAGTTGCAGGGCTGCTTTTGCAAACCCCTTGCCTTGGTGCTGAGGTGCAACAAATAATCCTAATGCAACGCGACTATGATGTATGTCGAAGTCGAACAGATCGACTGTTCCGACAGTTTCGCCGCTTGCCTTGGCAACCATCATTAAACGAAGTTGTCCCGTCTCATAAATATTGGAATTTACCTGGCTGACATATTCTTTGAGCGCAAACTTTGAATAGGGTTGTCTGGTATTACCTGTTTTCCAAAACAAAGGCATGTTTTCCCAGATATATAAAACTTCTAAGTCTTCAGGCTCTACCGCTCGCAATATTAGTTTGTTGTTTTCCAATGACATGTCAACTGAAAATTGATTTAAAGAATCCCCCTTTCTTGTTTTTTGGCAGTTTTATAAACTCTTTTCCTGCATAGGGACTAAATAAAGCTTCTAAATTGTGCTGCTGCTCAGAGGCAATCATCTGATAAATCACGCCCCAATCCGGTAAACCTCCTAAGTTACTGTTGTCAATAAATAAATCAGCATTTATCTTTCTTGGCTCTTGATGCTCAGGTTTTTCTTCCGGATAATTTGCGTTTACGGCGTAAAATTCTAAGCCTCTTTTTCGGCAAAATTCCACTGCTTCCTCTAATTTTTCGCCTTCACGTACAGTCCATAGAATCAACCTGTAGTGAAAATCTTCCTGAATTTTTTTGAGTGTTGCGATTGCAAAAGGAATTTCTTTGCCTATGTTCGGATATTCATGGGTAACGATTGTTCCGTCAAAATCTACAGCGATGATCATATTTTTTGGTGGTTAGTAGTTAGTAGTTGGTAGTTTTGGAAGTTAAAGAAGTTAGAGAAGTTAGGGAAGTTACGAGTTCCGGGTTCCGGGGTGCGAGTTCCGAGTTGCGGGGTCCGTGGTCGCGTGGTCTGGTTTATTCATCGTTTTTAGTTCTTCGTTCTCATTAATCTTCAGCTCCGCCATAATCTTAACTTTTGCGGGTTTGCAAAATAGAAGTGCTATGGCTGCAATTCCTGCAAGGATAATTATATTTTGCGAATTTAGTAAAAAAAAGAATAATATTCCAAGCAAAAAATCAGTGCCAATAATAGCAAGCCTGATGATAGAAGCTTTTGTGTATTTTTTGAGTTTTTCAGGTGCATCTTCCAACTCAGCCCATTGTTTGGTTTTTCTGTTGAAAACTGTCAAAGTGAGCGGAATCGAGCAGATGATTAAAAGAATTAATACAGATGAAATGATAATTCCGGCTTGGCTTTTCGAGTCAATTACCAATCCTGAACGAAAGAGCAGGTAACCTATTGCTGCAACTGCGATAGCGGCTACATAAATCAGATAATATGCAATTGTCAGTTTTTTTAGAGTCTGTTTCATTGTTTTTGTCTATTTGATAACACTTGAAAATTCAATCCGGTTGGTGATGGATCTGCCTAAAGTAACTTCGTCGGCATATTCCAATTCGTCACCAACGGCTACTCCCCTGGCAATGGTTGTGATGCGTACCGGGAAAGATGCCAGTTTCCTATATATGTAAAAATTGGTTGTATCTCCTTCCATCGTTGCTCCCAACGCTAAAATAACTTCTTTGATTTTTTCTTTTTTTACTCTTTCTATCAAGCTGCCGATTTCAATGTCGGAGGGTCCTATGCCATCCATGGGCGAAATAATACCACCCAGTACATGGTATAACCCTTTGAACTGCTGAGTATTTTCTATGGAAATAACATCCTTGATGTTTTCCACTACGCAAATCGTAGATTGGTCACGTGCCGGATTTGAGCAAATATCACAAACCTCGGCATTGGCTATATTGTGACAAACCCGGCAATATTGGATTTCTTTTCTCAAGCGAACGATCGCATCACCAAACTTTTCAACATCGGCTTCACTTTGTCTGAGTAGGTAAAGACACAGACGTAAAGCTGTTTTTCTTCCGATGCCCGGAAGCTTCGCAAATTCATTGACAGCGTTTTCTAAAAGAGAGGACGGGTATTGTTGTTGATTCATTTAATCTCTAAAAATTCATGGCAAAGGTACATGAAATTCTTTAATTTAGATGAATGTCCCACATTTCTTCTTTATTTTTGAGCTTGAATTTTCCTTCATTTTTTTGTTTTGATACAAAAAAACGAAAAAAAAATCAAGACTGTGCTTATTTCGCTCAAAAAACTTGCGCTTGAACAGCTAAATCGTCCAAACTCGCTCGTTCTTCGCTCAAACTAAGGACGATTTTTAACGCTGTTCTCACTTATTTTTCGGCTCACCCGGACAAGGTCAGTCACTGACCTCGGAACCCGCGATCCCGGAACTCGTAGCCCCGCATCTGCTTTTTAGGACATAGCCTGAATTTTTCGTCTTAAATATTGTTAAACCCATGTATCATGTTTGCTAATTATAAATTTTATATCATATCTTTGTAAGTGTTTTGTTGAAATTTAGTTAACCGGTTTAGTAGTGTATTCAAATATAAAAATTTGAAAAGAAAGAATAAAATATCAATGCAAGATATTGCAGATAAATTAGGCGTATCGAAAGGTACGGTTTCTTTGGTTTTAAGTGGGAAGGCAAAGGGAAGTCGCGTAAGTGAGGAGATGAGTAAGAAAGTAAAAAAAATGGCCGAAGAATTAAACTATCAACCTAATGAAATAGCTCGTAGTCTTAGTACTGGGATAACTATGACAATTGGCGTGGTTGTGACTGATATATCGAATGAGTTTTTTGGAAATTTAACATTTTATATACAAGAGCAAGCTAAAAAATATGGATATGTCGTAATTACAACAAATACAAATGAAGATTTAGACGAATTCAATGATGCTATTATTACCTTATTAAATAAGCAAGTTGATGGTATTATTTTAGTTCCTGTTGATAAAGGACAAAAAATTGCTGAAAATATTATAAAAAGACATATTCCATTGGTTCAGGTAGACCGTTATTATCCTGATTTTGAAGCTAATTACATTGTTGTTGATAATTACAAAGTTTCAGCAAAAACCACTAATCATCTAATCGAAAGAGGATTAAAGAGGATAGCTGTTATTTGTTATGATATTAATTTAAATGCATTGCGTGAAAGACGCCAAGGGTGTATTGATGTGTTGAAAAAAAACGATCTGTTAGATTTAAACTTAATCAAAGATATTAATTATCAAGATCAAGAGGTTGAAATTGAACAAGCAATTATTGATCTAAAGAATAATCCAAATAAAGTAGACGCAATATATTTTTGTTCACGAAAAGTTTTTATTACAGGTGTTAAATATATGCATAAGAATTCCATAAAAATTCCAAAAGATATGGAAGTTGTTTGTTTTGACAAGATTGAATCTTTTTCTATCACAAATATCCCTGTTACTTATATAGAACAGCCAATTAAAAAAATGGGAGAAAAAGCAGTTGATGTTCTTATGGAACAAATTAGAGGTTCAAAAGAAAAGAAACAATATGTGTTTGAAGCAGAATTAAAATACGGTTAGTTGAATTTGATTTTTTTTACAACTAATCGGTTAACCGGTTTAGCGAAATATTTCATAAAAAATGAAACAAAAAATTATGAAAGTGCACTATTCCAAGATTATTTTATCAGTAATTTGTTTTTTAGTACTTTCAGTAAGTATGTTTGCTGTAAAAGAACAACAAGTTCTGCCAACAGACGCAAAAAAAGACACAATTCATATTGTTGGACATGCTCACATGGATATGAACTGGTTGTGGACCTATTTTGAAACCATGAAAATGTCAAATGACAATTTGCGTCAGGTGATAGCATTTATGGATGAATTCCCTGACTTTACATTTATCCAAAGTCAGGCCTCCGTTTATCGATTTGTAGAGCAAGTTGATCCCCCTCTTTTTGAGCGTCTCAAAGAATATGTGAAAAGTGGACGTATTGAACTGGCAGGCGGTATGTGGACTGAATCGGACACCAATTTGCCTTCGGGTGAAGCATTGTCGCGTTCATTCTTGTTAGCTCAAAAATACTTTCAAAAACATTTTGGACGTACCGCAAAGATTGGATGGCTCCCAGATAATTTCGGACATATTTCTCAATATCCTCAAATGTTGAAACTTTCCAAAATGGATTATTTTTACTTTTCTAGATGTAAGCCATACAATGGGGCATTTTGGTGGAGAGCACCTGACGGATCCACTGTTTTAGCATTTGGGAATGAGCATGGGAATGGCACTGTAACTCCCGATCTGAAAAACGAATTAGACAAATGGGGCGATAACACCCCTGGTGTTAATCGGCGTGTAATGCACGTTACAGGTGTGGGTGATCATGGAGGTGGTCCAACCAGAGAAAATATTAACATGGTGCACCAATTAGGTAATACACCTGATTATCCGGTAGTAAAATTTACATCTGCACTTGATTTTTTCAAAAAAACAGCTAAAAAGATGGATGGGCGACCGACTCACACAGGTGAAATGCAGTTTATTTTTGAAGGTTGTTACACAACATCCAGTGAAATAAAGTCGGGAAACCGTAATGCTGAAACTAACTTATTCGCTGGTGAATTTTTCAATACATTACGCTGGATCAATGGTGACAGATATCCCAAAGCAGAATTGAATGATTTGTGGGAAGTTGTTGTTTTTAATCAGTTTCACGATATATTACCAGGCTCGGCTATTTACGAAGCAAATCGTGATGCCGTAGCAAGGTATACTGAAGTTGAGCGTAAATCAAAAGAAATCAAAGATGCTGCTTTTTTTAGAATGGCAGATGAGGTGAAATTTAAAGAAGGACTGGGGCAACCGGTAGTGGCTTATAATTTATTTCCTATCAACAGAAAAACTATCGTCGAGGCTACTGTGTGGTCGCACGAAGAGCCGGTTTCGGTTACTGTTGGCCCGTGGAGCAGCAACTTTTACGGATTAGATTACACCTCCAAAGGCGATCCTAAAGAAAATATGGCTACAGTTTTAGTTAGAGATGGTAAAGGGAATGAATACACGGCTCAGATAGTGTTTTCTAAACCAACTCCCCCCGGATATACAACCAAAATTCAATTCATTGATGAAAATTTCCCTGCCGGTGGATATAAAACGTATTATGTGGATGTAGCCAATAAAGGTAAACAATCAAAATCGATAATGACAGGTGAAGATTCATTTGAAACTGATTTTTATAATATTAAGTTCAATCCAAAAACCGGTGGTATTACAAGTCTTGTTGACAAAAGGAGCAATAAAGAATATGTTAAACAAGGTGGAGAACTCAATAAATTAAAAATGTATCTCGAAGACAAAAACGGGGGAATGAAATCTTGGTTGATTAATAAAGTGGTTGATATACAAGATGTAGATAGTATTGAAAGTGTTAAGATAATAGAAACCGGCCCTGTTCGCGCTTGTGTGGAAACTGTAAAGAAATGGGGGAAATCTAAGTTTTTAGAAAGAATGTATATCTATAAATCTTATCCGAGAATACAGTACGACATGGAAATTCACTGGCTTGAAACAGGCGATGCACAAAACGATTCTCCTATGCTTCGTGCAACCTTCCCATTGAATTATGATGATCCCGACTTCTTTAATCAAGTCCCCTACTATGTGGCTCAACGCCCGATTGATGGAAAAATAAATGGACAAGATGCACCTGCTTGGTTAAAGTCGCAATACAAAACACATGAAGTTGATTCTGAATTAGACTGGGGGCAAGAAGTACCGGCACAGAAATGGGTTGATGTTACTGATGGAAAATCCGGATTTGCCTTGCTGAATAAAACAAGATATGGACATTCATACCATCAGGGTGAATTGCGCTTAACTTTAATGCGTGCTGCCGGATACCCCGATATTTATCCGAATTTGGGAAAATTTCGTGTAAGCTATGCAATTTATCCTCACGAAGGTGATTGGAAAAACGGAGTCTGGGTGGAAGGAGACGATTTTAACACACCCGTTGAAGCAAATGAACCTCCCTCTCTTGCACTAGTAAAAAAACATTCTACGCGTCCCGAGTCACAATCATTCTTCTCTCTTGAAGGTAAAGGCGTGTATATGACTGGATTAAAAAAAGCTGAGAATACTGAAGAGATAATTATTCGCTTGGTAGAAGTGGAAGGAGATCATAAAAAACTCACTCTGAATTTACCAAAAGATATCAAATCTATAAGAAAAGTGAATTTTCTTGAGGAAACTATCAATGAAAAATTTGACGTAAAAGTTAAAGGAAACTCATCTACAATAACAATTAAACCTCATGAGATATTAACTCTTGGAGTTAAACTAAAATGAAAAAGATTATTACATTTGAAAATGACAAAGCAGTAATCAAGGTAGATTTGAATGGAGGAGCTTATATTGATTTCCATCTTAAAGATTTACCGATCAATCCTATCAATTGGAGTTCAAGTAATCCTGACGAACCTTTATTTCAGGGGTACTTTCTTTGTTTTGATCGGTGGGGGCTACCCTCGGATGCAGAAAAGAAAAATGGTTTTATCCATCACGGAGAAGTTAATCAGCAACAATGGGGAATTTTGCAAGAAAGTAAAACAGGATCGTCTATGCAGTGTAGCTTGCCTGTTGCAAGGTTGCAATTAACTCGCGAGAGCCAACAGTCGCCTCATAACGAGCCAGTTGTGAGAGTCAAAGAGCATATTAAGAATCTGAATAAGAACAGCAGATTATATAACCTTGTGCAGCATGTTACATTGGCTCCACCATTTTTAGATAAAAGTACGCTGTTTGACAACAATACCGAAAAAGGTTTTGAAGATGGGGTTTTGTGTAAGGCAATTGAAGATTTCCACGTTTGGACTGAAAATGTAAAGAATTAATTTATATCAAACTTTTAACAAGATAATCATGCTTAGATATTTATTTTTATTTCTCTCTTTTTCCCTTTTTTTGATAGGTTGTTCCCGATCTAATTTACAACATGTAGACCCGACAATTGGAGGTGTTGGAATTATATTACAACCGACGCGTCCCACAGTGCATATTCCTAACAGTATGGTTAGAGTTTTCCCGATTCGGAATGATCACTTGGATGATCAAATACATAACTTTTCACTTACAATGACCTCTCACCGATTGGGTCACGTTTTTTCGTTTTTGCCGCTAAGTGGAGAGTTTAAAGAAAGTGCTTGGAGTAAAAGATTAGCTTACGGTCAGGAAAAAACAACACCTTATTACTATCAGGTTACTTTCGAAGATACAAACGATGAAGTTGAATTCTCTCCTCGGGCTCGAAG